>NZ_JAKRFS010000005.1:0-397785 GCF_022347875.1 Pseudoalteromonas sp. CNC9-20 | reverse complement strand
CGAAAGCCGATGCATCTGCGCAGCAGCCCGACGAGGCAGCTGAAAATGTTGAAAGCGAGACCGAGGCACCCTCCCCTGAGGATAAGAAAAAAGCCGCTGTGGCCGCCGCAATAGCTCGAGCCAAAGCCAAGAAAGCCGCCCGAGAAGCCGATAAAAACGATGATGAGGAGTCATCATGAAGCTCAATATGATGAGTTCACCTTATAAGCACAGCCATAAATCAGTGACGCAATTAATGCTTTTGGTGGCGCTCGCTGCGCTTCCAGGCATTGCCACACAGTGGTATTTTTTCGGCGCGGGTGTAGTGGTGCAATTAGTTTTAGCCTTAGTGTGCGTGAGTGCATTCGAAGCCGCTATGCTAGCGATTCGCGGGCGTAAAATTTGGCCAACCTTGCAAGATGGCAGTGCCTGGCTCACGGGACTTCTGCTGGCTATCAGTATTCCTCCCCTCGCCCCGTGGTGGGTTATTGTCATTGGCTGTTTTTTTGCCATTGTCTTTGTTAAGCAGCTCTATGGCGGGCTGGGCTTTAATTTATTTAATCCGGCCATGGCAGGCTATGTGCTACTGCTTGTCTCCTTCCCGGTGCAAATGACCTTATGGGTGCCGCCGAGCGAGCTTATGCAGCACACGCTAAGTTTTGGCGATGAGCTGTCACTCATCTTCACACACTATACCGAAGCCGGCTTTAGCCTCGAACAGATCCGTGTCGGTGTTGATGGCGTTACCATGGCCACGCCACTGGACACCCTACGCACCGATATTAGCCATGGCCTAACTGTAGCCGAGAGCATGGAAAAACCTGTGTTTGGCGAGTACGCTGGGATCGCTTGGCAATGGGTCAACATGGCCTATCTCGTTGGCGGTGTACTACTGCTACAACAACGCGTAATCAATTGGCACATTCCGGTGGCGATGCTCAGTGCCTTAGCCGTGTGTGCAAGCATCGGCTATATCTTTGACTCGGGCAACCAACCTGGGCTGGCATTTCATATGTTAAGCGGAGCCACTATGCTCGGTGCGTTTTTCATTGCTACCGACCCGGTTTCGGCATCAACCACGAATCGCGGCCGGTTAATTTATGGCGCTGCCATAGGCGTTATTGTGTATCTTATTCGTAGCTTTGGTGGCTACCCCGATGCCGTTGCCTTTGCGGTATTACTGATGAATATGGCAGTGCCGCTCATAGATCATTACACCCAGCCTCGTACTTATGGTCACGGAGCAAAATCATGATTATTTCTTCGATGGCGAAAAATGGTGGGATTTTAGCTGCATTCGCGCTTATTACTACAGGTGCTGTGACCTTAGTGCAGCAATACACCGCGCCCAAAATTGCGATCCAAGAGAAAAAACAATTGCAAGGCTTGTTACAACAAGTGTTGCCGGCATCGCAATATGACAACGACCTTTATTTAGACTGCACCACCGTCAATACCCCGCAGTTAGGCCCGCGTGAGAGCTACACAGTGTATCGTGCTCGCAGACAAGGCAAGGTCATCGCCTTAGTGCTACAAAGTACCGCCGCCAATGGCTACAGTGGCAATATAGATATGATCAGTGCTGTTTATCCTGATGGCACCGTCAGTGGAGTGCGAGTTACCAAACACAACGAAACCCCAGGGCTTGGCGATAAAGTAGAAACTAAACGCAGTGATTGGATTTACTCTTTTGCCAATAAGCAAGTGCAAGGCGCAGACGATGAGCGTTGGGCAGTGAAAAAAGATGGCGGCATGTTTGATCAGTTCACCGGCGCAACCATAACTCCTCGCGCAGTGGTGACAACAGTGAAAAGCACCGTTTTATATGCACAACAACATTTTGACACGCTCGCAACAGCAGACAATCATTGCTTAGCTGAGGAGCAATCATGAGCCAATATAAAACCTTATTTAAAGAAGGTGTATGGGGCAACAACCCAGCGCTAGTGCAATTGCTGGGCCTTTGTCCGCTGCTGGCAGTCAGCAGCACAGTCACTAACGCATTGGGACTGGGAATAGCGACATTACTGGTATTAGTGGGCTCTAATGTAACGGTCTCCCTGGTGCGCCAATGGGTGCCTAAAGATATCCGCATTCCCGTGTTTGTGATGATCATCGCCGCGTTTGTAACCATTATCCAATTACTGATGAACGCTTTTACCTTTGGTTTATACCAGTCTTTAGGGATTTTCATCCCTCTGATAGTCACTAACTGTGCCATTATCGGCCGCGCAGAAGCGTTTGCTTCTAAAAACAATGCGTTGTTGAGTGCATGGGATGGGCTGATGATGGGCCTAGGCTTTGCCATGATCCTAGTGCTATTGGGTGCTATGCGTGAACTCATTGGTCAAGGTACCTTATTCGATGGCGCCGACTTACTGCTGGGGCCATGGGCACAAAGCCTGCGTCTAGACATTATTCACTTTGATAACCAATTCTTGCTGGCGATCTTACCTCCGGGAGCATTTATTGGTTTAGGCTTGCTGATTGCAGCTAAAAACTTAATTGACGCGCAGCTTAAAGCCAAACACGCGCCTAGCGCTGAGGAAGTAAAAGGTCCACGAGCACGAGTGACCAGTTTAGATTAGGCTCGTTTTAACGACATACAATCAAGGGGCAACAATGAACAAAGACAAGCGCCGACTCATCCTTGAGCGGTTGCGCGATGCCAATCCGCACCCAGAAACTGAGCTGGAATATAGCTCTCCTTTTGAGCTCTTAGTGGCAGTGACTTTATCTGCACAGGCCACCGATGTCGGGGTCAACAAGGCGACCAGAAAACTTTTTCCGCGTGCCAATACGCCGCAAGCTATCTTGGATATCGGTCTTGAGGCGCTGCGTGAGAGTATCAAAACCATCGGCTTATATAATTCAAAAGCCAATAATGTGTACAAAATGTGCGAGATTTTGGTGTCACAACATGGGGGGGAAGTCCCTGAAAACCGTGAGGCCCTAGAAGCGTTACCCGGCGTTGGTCGCAAAACCGCAAATGTCGTGCTTAATACCGCCTTTGGCTGGCCAACCATTGCCGTTGACACCCATATTTTCCGTGTCTCTAACCGTACCAAGTTTGCTATGGGTAAAGATGTGGTCGCGGTGGAGCAAAAGCTTGAAAAAGTCGTGCCGAAAGAGTTCAAGGTAGATGTACACCACTGGCTTATTCTCCATGGCCGCTATACCTGCGTAGCGCGCAAACCGCGCTGTGGCAGCTGTATTATCGAAGACTTATGTGAATTTAAAGACAAGACTGAGGTAGCATAAATGCGTTTATTACACACCATGTTGCGTGTTGGCAACTTAGAGCGCTCGATCGAGTTTTATACCAATGTACTGGGCATGAAAGAGCTACGCCGTGCTGACAACGAACAATACCGCTACACCCTCGCCTTCGTCGGTTATGGTGAGGAGAAAGACACTACCGTGTTAGAGCTTACGTATAATTGGGATGAAGATAGCTACGATCTCGGCAATGCTTATGGCCATATTGCCATTGAGTATGACGACATTTACCAGGCTTGCGAGCAAATTCGTGCCGCCGGTGGCGTAGTAAGCCGCGAACCGGGTCCGGTAAAAGGAGGCACGACAGAAATAGCCTTCGTTAAAGATCCTGATGGCTATGCAATTGAACTGATCCAGAAAAAGGCTGATAACAGCTTTTAAGCTATGTTCCTGAGTCAAGGTTGTCCCTTGGCTCCTAC
Source organism: Pseudoalteromonas sp. CNC9-20 (assembly GCF_022347875.1). Taxonomy (NCBI): domain Bacteria; kingdom Pseudomonadati; phylum Pseudomonadota; class Gammaproteobacteria; order Alteromonadales; family Pseudoalteromonadaceae; genus Pseudoalteromonas; species Pseudoalteromonas sp. CNC9-20. The sequence continues at coordinate 394,108 of NZ_JAKRFS010000005.1, read as the reverse complement.
CCCTCCCATAAACCACGCTTTAACGCGCACTTCTGTGGCAAGAAAAGAAAAAATAACAGGAATTTTTTATAAGCGATGGATATTAATAGCTATGAAGAGATGTTTTTTCAAGTGAGTACTTGAAGAAAGTGGCGTCCCCTAGGGGATTCGAACCCCTGTTACCGCCGTGAAAGGGCGGTGTCCTAGGCCTCTAGACGAAGGGGACGCAGAATTGGTTCAGCAAATTGTACTTTGCTTATTCTGCGTAAGATGAGCTTGCCCCCCGCGAAAGCGAATGGCCTTATTCATCCGAGCAGAACCTGTAAGAGCAACAAGCTCACTACATTCTGTGTCACTAGGACTGGTTATTTAGACTCTTACCATACGAGCAAATTGGCGTCCCCTAGGGGATTCGAACCCCTGTTACCGCCGTGAAAGGGCGGTGTCCTAGGCCTCTAGACGAAGGGGACGCAGAATTGGTTCAGCAAAGTGTACTTTGCTTATTCTGCGTAAGATGAGCTTGAACCCCGCGAAAGCGAATGGCCTTATTCATCCAAGCAGAACCTGTAAGAGCAACAAGCTCACTACATTCTGTGTCACTAGGACTGGTTATTTAGACTCTTACCATACGAGCAAAGTGGCGTCCCCTAGGGGATTCGAACCCCTGTTACCGCCGTGAAAGGGCGGTGTCCTAGGCCTCTAGACGAAGGGGACACAAATTTCGCTATCGAAGTACAACTTCGATAATTTTTTGTAAAGGCTGAGCCGAACCAGTGAGGCGAAGCGGCCTTAGCAAAAACGCTGAATTTAATGTCACTAGGACTGGTTATTTAGACTCTTACCATACGAGTAAAGTGGCGTCCCCTAGGGGATTCGAACCCCTGTTACCGCCGTGAAAGGGCGGTGTCCTAGGCCTCTAGACGAAGGGGACACAAATTTCGCTATCGAAGTACAACTTCGATAAATTTTTGTAAAGGCTGAGCCGAACCAGTGAGGCGAAGCGGCCTTAGCAAAAACGCTGAATTTAATGTCACTAGGACTGGTTATTTAGACTCTTACCATACGAGTAAAATGGCGTCCCCTAGGGGATTCGAACCCCTGTTACCGCCGTGAAAGGGCGGTGTCCTAGGCCTCTAGACGAAGGGGACACAAATTTCGCTATCGAAGTATAACTTCGATAAATTTTTTTAAAGGCTGAGCCGAACCAGTGAGGCGAAGCGGCCTTAGCAAAAACGCTGAATTTAATGTCACTAGGACTGGTTATTTAAACTCTTACCATACGAGTATCACACCTAAACATTCGAAGTTTAGCCTACCGAGATAGAAACGTGTGTTGCACTATAGAATTTGGTGGAGCTAGGCGGGATCGAACCGCCGACCTCTTGCATGCCATGCAAGCGCTCTCCCAGCTGAGCTATAGCCCCAAACAGCTTGAGATAAACTGCCAAACTTGCGGTGTTCATCTCGTTGAGTGCGGGGCGCATTCTATGCACCCCCCTAAACAAAGTCAACACTTTTTAAGTAACTTTTTACTGACCGAAGCAATTTTAGCCAAGACGCGCAAAGGTTAGACAAAAACAGTCAAATGTGGCTCTTTATTAACCACTTACCTACTTTGATACAGGCAAATATCGGTATCTATTATGGTTATTTCGTCAGCCAACGTATCACCTTAATCGCAACGAGCACTTATGTCTCTAGTTGCCATAATAAAAAGCTGGCTTGCCACCCCATAATTTCCGTTGAGATATGGGTATCAGGTCGACATCGAGCTGCTCCATATGCACAGTGTAAAGGCAACAAGTGCTCTGACGTGGGCTGACAATAAAGTGCACCAGGTGCTGTTCGCCACGCAATTAACTGCTGTTGGCGCTGCTTTTCACTCATTGGCGCCTGCAAAGTGTGTATGAGCCAATCTTCAAACTGTCGATTATACCCCTGAGTATCATCAATCGGCCCTTTTTTAAATGCAGCCATATTATGAAAGGTGAAACCTGAACCAAGCAATAATACGTTATCAAGATCAGCAACAGCATTTGCGAGGTGTTGCCCTAACTCTACGTGAAAGCGCTCATCTAAACCGCCATGCAATGATATTTGTACACAAGGGACGTCTGCATCTGGATACATTAACTTTAACGGTACAAAGACACCATGATCTAGCCCTCGTTGCTGTTCAATAAGAATAGGTATACCTTGGTGTTGTAAATAACTGGCTAAGTAGTTGGCAACTCGAGTATGACCCGTGCAAGGATAAGCAATATCATAGGCCGCCCTATCAAAACCGTAATAGTCATAGAGTAAGTTGGGCTGTTGCTGGGTATTAATAGCAACTCCCTCCTGTGAAAGCCAATGCGCGCTTATTACAATAACAAGCTGAGGCTTAGGGATTTGAGTCGCTAGTTTTGCTAATGCATCACACATACCTGTGTGACTTGGTTCAGCCAATAGAGGTAACGGCCCTCCCCCGTGGGAGATAAAAAGACTGTGGTTCATAATGCGCTCCATAAATAAGACCTTCATTATTGCGCTGGTATCGATACCTATATAGCCCTATGAACGCACATCCCTTGTTATCACGCGCACAACTATGACTCACATAAGCGGGAGTGCAGGCTTCGCGTGCGTAGTTGATGAACAGGTTGTTTATAAAACCCGCATATAAAACAAAATGTGCAACTCAAGTGTTGACAGTCTTTCGTCTCTATCTATAATAGCGCCCCACAACAGCGAGAGAGGTTTCCTCACTCTTTGTTGCCAGATGTGGGTTGTTAGCTCAGTTGGGAGAGCATCGCCCTTACAAGGCGAGGGTCACTGGTTCAAGTCCAGTACAACCCACCACTTTAAAAGTGACGCATCTGTTTATTCTATATGGGTTGTTAGCTCAGTTGGGAGAGCATCGCCCTTACAAGGCGAGGGTCACTGGTTCAAGTCCAGTACAACCCACCATTTACTCATCTTCGAGTAGCGCATATAGAATAACTTAGACCCGGGTTGTTAGCTCAGTTGGGAGAGCATCGCCCTTACAAGGCGAGGGTCACTGGTTCAAGTCCAGTACAACCCACCATTTTAAAGTGAGACATCTGCATATTCTATATGGGTTGTTAGCTCAGTTGGGAGAGCATCGCCCTTACAAGGCGAGGGTCACTGGTTCAAGTCCAGTACAACCCACCATTTACTCATCTTCGAGTATCGCATATAGAATAACTTAGACCCGGGTTGTTAGCTCAGTTGGGAGAGCATCGCCCTTACAAGGCGAGGGTCACTGGTTCAAGTCCAGTACAACCCACCATTCTACCGTGCTTCATGTGCACCACTCTATATGGGTTGTTAGCTCAGTTGGGAGAGCATCGCCCTTACAAGGCGAGGGTCACTGGTTCAAGTCCAGTACAACCCACCATATAGACACTCACCAGATATAAAACCCTCGATGCCAAGCATCGCACTCGCTTCCTATTCCAAGGCTAGAATCACCGGCTCAAACCCAGTACAACCCACCATATAGACACTCACCAGATATAAAATCCTCGATGCTCAGCATCGCACTCGTTCCCTATTCCAAGGCAAAAATCATTGGCTCAAACCCAGTAAAACCCACCATATAGACACTCACCAGATATAAAACCCTCAATGCTCAGCATCGCACTCAGTCCTATTCCAAGGCTAGAATCACTGGCTCAAAACCAGTACAACCCACCATATAGACACTCACCAGATATAAAATCCTCGATGCTCAGCATCGCACTCGTTCCCTATTCCAAGGCTAGAATCACTGGCTCAAAACCAGTACAACCCACTATATAGATACTCTTTAGATATAAAACCCTCGATGCTCGGCATCGCACTCAGCCCCTATTCCAAGGCAAAAATCACTGGCTCAAACCCAGGACAACCCACCATATAGACACTCACTAGATATAAAACCCTCGATGCCAAGCATCGCACTCGTTCCCTATTCCAAGGCAAAAATCACTGGCTCAAACCCAGTACAACCCACCATATAGATACTCTTTAGATATAAGGCACAATAAACGCCTTGTAATATAAAGCCTTAGGTACTCAACATGCCATCTTCTTATTACCCAACGCCTGCACATTAACCATGACTGCACAGCTTTTACTCTCTTCACCAGCATTTTCTGGCTTTATTCGCGATTTACTTGTCAGCAGCTAGACTAGTTTATATAGTCGGTTTAAATAACATCTCCCTAGTAGCGGTATGGCCCAGCAAGTTTCCAGCTCAGCGCATATATTAATCATTGAAGAGCAGCCATTAGCACTTAGCTATATGAAGCAATCTTTAGAGCGTTTGGGCTACAGACGCTTACGCTTTGCTGAAAATGCCGTTGTCGCCAAAACATTATGTAAAGAAGACGCTTTCGACTTGATCATCTGTGCGTTTAACTTAAGCAAGCACCAAGATGGCTATCAATTATATGAAGAGCTCAAGGTAAATAAGCTGATCAAAGGCGCCACCGGCTTTATTTTTATTTCTGCAGAAACCTCGGGGGCATTAGTACACAGTGTGCTTGAGCTACATCCCGATGACTTTTTAGTAAAACCCTTCAATACCCTAGAACTGAAAAGCCGTATCGAGCGCGTAGTGAAACGCAAACGCGCGCTCAAGGATATTTTCCAGCTCATGGATGATGAGAATTACTCCAAAGCGGTGAAGATGATCGATACTAAACTTGCCAGCCAACAAGGTTATGCGGCTGTGCTACTGCGCCTTAAGGGAGATGCACTGCTACTGCAGCAGCAATATGAGCAGGCAAAAGCCTTCTTTAAATCTGTATTGGATATTCAGAAATTTACCTGGGCGCGCATTGGCTTAGTTGAAGCGCTTATTGGAAACAACGAGCATAACCTCGCCCACCGCATGCTCAAAACCCTGCTAGAGCGTACTGAAACCCGTCTTGTTGCTTATGACTTATTAGGGCAGTTAGAGATAAAACTGAATCAATTCGAGCAGGCCCAAGAGTACTTAAGTGCGGCTACCACTATGGCTCCGCGCAATCTAGAGCGTCAAGAGAGTTTGTCGCAGGTAGCGCAAATCAATCATGATTATGAACAAACCTACTTGGCTAAACGTGATATTGCTAAGTTTGCTCGTCACTCGGTACACGATAACCCAGAGGTCTACCTTAACGCTGCGCGCGCTGGTATTGATTATGCTCTGACAACCGATCAAGGCGAGCAAATATCCCGCGTTACCCGACAAACAACCAAATACCTTAATGACCTAAAAAAGCAGTTTCCTGATGCCCAGCAACAAACACAGGTGGATGTTCTTAACGCGCGACTCCATTATTTAAAAGATGAACACCACAAAGCCAAAATGCTTATCGAGCAGCTGGTCATTGATGACTCCCCTATTCGCTCTATTGATGGTGCCCTTGATCAAGCCAAGGCATACCATGAGCTAGGCTTTCACACGCAAGCCCAGGCATTGTTTAACAAGATTATCGATCATTGTGAGCGCTACCCCGAGAGACGCTCTGAATTGCAACTAAAAAGCGTCATTCAACAGCAAAGTGAGCGCCGAGATTTACGCATGGGGCCGCGTGAGTTGAACAACCATGCGGTAGAGAAATTTAAACAGGGCAATTACCTATTGGCACTGGAAGCTTTTACTCAGGCTTTTCGAGTGATGCCGAAAAACCGCAGTATTGCCCTAAACTTATTGCAGTGCTTGTATGAAGGCAGCACCCGCCAAGGCATGACGTTTAACCAGCAACTTGCCAACAAGTGTGTAAGCTTACTGGAACAGGCGGATTTAGATGCGGAGATGAGCGAGCGCTTTGAAAAGATAAAGCAGAAATATATTAACAAGCACTCACATATCGCTTAGCCGCCGAGGTTGTTGCCCGCACCTTGCTAGCTTTGCTATGCCAAGCGTGTATATTAAGTCACTACCCAACGACAATAAAAAACACGGACAACAATGAAGCCAATCAACACCCTTGCTCTTGCCATCACTTTAGCTTTAGTAGGCTGCTCTGAAGCCCCCCAAACCATCGCAAAAACAGAGCAACCAACTCAGCAACGCAATCAAGCGCCAACGGCTGAGCAAGTTCATAATGCCGTAGAGCAATACACCAAAACCTTTATCAGCCATCAAAGCGCCCTAGCCACGTCGCTTAAGCTACCAGAGCAAAGTTATGGTGACTATAACCGCCAGCTCCCTGATTATTCGGTGGCCGGTATGCAGCAACTGCAAAAAGATATGCGCCGCGCTGGCGAGCAATTAGCAGCACTGCAACACCCTGATCTGGCTGCGGATGAGTTATTGCACCTGCGCGTCAATGAGGTAATTGCTCGCTATTATGCTGGTGACGAGGACTTTGCAGCGGGCTATATCGATACCTGGGGCGGGCACCTACCTTACGTGGTCAACCAACTGTCCGGTCCGCTCATCGATTTACCCAACCTGCTAAAGGATCAGCATGAGGTCTCAGACATTGAAGATGCTGACAATTACCTTGCTCGTCTACGTGGTTTTGCCGAGGTTATTGCACAGGTCAGAGAAAAACTTAAAGCCGACGCCAAGCTTGGAGTCATATTACCGAAACCCTTGTTTGCAAACACATTGGGTTATTTAACTAATTTTACCGCTGTGCAACCCAGCGAGCACCCGCTTGTTGCCTCATTCGCCAACAAGCTAAGTGCTATCGACGGTCTTGATGAGCGCCAACGCCAGGATTACATAAACACTGCCGAGACACTCGTGCGCACTGAGATTTATCCTGGGTTTGCGGGTGTAAGCAAAGACATGGCGGCGCTTGAAAAGCACGCGCCCACTGATGTCGGTATTTGGGCGCAACCAAATGGCGATGCTTTCTATCAGCATGAAATCACTTACTTAGGGGACTCCACGCTCACTGCCGAGCAAATCCACCAGCTAGGCCTTGATGAGGTCGCGCGCATTACCGAACGTATGGATGAAATCCTTAAAGCCAACGGCTACAGTGAAGGCAGCGTTGGCAAGCGCATGCAGCAACTCAATAACGAACCTCGCTTTTTATATGAAGATAGCGATGCAGGGCGAGCCGAGCTACTCACCTTTTTACGCGGTGAGATAAGCAAAATTGTCGCCAAAGCGCCGCAGTATTTCTCCACCTTACCACCACAAAAAGTAGAGGTGCGTCGTATTCCTGTCGCTGTTGAGGCAGGATCCGCTGGAGGCTATTATAACGGCCCATCGCTGGACGGCTCACGCCCAGGTGTGTTCTTTATTAACCTCAAGGATATGAAAGCAGTTCCCAGCTTCGGCATGAAAACACTCACATACCATGAGGCCGTACCGGGACACCATTTCCAAATCGCATTGAATATGTTGCAACAAGATATTGGCCTGATGCGCCAAAATGCCTCCTTTAATGCCTATGTCGAGGGCTGGGCGCTTTACTCCGAGCTCGTCGCTTATGAGATGGGGATGTATCAGGACGACCCGTTTGGTGACTTAGGACGATTACAGGCTGAAGTATACCGCGCTGCACGTTTGGTGGTAGACACCGGCCTGCACTATAAAAAATGGACACGCCAGCAAGCCATTGATTATTTTGCCGAGGCCACAGGCACCGCTATGAGTGATGTGGTCTCTGCCATTGACCGCTATATTGCGTGGCCAGGTCAGGCCTTGGGTTACAAACTAGGTATGATCAAACTGGTCGAGCTGCGTGATAAAGCGCGTACAGCACTAGGCGACAAGTTCGACATAAAAGCGTTTCACGATGTTATTCTCACTCCTGGGGCACGTCCCATGGCGATTGTTGAGCAAGACATTGATGCTTGGATAGCCAGTCAACAATAACCTTTGCATGGGGCGAGAGCGCTCGCCCCGTACTCCTTTAATCCTCGCCTTTATAAATGGCCACTGCGTTAATACAGTAGCGCAGGTGAGACGGTGGCGGGCCATCAGGGAACACATGCCCCAAATGTGCATCACACACATTGCACACCGCTTCAATCCGCTGCATCCCATGGCTACTATCACTGATGTAGGCGATAGCATTGGCTTGTGCCGGTTGCGTAAAAGAAGGCCAACCGCTGCCGCTGTCGAATTTCTCATCACCGGCGAATAAAACGTTATCGCAGCACACACAAAGGTAACGCCCTGGCTCAAAAAGCGTGCATGAATCGCTGCTATATGGACGTTCAGTGCCTTTTTGGCGGGTCACATAAAACGCTTCGTCACTGAGTTGCTGCCGCCACTGTTCATTGCTTTTTTCCACACGATAAGGAGGCTCAGGATTGCCTTTTTCACTCATACGCATGATGTCTTGCCAATTAAGCATAAACACTCCTTAAATTTGATAATGCCTTAAGATGATATAACAGCAAAGCTAACGCCACAGCGAGGCTGCTTTTAGGACCACTGCTTAGCCACATGAGCTATGTAATATCGACCTGTGTATCGGCCATAATAGCGCGCATGTATGCCAATAGCGCGTCACGCGTAGCGACTAAACTCAGCTCACACTCGCTATTGCTAGTGACAATGCACATACGATGGTCGTACACCCTAATGTGTCTGATATTATGTAAGGGAATACTCTGCCACGGGCCATGGAGATCATAAACCCCTGCGAGTGAGCACACTCTGAGTTGACCCTGCTGACGATGAATAAAATTGCTAATGGGGTTGCGCGTCCTGAACAGCGCCGTGAGACGATAAAGGCATGAGCTTAGCGCCACCAAGTAGCCACCCCCGATGATCAGTGTTAACCAAGGCCAAGATAACGTCAAAATCATAATTAACGCCACCACGGGTAGAGCCAATAAGGTGTATTTAGCAAGCATTACATCCACAGCTCGGGCGGCGTTGACGACCTTCATCTGGTTAGCGCTTATCTGCACCGTCTTTTTTGCTTTCCAGTTCATCCGGCCAGTCAGCGAAAAAGACTTTGAGGTAGCGACTACGCAATAAATACAGTATGACCCACGCAACCATGACTCCCTGTAGGGCTAAATGGAGGGAGAACTGATAATACTGCTGAGCGGCTTGGAGCATGATCCAAGTAAAATCCAATATCGCGCACACTAATAACGGCCAACGCATAAACCGCCATAGGGGTTTGAGTTTCAGGCTCGAGCTAGGTCGGCGCAATGAGTAAAGCACCGCAGGGACTAAGGCAATGGCACCAATCCCTAAGGCAATAAAGAAGTCACGTTTTTGTTGGTATACCAAGGCGACTAAATCAAGCTCGGGGCGTCGCGAAATCGCTGCAAACGCCCAAATTAGATAAGCCCGAAGCAGCACCAGTAGGGACAAAGTAAAGCCTATAGGGGTGCGATAAGCACCGTGTTTATCCCAATACTCAGGGCCGTAACGATTCACAGCTGCGACTTCCTATCGGCTAACACACCCACCAATATAAACGCCACCAGTACCGTCAGTGGCAGATAAGTGCTGCCAAAGAGCATCAATAATTTAGCGATCAGAGGACTTACCCACAGCGTAAGCGCTCCCAAGCCGAATGCACTCACCAGCACAAACACTAAGGTGCGCAGCATAAAGTGCTTCGCAGCAACTACTTTTTTCACCGCCTTGATCACGTCAGCGGCATACAGGCCGATAATGCACACCACAAACACCAAGGCAATATCACCAAGATAAGGCGATAGCCATTGTCCCAGTTGATAAAGGCCTGATTTCAGCCAGTTAATGAAGTCACTCATATTAACCGCCATGCTCGCTTAGCAATTCGAGCAGCGCCTCTTCTGAGAGCACATCCACTCCCAATTCTTGCGCTTTGGTTAGCTTCGAGCCCGCTTTTTCCCCAGCCACTAAGGCATGAGTTTTAGCCGAGACGCTGCCCGCAACCTTCGCCCCTAATGCTTGTAATCTCGCTTTGGCGTCATTGCGACTCAGCTGGCTTAAGGTACCAGTGATCACATAAGTTAGACCATTGAGTGGTTGCTCGTTATCGGCTTTCACTTCAATAGCCGGCCAGTGCAGCCCTTGCTTTAGTAATTCCTCAACCACTTGCTGGTTTAGCGTCTCACTAAAGAAACTCACTATGTGTTTAGCCACCACTTCACCGACATCGCTGACCTCTTGTAAGCTTTCGACGTCGGCCTGCATCAGCGCGTCGAGGGTGCGATAGTGCAAGGCCAAGTTTTGTGCGGTGGCCTCTCCCACTTCACGGATCCCCAGCGCGTAAATAAACTTAGCCAAGGTAGTTTCTTTCGCCGCTTCAAGGGCACTGACTAGGTTGGCTGCAGATTTGGGCCCCATACGCTCAAGGCTCTCAAAATGACCCTGACGCAGTTGAAAAAGCTCTGCTGGCGTGTGGATTAATTCGCGCTCCACCAGTTGCTCAACAATTTTATCGCCGAGGCCATCGATATCCATGGCTTTGCGTGAGGCAAAGTGTTTAATGGCCTCTTTACGCTGCGCAGCACATACCAAACCACCGCTGCAGCGCGCCACGGCCTCGCCCTCTATACGCTCAACGTGGGAATCACAGACTGGGCACTGCTGCGGAAAGACAATCTCCTTGGCATCTGCGGGGCGGCGCTCAAGCACCACTTGAGTTATTTGAGGGATCACATCACCAGCTCGGCGCACCACCACGGTATCACCAACTTTTACCCCTAAGCGGGCTATTTCATCACCATTGTGCAGTGTGGCGTTGGATACTGTCACCCCCCCTACGTACACTGGGTGCAAGCGGGCTACGGGGGTAATTGCCCCAGTACGACCCACTTGGAATTCCACATCCAGTAACTGGGTGATCTCTTCTTGCGCCGGAAATTTATAGGCAATAGCCCAGCGCGGCGCTCGGGCGACAAAGCCTAAACGTTGCTGATGAGCCTTACTATTCACTTTAATTACCACCCCATCAATTTCATATTTAAGCTCGCCTCGGCGGGTTAAAATGTCTTGATAGTAAGCAATCGCTTGCTCTGTGCCGTTGACAAGCTTGGTTTCCGGGCACAGCGGCAATCCCCAGTCTTTTAATTGGTGCAGCTGCTCATAGTGGCCGTCGGCCAAATCGGCCCCGGTAATTTGCCCCATCGAGTAGGCATAAAACATCAATGGCCGCTTAGCGGTAATTTTAGAGTCTAACTGACGCAGGCTTCCCGCTGCGGCATTGCGTGGGTTGGCAAACACTTTGCCCTCGTTTTTTGTCGCCTCTTCGTTAAGGCGCGCAAAACCCGCTAAATCCATAAACACTTCGCCGCGCACTTCTAACTCTTGTGGGTAATCACCCCGCAGCTTTAGGGGAATATTACGAATGGTTTTAACGTTCTCGGTAATATTTTCACCAACTTGACCGTCGCCGCGCGTTGCCGCTTGCACTAATACGCCATCGCGGTACAAAATCGACACCGCTAAACCGTCTAGCTTGGGCTCGCAGCAAAACGCCAGTGCTTGCGTGTCCGCCAAGCGGTCTTGAATACGTTTATTAAAGGCGTTGAATTCACTCTCATCAAAGGCATTATCCAAGGATAACATCGGCACTTGGTGGGTGACTTGAGCAAACTTGCTCAGTGCTGTGCCGCCGACCTTTTGGCTGGGAGAGTCTGGGCTAAGCAAATGTGGGTGTTCGTTTTCGAGCGCCTGTAACTCGCGCAGCAAACGATCATATTCGGCATCAGGAATGCTGGGGTTATCCAATACGTAGTAGTTGTAATTGTGCTCTTCTATCTCAAGGCGCAATTGTGCAATGCGTTGCTCTGGCGTGCTACTCATAAGTTCCTCATAAAAAAGCCACCGCATCAAGTGGGTGGCTGCTACTACTTACAGAATGTGATATTAAGCGTATTCACGTACTTTTTCGACGTATTCACGCACGGTGCTAACGCTCAGTGGCTGGCGGTTATGATCTAATAACTCAGCGCCAAACTCATCTGCCACTTTCTTCGCCGCGCTGTGCAACATATTAAAGGTGGCCATGGCTTCGCCATCGTTAGGCAAAGTCATAAATAAGCTCACGCCTGCAGTGCTGAACTGCTCCATATTGTCGACGTCAAAAGTGCCTGGGTTGTACATGTTAACCATACGGAACAACACCGGGCCCTGACCGCTGGCTTGCTCGTGACGGTGGAAAAAGCCATCGTCGGAATATTTAAACCCTAAGGTCAGCACCAAGGGTAATAACTTAGCCCCTTGCATTTGCAGCCCTTCAGGCATATGCACGTGAATGATCACAAAATCTTCTGCTGGCTGCTCGCTGTCACTATTCGCTTCAGTTTCTTCATGCGCCGTTGCGGGCTCGTCATCAATGTTAATTTCGCCAATGCTTGGTTCATCGTCGATAGCACCAAAGCTGGGCTCGTCATGCTGCACTGATGTTGGCTCAGGTTCAGAACGACTCACCGTGTCTTGCGTGTTGTGCGGTTCATGGGGCTCTGCCTTTGGCTGTGGTTTAGCTTTAGCAGGTTTGTTCTCGACTGCTTGAGAGCGTTTGCGTACTGACCACAAGCCATGAACTAGCAAACCACCAATGACCACTGCACTGATTAAAATTAATACCCATCTGAGATTTTCGGCCATCCCCTCACCTTTATTCTGTGTTTGTTTAACTTAACTGGCTTGAGCCATTTCCATTGCTTGCTCAATATCCACCGCAACCATACGCGACACACCAGGCTCAGCCATGGTCACGCCGGTTAAACGCCCTGCCATCTCCATGGCTATTTTGTTATGACTTATATAAATAAACTGCACTGTTTGCGACATTTCCTCGACCAAACGACAAAAACGACCGACATTGGCATCATCCAGAGGTGCATCCACCTCATCAAGCATACAAAACGGGGCTGGATTGAGCCTGAATATTGAAAACACCAATGATAATGCGGTCAGCGCTTTTTCTCCACCACTTAGCAAATGGATCGTTGAATTTTTCTTGCCTGGCGGACGAGCCATGATAGCGACGCCGCTTTCCAGCAAATCATCGCTGGTTAATTCCAAATAGGCTGAGCCGCCGCCAAAGACCTTAGGGAACAACTCTTTGAGATCATCATTAATCTGATCAAAGGTACTTTTAAATTGCGCTTTGGTCTGGCGGTCAATTTTAGCAATCGCCGACTCTAAAATCTCCAAGGCATCGGTTAAATCTTGTAGCTGCTCATCAAGGTAAGCTTTGCGCTGCTTGGCACTGGCAAACTCATCAATCGCCGCCAGGTTAACAGCGCCAAGCGTGTCTAACTGCTTATCAATTTGCGTGAGTAGCGCTTGCCAGCGACCCACTGCAGCATAGTCATCAAGGCTTTCGAGCACCTCTTTGAGCGTGACTTTGAGCTCTTCTAATGGTGCTAGCGCCTGCTGCGCTTTCAGTGTCAGGGTTTGCTCCGCCAATAGCACCTGCTGAATCTGCTCTTGCAATTGCTCACGCTGCTGCTCACCTTGGGCTAAGCGTGACTTATTTTGCTCATAGTTTTGCTGTGCTGAATCAAGCTGATGGCGCAAATCAACCTGCTGCTCGCTCAGGCGCTCTTTTTCCTGCAACAAGGTTTCAATTTGCTCGGCCATTTGCTCAAGCGGCTGCTCCAGCGCTTGCTGCTGCTCCTGAGCCTGTTCCACCGTTAACCCCAAGCGGCTTAATTCATTGTCGATGTGTGTCAGCTTATTCTCACTGAGGGACAGCTCACTTTGCTGACGCTCTGCGCTAAGACGCATATCTGCGACTCGAGCTTGATGCTCCCGCAACTGCTGCTCGCATTGGCGCAGGTGCTGTTGACCCTGCTCGTACTGACCCTGCAATTGCTCATTGTGCTGCTGCGCTTGTTCCAACAGTTCCTGTGCCTGCTGGAGCTGCTCGTCAGTAAGTGCCTGCTTATCTTGAAGCTCACGGTCTCGGGTCATCAACGCTTGTTGTTTTTCACTGAGGCGTTGTTGTTGCTGTTGCCATTGTTGTCGTTGCTCGCGCAATAATTCTAAACGGGTTTGCATGCTGGCATGGCTACGTGAAAGCTCATGCACTTGCTTCTTACTATTGTCCAGTTGCTGCGTATACTGCCCTCGCTCCTCATGCAGCTGTTGTAGATATTGCTCACTTTGTTGTTGCTGTCGCTGTGCACTCTCAAGCTGGCTATCAAGTTGCGCCAGTTGCTGACGCTTAGCTAAGATGCCTTGTTGTGCTTGCTCATTTTCGAGTGCCCAATGGCGACCATGCAATGTACCTTGGCTGTCAACCACCGCAAACCAATAGTCATCTGCCAACAGCGTAACATCACCATTTTCGACATAAGCGATACGGTCAAGCAGGTCCGGGTACTCGCCTTGCTGGATAAACGCACTGACGGCCTCGGCTTTAACCTGATGCTCAGTGGACTGTAGCCAACTCCCCTGGCGCTGCTCAGTTAACTGCAAATGCTGTAACTGCATCAGTGCCGCCTCAATTATCGCTTCATAACCGCTTTGCACCTCGAGCTGAAACAGTAAACTTTGTTGCTCTTGGTGCTGTGCGAGCAACTCCGCCATCGCTTGTTGTTTGGCACTCAGTTGACGCGCTTGATCTTGGTGTTGTTGATATTCGTTTTTGCCCTGTTGATAGGCCTGTTGCGCCGCAGTTAATTGCTTTTCGACACGCTGCTGCTCACTTTTGGCACTGGCTAACTGGGTGGTCAAGGTTTTGACCTCAGCTTCACTATCTTGCAGCTGTTGATTAATAGGTTGCTCGTGGTGCGCCTTGAGTTGCTCTTGCACCTCTTGCAGTTGCTCAGTGTTACTTCGTTGCTCCGCGCTCAGTGCGTGCAACTCATGCTGGCTTTGTTGGACTTGCTGCTGGTTTTGGTATAGCTGCTCACGCTGTTGATGTTGCTGGTTTTGCAGTTGCTCAAATTGTTCTTGCGCGACAAGGTGCTGCTCAGTTAACTGCTCTGCTTGTGCTTGCAGTAATTCCAACTGTTCACGCACCTGCGCTAACTCTCGCTGCTTTTGTGCCACCGCGTCGTTTTGCTGGCGCTTATCAACCACCAGCGCTTGGTGCTTTTCATCACTTTGCTGCAATGTTGCATGCAACTGCTGCAGCTGCTGTTTGCTATGAATATGTTGCTGCTCGACTCGCGCCAACTGATTATCGGTTTGGAACTGCTGTTGCTGTGCAGCGGCTAAAGCGTGCTGGGTATCATCAACTTGCTGTTGATAGGTGCTGAGTATATCTTGCTCACCACTGTGTGCTTCTTTAATAAAGGTGAGCTGCTCTTTTAACTGCGCGAGTTGTTGCGATTTTTCCAGTTGCTGGGCATGCAGTTTTTGCCATTTCAACACCGCCAGTTCACTTTTTAGCTGTCGTTGTCGGGCTTTGAGTTCACGGTATTGCTGGGCTTGCTGCGCCTGAGTATCAAGTTTATCGAGTTGAGCTTGCAGTTCACTACGCACATCAAGCAGGCGCTCAAGGTTTTCGCGGGTGCTGCGAATGCGGGTCTGTGTCTCTCTGCGGCGCTCTTTGTATTTCGACACGCCAGCGGCTTCTTCGATAAACACCCGCAGCTCATGAGGTTTACTTTCGATAAGCCGGGAAATCATCCCTTGCTCGATAATGGCGTAACTGCGCGGGCCCAAGCCGGTGCCAAGGAAAATATCGGTAATATCTCGCTTGCGACATTTACTGCCGTTGAGGTAATACAGGGATTGACCATCGCGGGTAACAACACGCTTAATGGCTACTTGGTTACGTGATGCCATGGTGCCGGGCAAACGCCCTTGGGTGTTATCAAAAATGAGTTCAACGGCGGCTTGGGAGACCGGCTTTCGGGTGGCTGCACCATTAAAAATAACGTCGCTCATCGCGTCGCCACGTAAATTCTTTGCCGAGCTTTCTCCTAACACCCAACGCACGGCATCAATCACATTCGATTTGCCACAGCCGTTAGGGCCGACGACACAGGTCATGGCGTCGGGAAAAGGTATTTTTGTTGCCTCGACGAAGGACTTAAACCCCGCCAGCTTAATGCTGCTTAAGCGCATTGATGCCCCAGTTATTATGATTTTATGTTTGGTGGCTGCGGCCTAACCGCTACAACGCTTTATATTATCTAAAATTATGCCACTGGCAATAGCCACATTCAGCGACTCTGCCCCGCCGTACCCGTTAATGGTAATTCGCTCTGAGATAGCTTGACCCACCGCCTCACTGATACCATGAGACTCACTGCCCATAACGAGCACCCCTTGCTGAGCAAATTCGACATGGTGCACGTTAGTGCCACCTAGAAATGCACCGTAAACAGGTTTATCAAGCTGTTGCAGGTACTCAGGTAAATCAACTGTGGCGCACGACACACGCGTAAATGAACCCATAGTGGCACTGATCACCTTGGGGTTGTATGGGTCGGCACAATTCGGTGAAAGTAAAATCTGCGAAAAGCCATACCAATCCGCTAAACGGATCAGGGTGCCTAAGTTGCCAGGGTCGCTAACGCCATCAAGGGCCAATTGCCAAGACGTTTCCTGAATAGTGACATCGCGCATAGGTGCAACAGCAATAACCTCGTTATTGGTCACCAGCGTGCTGACTTTCGAGAGGCTTCCCTCATCACTTTGGTGAATATGGCGGGCATCAAGACGAGAGCCCAGCAGTTGGTGATGCTGCGCTAAAAAACTTTCGCTGGCAAAGACACTGTCAATATCATGGTCGCTTTGCAATAGCTCAAGGACGTTTTTCGCCCCTTGTACTAAAAACATATGATGTTGACGGCGATATTTCTTTTGCCCTAACTGGCGCAAATATTTTTGTTGGTTTTTGGACAGCATACAGTGCCTTCGTCATTCCCCTAGACAATAGTTGCGATTATACACATGCGGGAGCATAAAGCGGAGCCTTGATCAAAGGTTGCATTGCACAGGTTGCAATATTTTAAGCTTAACGCTAAATTAACGCTCTTAAATTTACTTAGGACTTATGGACGTTTAAATGGACTTAGATACTACCCCCACCCCATCCGCGCGCTCGCAAGAGTTTGAAGCCTACTCTCGGCGCGTAGAATTTTCCGGCTCCGGGAAAGAGTTTTTCTCAATTTGGATCGTTAACATCGTGCTCACGTTGTTGACGCTAGGCATATACTCCGCTTGGGCCAAAGTGCGCACTTATCGCTATTTTTATGGTCACACCCAGCTTGATGGTCACCGTTTTGATTACCTTGCATCGCCTATACAAATTTTAAAAGGCCGCATTCTCGCCTTTATTTTATTTGTTATTTATATGTTTTGTACTCAATTTGTGCCTATTCTCGGTGTTTTAGCGGTGTTCGGATTGCTATTTTTAATGCCGTGGATGGTCAATCAAGGCATGCGTTTTAATATGCGCATGAGTCGCTATCGCAATGTACGCTTTGCGTTTAACGGTAACTATGGCGATGCATTTTTGAATTTTATCGTGTTGCCTATCGTAAGTGTATTCACGCTTTATTTGTTGCTGCCTTACGTACTCAAGCGCATTGATAAATACCTACATAGCGAAATTAGCTATGCCGATAAACCCATCACTGTGAACACCAAAGGCGGTGAGTATTACTTGGCTGTAATTTTGGCCTATGTTGCCTGTGCCATTGTCGGTGTAATAGTCATGACGATCGCTGGCGTATTTGGTTTGAGTTTACAAACCATGATGCTGGACCCTGAAGGGTTTGAACAATCGCTCACCGCCATTAGCGCAGTGGCATTAATCATCTTATTCGTTGTTGGCTATACCGCTATTTTTGCCGTTTACATGGGTGTGTATCAAACTCATGTTCGTAACCACTTGCTCAATAGCAGTGAGATCGAAGGTATCGCCAGTTTTAAATCCGACTTACGCATAGTGGATTACACCTTACTGACTCTCACCAATGCCCTTGCCGTGTTATGTACTCTCGGTTTAGCCATCCCGTGGGCAAAAGTGCGCACTGCAAAAATGCTATGCCGAGCCACTGAGATCACCTTCTTATGCGATCCACAAACACTGACTGACGCGCAAGGTGAGCAAAACTCATCATTTGCTGAAGAAGCAGCTGATTTCTTTGATGTTGACCTTTCATTAGGGTAAGCCATGCAAGTAACGGGCGTTTATTACTTGCATAAGCAAAGCCAAAGTGTGCACGCCACGCTTTGGCTTTGTGATACTGGTGTGCAACTGCTCAGTGATGATGAGCTCATCGCGCAGTTTGATGATTATCAGCAAGGGCAACAAATAACAGGCCTACCGGTGGAATTGACCTTTGCCGATGGCAGTCGCTTTGTGCCTCACGACGCTCAGCATCGCTGGCCGAATGAGTCGCGCTGGGACAAAGCATTGGAAGCTATTGAGCGCCATAAGTTGGCCCTTTGCGTCTGTGTTTTGGCCGCAGCCTTACTGTGCTGGGCATTATTTTTCAAAATTATTCCTAGCACCGCTGCAACGGTGGCTCGCGCCCTGCCTGAACCCATTGTCCATGCTGCCTCAGAGCAAAGTTTCGAAGCGGTTAAATACCTTTACCTTGAACCCAGCGAACTGAGTGACGCGCGTAAACAGCATATTCGCACTCTGTGGCATAATCATATAAAGAAAATAGAGAATCCACCTTCGCATTTACAATTGCACTTTTTTAGCGCCCCGAAAATCGGAGCCAATGCCTTTGCTCTGCCCGATGGGCAAGTCGTGTTAACTGATGAGTTGGCTGACACATTAAAAGAGAACGACACCGCATTGCTGGCGGTGCTGTTGCATGAAATTGGTCATGTCGAGTATCAGCACGGTCTCACCTTAGCGGCGCAATCAGCGGGTGCCTCGGTATCGTTGGCGCTCTTATTTGGCGACTTGCAAGGGTTTGCTGAGATTATCATGGGCACCGGCTCGACGTTGTTACAACAGCAATTTTCCCGCGATATGGAGCGCCAAGCCGATGATTACGCATTACGCGAACTTAAACGCTTAGGCTATTCATCGAAAGCCTTTGCTGAGGCCATGGAAGCGCTCGCACAGGCTCATGAGTTGGACCCTCAGCAAGATTCGCAGTGGGAGTACTTATCTTCTCACCCTGCTATTTCTGAACGTATTGAACGGGCTCAACAAGCCCAAGACTAAAAGGAACCCTTATGGCGTATGATTTTGGTTCAAAAGGCTTAGGCATAACCAACCCCTTTAAAGCGGAGGGGTTAATTCGCTCCATCGGCGGCCTATGTATCGCCCTATTAGGCCTGTATAGCCTCTTTAAAGTAACCACCCTCACCGAGCACAACTTGGTCGCGGCTTGGATCTACGCCGGCTTTGGCCTTGTGCTGTTGATTATGGGGTTACAGCGCTGTGGCAGTGGCTTGTTCCAGTTGTTTAAGTTTTTTGTGGGTCGTTCTGTGCCTAGCTCCTTGGCGCTAAACCTCACTAAAAGCGAACAAGAAAATGCAGAGTTGGAGCGCCGAAAGGGATCGTTAGCCTACAGCGCAAAAACCCTAGAGTCGATGCTGATGGGCCGCAAAAACACCACGTTTAGCGAACCCAAAGGTTGGGTTGGCCGCTTGGTGCATTCGATTATGCCAAAGCTGGTGTTTTTACCTTATCCAATGCGTAATGTCGCACAAGAAATTGTCGCGGTGTTGTTGCAGACAGTACTCGCGCTTATTGCCTTCGCATTGACGTATTTTGTGTCTTCTTCTGGGCTTGCCGGTAAAGCGGGCCATATTATTATTCCTATTTTTTCAGCGCTTATTTTAGTCTACCTACTGCTATGTTGGCGCAGTGCAGCCAAGGCCGTCAGTCTTAAACGCGTTAAACAGCTCAAAGATGTGGGGGCTGCATCATTGGCGAAAGTCATCGCCTTTTCGGTGATTTTCCCGGTGGTCATCGGTCTTATTTATCATCATGTATTTGCTCCCTCAGCCCATGAGTTGCAGCAATGGCAAAGTGTGACCGAGCAAGTCGTTAGCTTTTCTGCCTGGCCTAGCCTTATCACCTTATTGGCACTGGGTGCCATAGCCAGTATCGCGCTGTTTTACTTGTTGACGACGAGAGCGCAGCAAAGCAACGCGCAAACGGAAGTGAGCGAATATCGCGCCAATTTACAAGAGTCGGTGCACCCAAATGAAATTTTTATCAACATTGAAAATATCGTGCTGGCCAATCGACGCTATCGAGAGATCCCCAACCGCACCTACATTGACTTTGATCCCACGCTGAATGAGCAGTCGCAGGGCAAAGGCGATTTTCGTGGTGAGCTGTTAATCGAAACTCAGCCTGAGTTCACGCCAACTCCAGCGCCGCAAGGGTTCAAAGCGACGCGCTTATTTAGCACCATCGCGGCGCAGCTTTGCGTGGTCATCGGCGCCTGCTTGTTGTTTGCTTTGGCCGCAAAAGTTCAGGGCTTGTACGACTTTCTAGCCCAGTCATGGGACAACGTAGACAGCTTTGTGCGCAGTGCCGAACGAGGCGACGGTGCTGCAATGCAGCAGTGGCTTGGGCAGTTATCAGCATTGGTGGTGACGTTACTCAGTGGCTTTTTCTTCTGGCAAATATTCAGCACCATCGGACGTATGCTGGAGAACTTTAGCCATGTATTTTGGGCCGAGTTGCGCTTTAGTTCGCTGCTGCTGTATATGAAAACGGAAGGCACCTTTACTGAGTCTAAGATCTCAACCGGTATGTCCATTCACGATTCCACTCGCAGTGAAAATGTCATTGTTAAATCATCAATCACGCCATGGATTGTTAGCTCACGTATCCACACTAGCACCTTTGCCAGTAGTGGTAGCGACAATGTGGAAATGCCGCGCTATGTCATGACCATGGAGAAAAACGAGCAAGAGCTCAATACCATCGTTGATGAAATAGATGGCTTCTTAAAAGGCCGTGAGACCATCGCTGGTTTTTCCAATACAGCCGACCTCCAGCACGCAGAAAACATACTCAAGGTGAACCAAGCCTCGCGCGCCGAAGATGGCACGCCTAAGCTGAGCGATGATAAAGCGGGCGGCTTTCGTGAACGCCAAGACACCCAGCAACTAGAAGAAAATAAATAATGGCCATGGCCCAACTCAAGTTGGGCCTTTTTGCAACAAAGCATGAATAGAGTCTGTTATTTGTTTACGCCTTAGTTATACTGCGGAACCATCGAGATCCAAATAGTAGAGGTATGCCATGCAGTTAGGTCGTGGTTTTGAATACTTTTTTAGTGGCTTTACGCTGATCACCCAAAAAGGCCTAAAGCGCTTCGTTCTTATCCCGCTGTTGATCAACTTAGTGATTTTCGGCACGTCTTTATTCTTTATCTATGGCTGGCTCACCGATGCGTTTGCCTGGCTCAATGCACAGTTGCCGGAATGGCTGACTTGGCTGGAATTTATTTTATGGCCATTGGCTATATTGGTGCTGCTATTTAGCTACTCTATGGTGTTCACGGTGATCACTAACTTTATTGCCGCGCCGTTCAACGGCATTCTCTCGGAAAAAGTGGAGATGCACTTAACCGGGCAGCGCATTAACGATGATGGCTTACTCGATACCATGCGCGATGTGCCACGTATGCTTGGGCGAGAGTGGACTAAGCTATGCTACTACTTACCTCGCGCCCTTGGCTTTTTCATCCTCATGTGGTTTTTACCGGTGATCGGACAGATCATTTGGGCCCTGTTCACCTGTTGGATGTTTGCGGTGCAATATAAAGATTATGCGTTTGATAATCACAAGGTCAGCTTCAAGGATATGAAACGCGACCTTAAAGCCCACCAAGGCTTGTCTTACGGCTTTGGTGCCGGAGTGATGATATGTGCTGCGGTGCCTATTTTGAATATGATCATCATGCCTGTGGCGGTCTGTGGTGCCACGAAATTATGGGTAGAAAATTATCGCAGCCAGTATCGTAGCTTGTGATAAAGCCGAACTTCACTGCTGTATTTGTTGTTGCGGCAATAGCCTTTGCCGCATTCTTGGGCTGGATTATTTATTTGGCCAATAGCGGCCAAAACAGCCTTTTCTTCCAATGGGTCGCAGCGATACCTTACGGCGACAAACTTGGCCACTTGGTGCTTTTTGCGACTTTTACACTGTTAGCTACGCTTGCGCTCGGCGCGAGAGCAATGCCGCTTTACGGTAAAGTGAAGGTGTATTGGGGCGCTCTTTTGGTGTTTGCATTGGCGCTGATTGAAGAGATAAGCCAAGCGTTTATTGCCACGCGTACATTTGATTTAGCCGATTTAAGCGCCGATTTACTCGGTATTATTGCTGCTAGTATGGTGCTGGCATGGGTATTGAAGCGACAGGCACAACCAACCGAGAGGTAAAGATTAAAGCCGGGTTATTGCCCGGCTTTTGTTGACTAGCTATAGACGTTTTGCGGCACGCGCAACACCTGTACATGCACCGTCACCTCTTCGCGGTCATGGTATAAGTGCTTAGCCTGTAAGTTAAACTTCACTCCATACTCGCGCAACTCTTGATCAATGCGCTGCATATTTTCATATACACAGTCAAAGCGTTTCTTCATTGGCAGTTTCAAGTTAAAGATGAGCTCTTTGGCGAAGCCATTCACCGCCCAATCAATCATAAGCTCGGTAACACGGCTGGGTTTTTCTACCATGTCACATACTAACCAATCGATGTTGCGACGCTCTGGGCGGAACTTAAAGCCATCCTCGCGGTAATGCTTCACTTGTCCGCTTTCCATTAACGCTTGGTCCATAGGGCCATTATCAATGGCTTGCACAAACATTCCTCGGCGCACTAGTTGATAGGTCCAGCCGCCAGGACAGGCGCCTAAATCGACCGCTTTCATTCCGGAGCGCACCCTGTCTTCTTGTTCGTCTTCTGGGACGAACACCATAAAGGCCTCGTCTAGTTTCAACGTTGAACGGCTCGGTGCATCTTTCGGATAACGTAAACGGGGGATCCCCATATACAGTGCTGAATTATTAAAACTAAACGAATAGCCCACATAAGCTGTGTCACTGGCGATAAATAACACGTGTAATATCGGTCGGTTTTTCACTTGCTGGCGCAGTAAGGTTTCTTGTTTCTCTAACCCTTTCGCCAGTGGCGTGCTAATTTTTTTACAAAACTTAGAGAGCTCTTTGCCGTCGTTGGTGTCACAGGTTTCCACGCGCAGTTCGCCACATAATGGAAACTCCTTGGCCGCTTCACATAAGCTGGTAACACGGTCATCGATAGGCATACGCGCTATTTGCTTGCCGACAAACCATTGCCGAGCAAACACCATATCTTTAAATGGAATTTTCTTAAGCAGGTATTCCGCTTCATCATGGCTGTAGCAGTGATACACCACCAATGCCGAGTTTGGCTTGGCTTTTACATAGCCGCCGACGCCATGTTGACTGGCATGGTGGGTGATTTCTGCGGCGGCATCATTTTCGAAACCAGCGCGACAATAAATAACAATACAGGACATGGTGGTGACTTATTTCATTTGTAACAGTTTAATGATCATGGCGGCCCAAGCGATAATAAAGCACAGGCCCCCGATCGGAGTAATCGGCCCAAACCACTTGATATTTGTTAGGGCTAAGGCATACAAGCTGCCACTAAAGAGCACAATGCCGGCGATCATAAAGTAGCCGCTAATGGTAAGGTTGACACCAAACTTGGCCAATATGCCGAGCAAAATCAACCCTAGGGCATGATACATTTGGTATTCAACACCCGTTTGGAAAACGCCAATCGCGTACTCCGATAAGCGACTTTTTAAGCCATGGGCAGCAAAGGCGCCAAGTATAACACTGAGCCCCGCGAAAAGCGCTCCACTAATAAGAAATAACTGACTCATAGATGCTCCTTGATAAAGCTCACGGCGAGCTCCGCTGCCTTTTGCCATTGCTGTTGTTGGGTAAAGCCACTTTTTTTGCGCGGCACCAAAGAATGATCGCCATCTTCTAACCAATGGAGCTGAGCAGGACGTGTATCGACAAGCTCGAGCAACTCTGATTGCTTGCCAAAAGTGTCGCGCTCTCCTTGCAGCACACAAAAAGGTACTTTGATATCGGCAAAATGAGCGACGCGCAGTTTGTCTTTTTTTCCTGGCGGGTGGAACGGATACCCGAAGGCAATCACGCCTTGGACATCACTTGGGTGCTTAGCAACCAACATACTGGCCATGCGCCCGCCCATGGATTTGCCGCCAATAAACAGCGGCAAACCTGAGCGACGCTGCTCAAGGTGTTCGTTAAAGCTGGCTAACAGCTTATCGGCTTTTTCCGGTGGTCGGCGTTTGTTCTCTTGCTTAGCACGCTGCATGTATGGAAAATCGAATAACCCCACGCTCACACCCAAAGCGGCCATGTTCGCTGCCATTTGCTGCATAAAGTCACTGTCACTGCCTGCCCCTGCACCGTGGGCAAAAATAAACTGGGCAATCGGCGATTGCGCTTCAATCCACTGCATTAAAGCTGCTCCTGTTCTTTTTCAACTAATCCTAGCATCCACTCTTTAAATGAGACGATTTTACCGAGCTCAGATTGCGACTCACGAAAGACTAGGTAGTAAGCGTTTTTACTTTCTAAGGTATGATTAAACGGCACAATTAATCGCCCCGCATCAATTTCTGGTTTCGCCAGCACCAAGTTGCCAAGCGCCACACCTTGACCGTGGGCAGCAGCCTGCATCGCCATCGACGAGTGCGAGAATATCGGCCCTTGGTTAACTTGCACATTGCGTACTCCAGCGGTTTTCATCCATAACTTCCATGGTCGGCGCGTGGTATCGTGCAACAGTGTGTGGTACTGCAAATCTTGTGGCTCGTTCAGCGGCTTAGGGCCGTTCAATAGCATAGGGCTACACAAAGGCACCAAGTATTCGGTGTGCAACTTATGAGTTTCCACGCCACTCCAATGACCGCGACCATAATAGATAGCAATATCAACATCATCTTGAAGTGAATTGTCGTCCTGGTCTTGCGCTTTAATACGCACATCGATCTCTGGGTGTAACTCGTTAAACAAACTTAACCGAGGCACCAACCACTGAATCGCAAAGCTTGGAGTCAGGCTCACCGTTAACGACCCTTTGGCTCCACGCGCTAACAGTTTTTCTGTAGCATCCACTAATTGTGCAAAAATCTCTTTAATATCGAGAAAGTACCCTTGCCCCTCTTCAGTTAATAGCAAGGAGCGATTTTTTCGCAAAAATAATTTCAACCCTAAATGCTCTTCTAGGGTTTTGATCTGGTGGCTTACGGCTGCTTGAGTTACATACAGCTCTTCTGCTGCTTTGGTAAAGCTTAAGTGCCTTGCCGCTGCTTCAAAAGCCTTTAGAGAATTTAGAGGGGGGAGTCGCCGAGCCATAACTAACGATTAGTTTTTTTTATGTGGGTAAAGTATAACATTAGATTAGGTGCAGACAATAAACTTGATAAAAGACAGATTAAGAACACGGCCCAAAATCACTGCTCGGTAAAGCAACAGAACGTCTCCCTCTAGACTAATAAGTAAAAACGTCATAATCTGCTTTTATGAAGTTTCTATATTTGCTACTAAGTGTTGCTTTTCCAGCTTTTGCCAATGACTACGATGTGACTTGGTTACGCATTAATGCGCCGCCATTTTCCATGCCCGCCAGCAGCTCTGATTCAGGCATTTGCGATGATATCGTTGATGAGATTATCGCCCGGACTCCGGATTTAAAACATGACTCCATTCATTTACCGCAAATGCGCTTAAAGAGTTATTTTGAACAAGGCAAAAATGTATGTGTGCCCTGCCTAATCAAACGCGACAATCACCCTTTAGTGACATTCTCTACGCGCACCAGCGTTTATCCGCCAATGGGTATCGTCACCACAGCACAGAAACAGCGCTCTATAACCGAAAAACATGGCAGCCCCGTGCGCCTTTATTCGCTCTTAAACGATAAAGGTTTGCGCTATGGACAAGGTGCCGGACGGAAATACAGCCCATGGATTGAGCAAATCAAATCGCGAGTACAAAATAATCAAGCGGTGACGCTTAATTACCGTGGTGCCGATCAGGCCTCGGTGTTAGGCGATATGTTAGTCAACGAACGCATCGACTTCGGCATCGACTATCCCTTTATCGCCACTTACTATAACCGTCATCATGACGCTCAGCTTGTCACTTTACCCATAGCCAATAACCAAGAAAGCCTCGTGTTTGGTGCCATCGGCTGTGCCAAGCGCGCTGATAATGACTTTGCTACGACCTTTATCAACCGTATTAACCCTATTATCCGCGACCATATTTTACCCAGTGAGTCGTACCGGCAACACCAAAGTAATTGGTTAAGTGAATACTTCGACGATTTTTCCCAAGTATATGAAAAACACTTATTAACAAAAAAGCCAGCGCAACACGCTGGCTCTGAAAAACGCAATACAAACTAAGACGTTAATCTAAATCGCTGGCACTGGTATCAAGCGCCGGGAAGCTCTTTACCAAATCATCAATGGCTTTCATTTGTGTCAGGTACCCTTCCAGTTTCGCCAATGGCAGTGCACATGGGCCATCACATTTAGCTTCGTTAGGATTTGGGTGAGCTTCAATGAATAGTCCAGCAATGCCAAGAGCCATACCACTGCGCGCCAATTCAGCCGCTTGAGCACGGCGACCGTCGGCACTGTCACTGCGTCCACCCGGGCGTTGTAGCGCATGAGTGGCATCAAAAATAACCGGTGCCATGGCTTTCATATCATCCATGCCGAGCATATCAACCACTAAGTTGTTATAGCCGAAACTAGTTCCTCGCTCACACAAAGCCACTTGCTCGTTACCCGCTTCGGCAAACTTATTGATGATATGGCGCATCTCATGAGGGGCTAAAAACTGTGGCTTTTTGACGTTTACAACGTTGCCAGTTTTCGCCATGGCCGTTACCAAATCCGTCTGCCGTGCTAAAAATGCCGGGAGCTGAATAACATCCACGACCTCAGCAACAGGGGCAGCCTGATAGGGTTCATGCACATCGGTAATCAATGGAATATCAAAAGTACGCTTAATCTCTTCAAAAATCTTCAGCCCTTCTTCCATACCCGGACCACGATATGAGGAAATAGACGACCGATTTGCTTTGTCAAATGAGGCCTTAAATACATAAGGAATATTGAGTTTATTCGTGACCTCCACATAGTGCTCTGCGATACGCATCGCCAAATCGCGAGATTCGAGTACGTTCATACCACCAAACAGCACGAAGGGGTTTTTGTTTGCCAACTCAATGGCACCGATAGTTAACTTTTCAATCGTCATTGTCATTTCCTTAAGGGGCGACTGATTGCATAATCAAGCCACAAATATAAGCCATGTAAGTACCCACACCGTAACCTAACACCGCCAGTAGTACGCCCACCGGAGCCAAGGAGGGGTGAAAGGCTGATGCCACCACCGGCGCTGATGCGGCGCCACCGACATTGGCTTGCGAACCCACCGCCATGTAGAACAACGGCGCTTTGATCAGTTTCGCGACAATCAGCATCAAGCTGGCATGGGTAAGCATCCAAATAGCACCCACTACGAAATACAACGGGCTGTCTAAAATGGCGGTAATATTCATGTGTAAGCCGATGGATGCAACCAAAATATAGAGGAAGCTTGAGGCCACCTTTGACGCTCCAAAAGCCTCAATATGGCGTACCCGAGTAAAAGACAAGCTAATGCCTATGGTAGTCGAAATAACGATGAGCCAGAAAAACTTACTATTTAGGCTGTATTCCTGAGCCCATGCAAATTGGTTAAAGTACGGGGCTAACAGATCACCGCAAAAATGAGCAAAACCGGTAATACCAAACGCGATGGCGATAATGGTCATGTAGTCATTCAGTGTGGGCATACGCGCATGCTCTGCATGGTAGGCTTCGACCCGCTTTTTCAAATCCTCAATGGCAGTGGTGTCGGCACCCGTTTTCGCATCTATGGCTTTGTGATTACCGGCCATTAGCAACAGTACCGCCATCCATAGATTGGCAACAATCACATCCACAGTCACCATTGCCGAGAAAATATCGCCGCCAACCTCGAACATCTCTTTCATTGATGCTTGGTTAGCTCCGCCACCAATCCAGCTGCCGGCAATTGTCGTCATTCCCCGCCACACGGCATCAGGGCCATGACCGCCAACCGCTTCAGGGTAGATGGCACTCATCACTAAAATAGCTAAAGGCCCGCCAATCACAATGCCCACGGTGCCGGTTAAAAACATAATCAGCGCCTTAGGGCCGAGATTAATAATCGCTCTTAAATCTATGCTAATGGTTAATAATATCAAACATGCAGGTAGCAAAAACCGCGAAGCAACGTAGTAAACATTGGAACTGTGGCCGTCAACGATGCCAAAAGTATTAAGCAACGACGGTAAAAAGTAGCACAGTAAAAGCGCGGGAACATACTTATAAAACTTTTGCCAGAAACGATGCTGGCTATGTGCCGTTTTAAATATAACGCCGAGGATCACGGCGAGCATGCCCATCACCACCGCATCGTTGGTGATCAGAGCCTCATGAGGTTGAGCCATAAAAAATCCTTACCCTAATGGAGTGTGTTGTTATTGTTATCCAGCTCGTCAATTTGATGACGGACTAGCTCAATGGCTGGATCGTCGGGACATTCATCGACAAAAAAACGTAAATCAGCCTTGGCCAGTTCTGGTCGGTCAATTTGGTTGAGCAAGTACCCTCTGTCGCGCCGCTCATAGGGATCATCACCGAGTAGTTCAATCAGTAATTCCACACAGGCAAGCGCGTCGCCAAAACGTTCAGCACCGATAAAAGCCCATTTTTGATGCGCCAGATACAGCTTATATGCCTCTTCATCGAACACCATCTCAGGTAATGTCTCATTATCAGTTTCCGCGTTTTCAGGCTGCAAATGCCATATCTGTTGCCCAGAGGCGGGTTCTATGAGGTAGTATTCCTGTGCACTAAACGACACCTGCACCATAACACTTTGATCAATCAGTGCAATATCGGCGTTAAAGCGACAATGTTCTAAAATGGCTTGCAGTACAATCGCCAATGATAGGCTGTTACCTGTGCGGTATAGCAAGGTAAAATAAACACTGTTTAGGCGATACTCTGGCATCTCTTGTTGCGTGCCACTGAAGCTCCAGTCACTGTAAAAACAATCAACGATAGCATCAAGCGCTTGGTGTTTATCGCTGTAACGCGCATACACCTCGCTGGCGGCTTGTTGTAACTGTTTGAGTTGAGCAAAGGCATCATCAACATTAGCTTGTGCATGCCACCGAGCTTCAGCTTGAATACATTGAGTGATGGCACTGACACTGTAGCTGTGCTCTAGATCGAATTGGTCATCTAACCACACATCAGACATAGAATAGGGTATATCTCACGAGCTAAAAAAACTGAGCGCTAGTTTACCTAGGATCGTGAAGATATACCAATTTCGGCAGTTTTTAGTGGTTAATTGTTAGCTAAAGAAGCCAGATTTCGACCCAGCCAAGTAGCCAATCGCTAAAAGCACGAGGGTATTACCCCCTAACCATAACCATTTTTGGCCTTGTGTAGGCGCTTTAAGCAGCTTAAAACCGATAACAATGTAAGCGACCACTAAAATAATTTTTTGCCATAGCCATGGCACTGCAAGGGGGTTGATACTGGCCACCACAAGCAGCGCAATCGCACTCAGTAACAGCAAGGTGTCAACAATATGGCTGGATATAAATACTGCTTTATTCGCAGCAATTTTACCACCACCGATACGTGAGAAAGCGCGGGTGTAAAAAAGCACCACACTCAAGACTACAAACAACACATGGGTGTGTTTTAGCGCAATATAATCCATACCATTCCTTAATCTGGGTAGCGCGCTAGAATTGTTTCTAGCGTGTCTAGTTTTTCAATAAATACATCTACGAGCTTGGGCTCAAACTGGGTCCCGCGTAAGCGTTGAATTTCTTCCACGACTTCGGCTTTACCCCAAGGTTCTTTGTAACTGCGCCGATGACGTAAGGCATCATAGACATCTGCCAACGCCACTATGCGGCCAAACACGTGAATATCTTGGCCTTTTTTACCTTGTGGATAGCCACTGCCATCCCACCACTCATGATGCTCTTGAGCAATCGTGGCTCCTGCTTGTACTAAGGGCCGTTTAGAATTAGCTAAAATAGTGTAACCTTTTTGCGCATGCTGTTTCATCACCTGCCATTCGTTCTCATCGAGCTTCCCTGGCTTGTGTAAAATAGCGTCAGGCACGCCCACTTTGCCGACATCATGCAGAGGAGACGCACTGCGCACCAGTTCACACTCTTGCTCACTCAACCCCAAGCCCCGCGCCAACTCATAGCAGATATGCGACACCCGGCGAACGTGATTGCCTGTTTCGTTACTGCGCTGCTCTAACGCCTCGCTTAAGCGCCACACCAACTCCTGCTGAGTGTCTTCTATTTCCGATTGCAGCTGTACATTTTCATACGCAATTTGTACGTTCTGAGCAAAGATTTCAATCAAGTGTCGTTGCGTGGTAGTTAGGTTTTTAGGCACTCCGGAGATATAAAGCAAGGCGCTATTATTGTATTGGCTAGAGCAATGGGCAAACAGATAATCGTCTTTATAAATAATGGTTTTTTCATTGAGCGCTTGTGTACAGGCGCTAAACTGCTCTGCACTGAGGACTTGATCTAGAGATTTACCCTCACTTTGTTCAAACTCCCCCTGACCGGCAAAAACCACTAAGTTTTTCGCATCCTTTTGCTCACTGCTGGCCACTAAAGAGGTCGCATACATGGCCTTATCAACTGAGCCGAGTAAGGAAGTGAGCTGCTGAATGACTCCGTGAATAAAGGTTTCCATGGAGTGGGAAGCAAATATATCTCGCGAAGCAGTGATAATTTTTTCCAGCCCCTGGCGCGATTGCTCGATGGCTAAAATATCACGATACGAGCGCAGGCTGGACATCACTACGGTGAACAGCTTTTGCGCTGTCAGTTCAGTTTTCGACTTGTAATCGTTGATATCGTAATTAACGATTACTTGGCGCTCTGGCGCCTGGCCAGGCTGACCTGTTCTGAGAATAATACGCACATGATGGTTTTTGGCTTCATGGCGGATGTACTCTGCAACCTTCAAGCCGGCATCATCGGTTTCCATAACCACATCGAGTAGCACAATGGCTGCATCTGGGTGCTGATTAATTAGCTGCTTCGCTTCGCTGCCTGAGTAGGCACTGATAAACTCCAGCCGTTTTTCTTGGAACTCGAAATCACTAAGCGCGAGTTTCGTCACAGCATGGACTTCTGGTTCATCATCAACAATGAGGATTTTCCAAGTTCCAAGGCTATCTTGCTCGACTTCTTCAATTTCCTCATCACTGAATAAAAAGTCTTCGGACATGTTAGTTCCTTTTAAAAATCAACGACCAATGTCACTCCCTAAGCATAGGCCTAAGTTGTGTATTCAGCCAAGGTGATGCGCTCATTTTGACCTAAATCGACCACTGTTCGCGCATTAACGTACCCGTAATTAGTCAACAGTTGCCGTACAGCCTGCCCTTGCTCGAAGCCATGCTCTAACATCAGCGTTGCACCTGGGTGCAAATAAGCGCGTGCTTGGGCAATGATATGGTCAATATCGGCTAAGCCATTGTCTTTGGCAACCAAGGCGCTAAGAGGTTCATAGCGCACATCTCCAACACTCAGGTGAGGGTCGCTCTCATCGATATAGGGCGGGTTACTAACAATAAGGTCAAAGCGCTGGGCGGCAATAGCACTGAACCAATCGCTCTGATAGATGCGCACGTTTGCAATACCGAGGGACTGTTGGTTGTGCATCGCTAAGGTAACGGCATCGGCACTGGCATCAACCCCTTGCACCTGCCATTGCTGACGTTCACTAGCCAGCGCCAAAGCAATTGCCCCTGTGCCTGTACCGAGGTCTAAAACCTGCGCATTCTCAGGTAAGTCGAGCGCCAACGCCTGTTCAACAAGCGTCTCGGTATCAGGTCTCGGTATTAAGGTGCTACTGTTGACGGCCAATGGTAAGGACCAAAACTCGCGGGTGCCCGTTAAATGGGCAACGGGCACCCCCTGCAAACGCTGACTTAATAGCTTTTCAAACTCACGCAGTTGGCGCTCTTCGAGGGCCTTATCGCCCCAAGCAAATAGGTAGGAGCGTGGTTTACGCAACACGTGTAATAATAATACTTGTGCATCTAGGCGTGGTGATTCACTGCTGTCTGCGAGCGCCGTTGCTGCATTACGCAGCACGGCATCAATAGTCGAACTCGACAATTAATCGTCACCCATTGCAGCAAGCAAATCGGCTTGGTGTTCAATCAATAGCGGGTCAATCACAGCGCCTAAATCACCGGCAACCACCTCATTCAAACGATACAGGGTAAGGTTAATACGGTGGTCAGTAATACGCCCTTGTGGGTAATTGTAGGTACGAATACGCTCTGAGCGGTCGCCACTGCCCACCAAATTACGACGCTGGCTGGCCTCTTCTGCCTGACGTTTTTCTGTTTCCGCTTGCTCTAAGCGAGCAGCAAGAACCGACATTGCTTTAGCGCGGTTTTTATGTTGTGAACGTTCATCCTGACACTCAACCACAACGCCTGTAGGAATGTGGGTAATACGAATAGCAGAGTCGGTTTTGTTAACGTGCTGTCCACCGGCACCTGAGGCGCGGAAGGTATCCACTTTAATATCTGCGGTATTAATTTCGATGGCTTCGGCTTCTGGGATCTCAGGCATAACCGCGACCGTACACGCAGAGGTATGAACACGCCCTTGCGATTCTGTCTCAGGCACACGCTGCACTCGGTGCGCACCGGATTCAAACTTTAGCTTACCGTATACGCCGTCGCCTTTGATATTGGCAATCACCTCTTTATAACCGCCGTGTTCACCTTCGTTAGCGCTGACTAGCTCTACTTGCCACTTCTGAGTTTCTGCATAGCGGCTGTACATACGGAATAGATCGCCTGCGAAAATAGCCGCTTCATCACCGCCCGTACCGGCCCGCACTTCTAAGAACACATTGTTGTTATCACGAGGGTCGCGAGGCAACATCAATACTTGCAATTGCTCTTCTAAGCTCTCCACTTGAGCTTTTGCTTCTTTGTATTCTTCTTGCGCCATTTCACGCATATCAGGATCGGAATCTTTGAGCATTTCTTGTGCTGTGCCCACATCTTCTTGTGCTTGCTGATAGGCGGTAAAGGCTTTAGCCACTTCTTCTAATTCTGCATATTCTTTGGATAAAGCACGAAACCTATCTTGATCACCTATCACTTCAGGATCACTCAGTAGCGCTTGAACTTCTTCATAACGCTCCACTAAGGTTTCTAGCTTGCGGTATACCGACTCTTTCATGTGTTTGTTATTCCTGATTAATTCCTAACATTTTTTGCATTTGTGCCAGCTGCCCCACTTCGCCTTTCTCGGCCGCATCTTTAATCGCCTTAGTAGGCGCATGCATCAGTCGATTAGTGAGTTTATTCGCGAGCTCAACCATGATTTTCTCTGGCTCTTTGCCACTGGCTAGCTGAGCCATTGCTCGCTCAAGGAGTTGTTCTTTCGTTTGCGTCACATCATTACGATAATCGCGGATGAGTCCCACTGAATCGAGAGACTTTAGCCAATTATCAAACTCGCTGACTCGCGCAGTGATAATCTGCTCGGCTTCTTTTGCTGCTTGCTCTCGCGTTGCCATATTTTCGCTGACGATCGCTTGCAAGTCATCCACTGAATATAAATAGGCGTTATCCAGCTCCGCTACTTGGCTTTCGATATCCCGTGGAACAGCGATATCAATCAACAACATAGGTTTGTTTTTACGCTTTTTCAGCGCCTGCTCAATCACCCCTTTACCGATAATGGGCAACGTACTGGCCGTTGAGCTGATGACAATATCGGCCTGTGGTAATTGTTCCGGCAACTGCGCTAAGGATATCACGCCAGCGGCGAACTCGTCGGCTAAATTTCGGGCGCGGTCGATGGTACGGTTGGCAACAGTCATTGATTGGGGTGAGTGCTGATGAATATGTCTGGCAACCAGCTCAATGGTTTCACCAGCGCCAATGAGTAGCACACGAGTGTTATCTAGCTTGCCATAAATATGTTTGGCTAAATTCACTGCAGCGTAGGCCACCGACACCGCACTGGCACCAATATTCGTCTCGGTACGCACCTGTTTCGCGACAGAGAACGTTTTTTGAAATAAGCGCTCGAATAAGACCCCAACGCCGCCATTCTTTTTAGCGCTGGCGTACGCTTGTTTTATTTGCCCAAGAATTTGCGGCTCACCCAGTACTAATGAATCAAGACCGCAGGCCACCTTCATCAAATGATAGATAGCTTGGCTGTGATCAAAGCTGTACACGTTTTCCGCCAGTTCTTTGCTATCAAGTTGGTGAAACTGCGCGAGCCACTGCAACACTTGCTCCGGAGTACCGCTCTCAAGTGAACAATATATTTCAGTGCGATTGCAGGTCGAGACGATCACGGACTCGGCAAACTCATCTTGCATTGTGAGTTGCTGTAGTGCACGGTCAAGTTGTTCAGGAGAGAAGGCTACTCTCTCGCGCAAATCAACCGATGCTGTTTTGTGATTAATACCCAGTGCGACTATGGTCATGGTGGACAACTATTGCTTAACAACCAATTTTATTAAATACTTACTCATTCTTTAAATTAGCGCATAGATGGATAGCTTCTGCCAAACAGATTTTATCGATGGCAGTAAACGAATTCGTCGACGCTAAATGAAAATCGCTTGCAATAACATTGGTCTGAACCTGCTTCAAGCGAATAATTTTACGAAAATCAAGCGAATAAGGAAAGGCGGGAAAGACATTTGATTAACTTTCGATTGATTTTGCTGGTGTTTTTTTTGTTTCTCACAGGCTGTGTACAAACAATCCCGGAATCCACACCACCTAGCGACACTTGGCGCACCTCCCTCAAGCAAATAAAACACTTTCGCAGTGAAGGTAAAATGGCGTTTATTTCACCACAGAAGCGGCAATCAGCTAATTTTGTTTGGCAACAACAAGGCGATGAATACAGCCTCGATTTAAACACCTTTATCGGCACCAACGTTTTGCGCTTAAAACGCCACCCCTATATCGTTGAGCTGGATATCGATGGCGAACAATATCAAGGACATAACGCACAGAGCTTAGTGTATCGTTTAAGCGGTTGGCTGTTACCTTTAGATACCCCAGAACAATGGCTGTTAGCGGCCTACGACGCCGAGTCAGCTCAGTTTGATCAACAACAACGCGTACGTAGCGCCAGCTGGCTGAGCCCGGATAATCGTCAGTGGCAGATTCGTTACCAAAATTACGAGGCTATTCAGGGCGTTTGGCTACCCACGCGTATCACCCTGAGCCACGATACTCTGCGCGTGAAGTTATTAATTAATGAATGGCAACTGCAATGAACTCTTGTGCACTTAGCGTGATAGCACCGGCTAAACTTAATTTGTTTTTGCATATAACGGGGCGTCGGGATGACGGCTATCATGAATTGGAAACCCTTTTCACTTTTCTTGACCACGGCGATGAGTTGCACTTTCAACCACGCCAAGACTCACGCCTCGAGTTGGCGCCAATGAATGGCGTGGCCAACGAGGATAACCTTATTTTCCGCGCTGGCGAACTTTTGCGCCAAGCCTATCAGCAGCGTGGTCTCGAAGTGTGCGGAGTGAATATTGATATCGACAAGCGATTGCCTATGGGCGGCGGCGTCGGCGGTGGTTCATCGGATGCAGCAACAACCCTACTTGCTCTTAATTCACTGTGGGGCAACAAGCTGAGCCTGGATGAGCTAGCAGAATTAGGCATTCAACTCGGTGCCGATGTGCCCGTGTTTATAGGCGGGCGCAGTGCCCTAGCGCGAGGGGTTGGTGAACAATTACAAGCGGTTGATGTACCACAACACTGGTATTTGGTAGTACATCCACAAGTGCATATAAGCACCGCAGCGGTATTTGGCCACCCTGATTTACCTCGAGATAGCGCCCCCCTACCACAGCAATGGCAGCATGCAGAGCATAGAAATGACTGTGAAGCACTGGTCAAAAAGCTCTACAGCGAGGTTGAAAAAACACTGCAGTGGTTGCTAAAATACGCCCCGTCGAGAATGACTGGCACTGGGGCGTGTTGTTTCGCCGCGTTCGATAGCGAACGCGCAGCGTTAGACGTTCTAGAAAAGCTGCCCACCGAGTGGCAAGGCTTTGTTGCCAAAAGTTTAAATCAATCTCCTGCTCATACAGCGCTTGGTTTAAACTAATGTAGAAGTAAAGTGTTTAAGTTAGCCTGCAAATTCACTTGCATGTTAGTCCAAAATTTCAGTGCCCGAGGAACCCTACCGTGCCAGACATGAAGCTCTTCGCTGGTAATGCAACGCCTGACCTAGCTCAAAAAGTTGCAAAACGTTTATATATCGAACTAGGCGATGCCGAAGTTGGTCGTTTTAGCGACGGTGAAATCAGTGTATCTATTAATGAAAACGTCCGTGGCTCGGACGTTTTTATTATCCAGTCTACCTGTGCGCCGACCAACGACAACCTGATGGAATTAATCGTCATGGTTGATGCGCTGCGCCGCGCTTCAGCTGGGCGTATCACCGCTGTACTGCCGTACTTCGGTTATGCCCGTCAAGATCGCCGTGTGCGTTCTGCTCGTGTGCCAATCACTGCCAAAGTTGTTGCTGATTTCTTATCAAGTGTTGGCGTCGACCGTGTGCTAACGGTAGACCTCCACGCCGAGCAAATCCAAGGCTTTTTCGATGTGCCGGTGGACAACGTATTTGGCAGCCCTGTACTTATCGAAGACATGGCTCAGCGTGATTTTGACGACGTCGTCGTTGTCTCACCTGACATTGGTGGCGTAGTTCGCGCCCGTGCTATTGCGAAGTTACTTGATGACAAAGACCTCGCTATTATTGATAAGCGTCGTCCTCAAGCCAATGTGTCTCAGGTTATGCACATCATTGGTGATGTCAAAGGTCGTGACTGTATTATCGTTGATGACATGATTGATACTGGCGGCACACTCTGTAAAGCTGCTGAAGCATTAAAAGAACATGGCGCTAAACGCGTGTTTGCTTATGCCACGCACCCAGTATTATCCGGTAATGCAGCTGAAAATCTGCGTAATTCAGTAATTGATGAAGTCATTGTCACCGACTCAATTCCGTTGTCAGATGAGCTTAAAGCCTTGGACAATATCAAGGTATTAACCTTGGCTGATATGATGGCCGAGACCATCCGTCGTATTAGCAACGAAGAATCTATTTCGGCGATGTTTGAGCACTAAAGCTGCTTCGCTGATGAGCTCAAATAGAAAACACCGCCTCGGCGGTGTTTTTTTTATTCTGCTGTTTATTTTAACCAAGGCCGGTGGTACTATAGCGCGCCTTTTTTAATTGGCTGTGGTGTTACATCGCTTGCCAATTGGGTTAAGGCCTTTGGTCGCGAAGGTCTTACACTATATTAATTTGATAATTTGGAGACATCATGTCTAACGATTTTTACACATTTGATGCAGAAGTACGTACAGAGCTAGGTACTGGTGCGAGCCGCCGCCTACGTCGTGCAGACAAAGTTCCTGCGATCCTTTACGGTGCAGGCAAAGACGCTGTATCACTAACGCTTGACCACAACAAAGTGAACCAAGCACAAGACCACGAAGGTTTCTACACGCACATTCTTACCCTGAACATCGGTGGTGAGTCTGTTGAAGCGATTCTTAAAGACATTCACCGTCACCCGTTCAAGCCTAAGATCACTCACTTAGACTTCCAACGTGTTGACCCGAACTCTAAGATCCACACTAACGTGCCAATTCACTTCATCGGTGATGAAGAAGTTAGCAAAAAAGGTGCAACTGCTGTTCACCAACTAACTGAAATCGAAATCACGTGTCTACCTAAAGCGCTACCTGAGTTCATCGAAGTAAGCGTAGCTGACCTAGTTCCTGGTGATTCACTACACCTATCTGAGATCAAACTACCAGCAGGTGTTGTTTCAGTAGAACTAGCTAAAGGCGCTGACCACGACCAAGCGGTTGTAACTGTCAACGCTAACAAAGCTGCTCCAGCTGAAGACTCAGAAGAAGCGTCTGATAGCGACGCAGAATAAGGTTTAAGGTGTTAGCACCTTGAATACTATTCAAATGCTAGTGGGCCTGGCTAATCCAGGCCCCGAATATCAAAAGACCCGCCATAATGCAGGGGCCTGGTTTATCGAAGAACTGGCCGCACGCTATAACTGCACTCTAAAACCTGACGCAAAACATCACGGCTTAACCGGCAAAGTTATTATCGGTGACAGCGAATTTAAGCTTCTGATTCCAACCACTTATATGAATCTCAGTGGTAAATCTGTGGCCAGTTTAGCTAACTTTTACAAAATCCCCGTTGAGCATATTCTTGTTGCTCATGACGAGATGGATTTAGAACCGGGCATCGCTAAGTTAAAAAAAGGCGGTGGACACGGCGGTCACAACGGACTAAAAGATATCATTGCGAAAATGGCTAACAACAAAGAATTTATGCGTTTGCGTATAGGTATTGGCCACCCAGGTCACCGTGATAAAGTGACCGGTTGGGTATTAGGCAAGGCGCCTCAAGCTGATCAGGAGAAGATCGACGCCGCAGTTGATGAGGCTGTGCGCTGCATGGATATTTTGGCGAAAGACGGTGTGCTTAAAGCACAAAACAGACTCCACTCATTTAAGCCATAATGACGCGTGGCTTGAACACAAACAGGTATACATAATATGGGTTTTAAATGTGGTATTGTTGGCTTGCCTAATGTTGGTAAATCAACCCTTTTCAACGCGCTTACCAAAGCTGGTATTGAAGCGCAAAACTTCCCCTTTTGTACTATCGAGCCAAATACAGGCGTTGTTCCAGTACCCGACGTACGCTTAAACCAGCTTGCAGAGATTGTTAACCCACAACGTATTCTACCTACGACCATGGAGTTCGTTGATATCGCTGGTTTGGTAAAAGGCGCTTCGAAAGGTGAAGGTCTTGGGAACCAATTCCTCGCCAATATTCGCGAAACCGATGCGATTGGTCATGTTGTGCGCTGCTTTGAAAATGACAATATTGTCCACGTTGCCGGGCAAATCGACCCTGCCGATGATATTGAAGTTATCAACACTGAGCTTGTGTTGGCTGACATGGACAGTGCTGATAAAGCGCTACTACGTCAAGCAAAGAAAGCCAAAGGCGGCGATAAAGACGCAAAATTCGAGATAAGTGTGCTTGAGAAAGTAAAAGCGCATTTAGATGAAGGCTTAACACTGCGCTCACTCCGCTTGGAAAAAGAAGAAAAAGCAGCCATTGATTACTTAAACTTCTTAACCATTAAGCCAACTATGTACATCGCCAATGTCAACGAAGACGGCTTTGAAAATAACCCGCATTTAGAAACCGTGCGCGAGATTGCTGCGAATGAAGATGCAGTGGTCATTCCGGTTTGTGCAGCCATAGAAGCCGAGCTATCAGAGCTCGAAGAAGACGAGCGCAATGAATTTATGGAAGATTTAGGCCTTGAAGAACCAGGCTTAAACCGAGTGATTCGTGGCGGCTACGAGTTGCTACAGCTGCAAACTTACTTCACTGCGGGCGTCAAAGAGGTTCGTGCTTGGACGATTCCTGTTGGTGCAACAGCGCCACAAGCAGCAGGAAAAATACATACGGATTTCGAAAAAGGCTTTATCCGTGCACAAACAATCGCGTTTGATGACTATATTGAATACAAGGGCGAAAATGGCGCAAAAGAAGCCGGAAAAATGCGTCAAGAAGGCAAGGACTACATTGTTAAAGATGGCGATGTGATGAACTTCTTGTTCAACGTGTAATAAACACCGCTTCAATGGGCCCGCTTAATTAGCGGGCTTTTTTGTTTGTGAGTGAGAAAAAGAAGCTGTTTTTTATTCGCTTCGCTTGTTTTTCAGGCAAACAATTCATCCTCGTTATGTTTTTACTAAAAAGGTGTTGACGCGCTTTCGGCAGATCAGCATAATACGCCCCGCATCAGCGATGATGAACAAGTAAAAGTTGGCTACGTAGCTCAGTTGGTTAGAGCACATCACTCATAATGATGGGGTCCCCTGTTCAAATCAGGGCGTAGCCACCATTTTCTTTCTACCAATAAGAAAATGGAAATTACTTAATGCGGAAGTGGCGGAATTGGTAGACGCGCTGGATTTAGGTTCCAGTATCTTCGGATGTGAGAGTTCAAGTCTCTCCTTCCGCACCATGTTCTCGATAAGAACTGAAATTATCATTTTCTATAGCTGGAGTATCGCCAAGCGGTAAGGCAGCGGGTTTTGATCCCGCCATTCCCAGGTTCAAATCCTGGTACTCCAGCCAACTTTTCTGAAGTTGAGGAATGAGCCTAGGCTTAAGTTCCAAAATGCTCCAGATTATATTGCGGAAGTGGCGGAATTGGTAGACGCGCTGGATTTAGGTTCCAGTATCTTCGGATGTGAGAGTTCAAGTCTCTCCTTCCGCACCATGTTCTTGATAAGAACTGAAATTATCATTTTCTATAGCTGGAGTATCGCCAAGCGGTAAGGCAGCGGGTTTTGATCCCGCCATTCCCAGGTTCAAATCCTGGTACTCCAGCCAACTTTTCTGAAGTTGAGGAATGAGCCTAGGCTTAAGTTCCAAAATGCTCCAGATTGTATTGCGGAAGTGGCGGAATTGGTAGACGCGCTGGATTTAGGTTCCAGTATCTTCGGATGTGAGAGTTCAAGTCTCTCCTTCCGCACCATGTTCTTGATAGGAACTAAAATTATCAAACTTGATTTCGTTGGAGTATCGCCTCGCCACGAAGTGGAAGCGGTAAGGGCAGAAGAGAGAGGTTTTGATCCCTCACTCATCCACCCCCAGATTCAAATCCTGGTCCACAAATAGATTTGAGATTTCGTTGGAGTATCGCCAAGCGGTAAGGCAGCGGGTTTTGATCCCGCCATTCCCAGGTTCAAATCCTGGTACTCCAGCCATTGGCTACGTAGCTCAGTTGGTTAGAGCACATCACTCATAATGATGGGGTCCCCTGTTCAAATCAGGGCGTAGCCACCATTTTCTTTCTACCAATAAGAAAATGAAAAATACACTATGCGGGAGTGGCGGAATTGGTAGACGCGCTGGATTTAGGTTCCAGTATCTTCGGATGTGTGAGTTCAAGTCTCACCTTCCGCACCATGTTCTCGATAAGAACTAAAATAATCATCCTGGATTGCTGGAGTATCGCCAAGCGGTAAGGCAGCGGGTTTTGATCCCGCCATTCCCAGGTTCAAATCCTGGTACTCCAGCCAACTTTCCTAAAGTTGAGGAATGAGCCTAGTGTCTCCAATTAGGCGCTCTAATTAGGTTCCTTTAGGTAAAGTAAAAAATGCGGAAGTGGCGGAATTGGTAGACGCGCTGGATTTAGGTTCCAGTATCTTCGGATGTGAGAGTTCAAGTCTCTCCTTCCGCACCATTTTTATCATCTCACCTTTTATACATCACCATAGTCTAAGCACTACTTGCTTATCGCGACCACCTATAAGCATTTATAGAATTCACTTAATAAAAAATCCGGCACGACTGCAAGATGGCGATTGATCTAATGACCAATCGCGTATTTTAGTACCCAATCTTTTATCGGCCCAGCCTGGTTTGCCGCGCGTAAAAATAGATTACGCCCCCATTTTAATGGCCCACTCTCATTAGAGAACCCCCAATAACATGCATCCATTGTGCTCATCATGGCCAAGTTGGCATACCGGCGCGCTTGCCAATAACGCTGCAATGCAATATCAATGGGGTTGTCATTTTGTAACTGTGCGCTGAGCGCCACTACATCAGCAAAGCCGAGATTGACCCCCTGCCCTGCCAACGGGTTGATGGTGTGAGCGGCATCCCCGATTAACACGCAGCGTCCTTGAACATAGCGCTGAGCATGGGCTCTGGTAAGCGGAAAAACCGCCACAGACTCAATATCAAAATCACCTGGCAAGCTTGGGAAATGAGTAATAATCTCTTGTTTCAGTTGCTCTTTTGGTAAAGCCTTTAAACGAGCTAAGTGATCACCATGATGATACCAAATTAAGTTGGCATAAGGTGCCTGCATAGGTAGAAACGCCACTGGCCCGGTGCGCTGAAATTGCTGCCAAGTACGCACCTGCTGCGGGGCATCAAGCTTAACCAAAATGCCCATACAATGTTGCTGATATTGCCACCCCTCAATACCTATTCCTAACATCGAGCGTACAGCGGAACGCCCGCC
The DNA here is from genome assembly GCF_022347875.1 of Pseudoalteromonas sp. CNC9-20. Classification (NCBI taxonomy): domain Bacteria; kingdom Pseudomonadati; phylum Pseudomonadota; class Gammaproteobacteria; order Alteromonadales; family Pseudoalteromonadaceae; genus Pseudoalteromonas; species Pseudoalteromonas sp. CNC9-20. The sequence goes on along the minus strand of NZ_JAKRFS010000005.1, from coordinate 352,015 downwards.
ATCGGCAGCAATGAGTAGATCGCCTTGATACTGCTTTGCCCCTAAGGTCAGTGTTACTTGCTCACCGTCATCGTCAATCGCACTTATTGGCTCAGCACTTTCGATAGCTGTAATATCGTACTGTGAGAATTGTTGCCATAACGCTGCTTGAATCACGTTGTTTTCAATGAGGTGACCTAAATGGGTTAACCCCAGTTGTTCAGCGGAAAATAATAAACGCGCGTTGGGCTGTTCAAAAGCTTCTAACTCAGTGTACGGCGCGCTACGCGTCGCTTTAATCGTCGCCATAGCTCCGAGTTCATCAAGCAATCGTTCGGAGGCACGATTTATCGCTGAGACACGAATATCAACACGGCTGTTTTGCAAATCAGTAGTGGCATCTGGAAAGTGGCGCTCAAATACCGTCACCTTCATGCCTTGTTGCGCCAGCTTAATGGCACAAGCAGCTCCGACCATCCCGCCACCGACGATTAGCACATTTTTTACACTCATGGCCTATTGCCTCTAAATGCTTCAATATTACGGTGATTGTAACTCAGTTAAGGCAATGGTGGCAGTCTAAGCACAGGCTAAAGCGTGTTGCTTTGATGTCATCCTGTGTCACAGTGTAAATATCAAATCTATACTTGGCTCATAGCGCGATAGCATATAAAATACGCGTCCTTTAGGCGAAGCTCGGGCCGTTAGTCCAACCCAAAGCTCTGTCGTGCATTATCTACCGGATTGAAAGCGAGGCATTATCTCAATGAGTAAAAAGCTGCATATAAAAACCTGGGGTTGTCAGATGAATGAATATGACTCTCAGAAAATGGCCGATCTACTTGATGACACCAATGGTTATCAGTTGACCGAAGAAGCCAGCGATGCGGATGTCATTTTACTTAACACCTGCTCAATCCGTGAGAAGGCACAAGAAAAAGTATTCCATCAACTTGGCCGCTGGAAACTACTCAAAGAGAAAAACCCCGATTTAGTTATCGGTGTTGGTGGCTGCGTAGCTTCACAAGAGGGTGATACCATTCGCCAACGCGCGCCTTTCGTAGATATCGTGTTCGGCCCACAAACATTGCATCGCTTGCCTGAAATGATTCAACAAGTGCAGGCGAAAGAAGGTTCAGTGGTTGATATCACGTTTCCTGAAATCGAAAAGTTTGACCGTTTGCCAGAGCCCAAAGCGGAAGGACCCAGTGCCTTTGTATCAATCATGGAAGGCTGTTCAAAATACTGCACGTTCTGCGTGGTGCCCTACACTCGTGGTGAAGAAGTAAGCCGCCCTCTGGATGATGTACTTTTAGAAGTAGCGCAACTGGCTGAGCAAGGCGTGCGTGAAGTGAATCTGCTGGGTCAAAACGTTAACGCATATCGTGGCGAGACGCATGATGGCGAAATCTGTTACTTTTCTGACTTACTGCGTTATGTGGCCGCTATCGATGGTATTGATCGCATTCGCTACACGACCTCGCACCCTGTTGAGTTTACGCCTGATATTATTGATGCCTATGCGGATGTACCTGAGTTAGTTGATCACTTGCACTTGCCAGTACAAAGTGGTTCAGACCGCGTGTTAAACCTAATGAAGCGTGGCCACACGGCCATTGAATATAAGTCGACTATTCGCAAGCTGCGTAAGATTCGCCCTAATATCAGCATGAGCTCAGACTTTATTATCGGCTTCCCAGGCGAAACCACCGAAGACTTTGAAGCAACCATGAAGCTTATCAACGACATCGGCTTTGATATGAGCTTCAGCTTTATTTACAGTGCCCGCCCTGGTACACCCGCAGCAGACTTGCCGGATGACGTCAGCGAAGACGAGAAAAAGCAGCGTCTATACATTTTACAAGATCGCATCAACCAAATGGCACAGAAAATCAGCCGTGATATGTTTGCTACTGAGCAGCGTATTTTGGTGGAAGGCCCTTCGAAAAAGAACCCTATGGAGCTGCGTGGACGCACCGAAAACAACCGCGTAGTTAACTTCGAGGGCCCACATTCTGTGATCGGCCAATTTGTTGATGTCCGTATTACTGAAGCGTTGCCTAATTCACTGCGTGGAGAACTGCTGCGCACTGAAGATGAAATGAATCTACGTCGCGATGTCGCGCCGAGCGACATTCTTGCCAAAGCACCGAGCGAGCCGCAAGCCAATGACATCGGCGTCGGTACATTCACCCCGAATTAAAATAATCGTGCGCTGCGTTTACGCAGCGCCAAGCAACAGGAAGCAACTTTGAGTAACCAGCTGAAGAATATCGATATATACTTAGAACCGTCAGACAATGCCCGCCTTTCTTCTTTGTGTGGACCCTTCGACGAAAATATTAAGCACATCGAGCGTCGTCTGGGAGTTGAAATTGCACACCGCGAAAATCTCTTTAAAGTCACCGGCAAGCCGCACACTGCAAAAGCTGCCGGGGAAATTCTAAAAAATCTTTACGTTGATACGGCCCCTGTTAAAGGTAAGCAAAAAGAGATCGAACCTGAACACGTGCACTTAGCCATCACCGAAGCTGATGTGCTCGAACAAGAGCAGCCCAGTGTGTGGGGTAAAGAAGTGTTCATTAAAACCCGCCGTGGCGTCATCAAGCCGCGTAACCCCAATCAAAGTCAGTATGTAGCTAATATCTTAAATCACGATATTAGCTTCGGTATTGGCCCAGCAGGGACCGGGAAAACTTACTTAGCCGTAGCCGCTGCCGTCGATGCCCTCGAACGCCAAGAGATTCGCCGTATTCTATTGACTCGCCCGGCGGTTGAGGCAGGTGAAAAACTAGGCTTTTTACCTGGTGACCTTACCCAAAAAATCGACCCTTACCTGCGCCCCCTTTATGATGCTTTATTTGAAATGCTTGGCTTTGAGAAGGTTGAGCGACTCATAGAGAAAAACGTCATCGAAGTGGCTCCTTTGGCGTATATGCGTGGTCGCACGTTGAATGACGCTTTTATCATTCTTGATGAGAGCCAAAATACCACAGTGGAACAAATGAAGATGTTCCTAACCCGTATTGGCTTTAATTCAAAAGCGGTGATCACCGGTGATATTACTCAGGTCGACTTGCCTCGCGGCGCGCGCTCAGGCCTGCGTCATGCAATTGAGGTGCTCAGTGATGTTGAGGCTATCAGCTTTAACTTTTTCCAAGCTCATGATGTGGTGCGCCACCCCGTGGTCGCTGCTATTGTTGAAGCTTACGAAAGCCATGATGAAGCACAGCGCGCCAAACGCGCCGCTAAAGAGCAAAATAAAAAAGAGTCTGACTCATGACCACCACTGTCGATCTGCAACTTGCTTGTGAATTTGATAATTTACCGAGCGCTGAGCAATTTCAGCGCTGGGCCGCGTTGGTGCTTGATGAACTTAAGCCTAACAGCGAAATCACTATTCGCATCAGCGACGCAGAGGAAAGCCAAAGCCTCAACCATAGTTACCGAGGCAAAGATAAACCGACCAATGTTTTGTCTTTTGAGTTCGATGCCCCCCCAGGTGTAGAGCTACCTTTAGTTGGGGATTTGATTATTTGCCCCGAAGTGGTATATCGTGAGTCTTTGGAGCAGCAAAAAAGCTTTCATGACCACTTTGCCCACATGGTGGTACACGGGTGCTTGCATTTACTTGGCTATGACCATATAAATGACGCTGATGCCCAAAAAATGGAAGCGATTGAGAAACGCCTGTTGGCAACCATTGATATCAGCGACCCATACAGGGATGATGAGTGTTAATCCCAATAGTGAGGCTCTGCTCACTATCGGAATTAATTCAACTTGGAGCGCATAAAGCTAATGAGCGACGAAAACTCGCATAGTAGAGAGGGTTCTTCTGGAAAATCGTGGATGGATCGCATCACCCAGATGTTCCAAGGAGAACCCCAAAATAAGGAAGAATTGGTTGAAGTCATCTCAGATGCGCAAGAACGCGATCTGATTGACCCTGAGACCAAGGAAATGATGGAAGGCGTATTGGGTGTGTCGGAGCTGAAAGTGCGCGACATCATGATCCCACGCTCACACATGATCACCTTAGATGTAGATAAACCACTGTTCGATCAACTACCGATGATGATCGAGTCCTCGCACTCGCGCTTTCCGGTGGTGTGTGAAGACAAAGACCACGTCGAAGGTATCTTATTGGCCAAGGACTTATTGCCATTACTGATGGACAAAGAGGCCGCCTTACCAAACCTACGCGATATGCTCCGCCCGGCGGTAGTCGTCCCGGAAAGTAAGCGGGTTGATACGCTACTGAACGAGTTTCGCCAACAGCGCTACCACATGGCGATTGTTATCGACGAATATGGTGGTGTGTCTGGCTTAGTGACCATTGAAGATATTCTCGAAATCATTGTCGGCGAGATCGAAGACGAGCATGATGATGAAGACGAAAGTAAAGCCATCCGTAAGGTTTCTAAGCATGTTTACTCTGTACAGGCTCTGACGCCTATTGAAGAGTTTAACGACGTGTTTAAAACCGATTTCAACACCAGCGAAGCCGATACAATTGGCGGTATTGTGTTACATGCCTTCGGCCATATGCCTGGGCGCGGTGAAATCATAGACATTGATCCTTTGCAGTTTAAGGTCACAAATTCCGACAGCCGTCGTATTTTGCAGCTGCAAGTTACCTTGCCGAAATCGAGCGATGGCGAAGATACTGACGCGGCTTAAACAGCAATTTAGTGATAAAAAAACATGGCTGGCACTGGTTGCCGGCCTTGTTTTAACCTTTGCTTATGCCCCTTTCGGCGCCTGGCCTTTAGCTTTTTTTAGTATTGCGGTGCTGTGTTATTGCAGTTATCAGGCACCGGTCAAACAAGCGGCTTGGTACGGATTTATCTTTGCCATCGGCTGGTTTGCTGCGGGAGTAAGCTGGGTGCACGTCTCCATAGCCCAGTTTGGTGGTATGCCACTGCCCGCCTCCATTGCCATTATGGCCTTACTGGTGGTGTATTTAGCACTTTATCCTGCACTGGCACTGGCTCTCACTGCGTTTATACACAAACACAGCGGCGTTTGGCTGGCTCCGCTGTTAATCAGCTTTGCCTTCAGCGAATGGCTGCGCGGCACACTACTAACCGGCTTTCCTTGGTTATCACTGGGCTACACCCAAACCGATTCACCAGTAAATATTCTCGCGCCGATGGTGGGTGAATTTGGCTTAAGTGTGCTGGTGCTGGCCGTGGGTTATGGCCTTTATCGTTTATTTTGTGCCAAGGTCTGGCAACCCCTTGTGGCAACGCTCGCCGCAGGCGCCCTAGTTGCAGCCCTAGCCACAGTATTCAATTATAACCAGTATTCTGGCAAACAGCTGAATGTGGCCTTAGTACAAGGCAATATCAAGCAAAGCATGCGCTGGCAACCCGAGAACTTCTGGCCCACCATGCTCAAGTACCAAGATATGACGCGCCTACATTGGGATGCCGATCTGGTGGTGTGGCCTGAGGCTGCGATCCCCGAGCTCGAACAGTTAGCTGGGGAATACCTCACATCCTTGGATAAGGCGGCGGTGTTTAATGATACTGCGCTTATCACCGGCATCGTCGACTATCAATATGATACCCGCAATGTTTACAACACCTTAGTGGTGGTGGGTAAAAAACAACAAGACAGCAGCGCAGGTCAGTACCGCTACCTCCATAAAAACCGCTATCGCAAACATCAGTTACTACCTATTGGCGAGTTTGTGCCTTTTGAAGACTTATTACGCCCTTTGGCACCGCTTTTTGACTTGCCAATGTCGAGTTTTAGTCGCGGTGAGCGCGTGCAAGATAACCTGATAGCTAACGGCTACCATATCCTTGCGGCTATCTGTTACGAAATCGCCTTTCCCGATTTAGTCAGAGATAATTACCGCAGTGACTCGGATATCCTCTTTACCGTGAGTAATGATGCCTGGTTTGGCGACTCCCACGGACCTCATCAACATATGCAAATCTCACGCATGCGCGCGCTCGAGCTGCAGCGCCCACTGGTACGAGTGACTAATACTGGGGTGACTGGCGTGTATGACCCGATTTCGCAATCACAACTTAGTCTTGCGCAATTTGATGCGGATGTACTGCGCGCTGATGTTCGCTTGATCTCTGGCGACAGCCTATACGCCCAGTATGGTCGTTGGCCTACGTGGCTAGCGCTGCTGTGCTTGCTGGGTCTGAGTCTGTACTATTCTAGAAGAGTTAAAAAAAGCGCCTAACGGCGCTTTTTTTATTGCTTGTCGAGGTAATCAAACACCAAGTTGGTCATCGCTTTGACCCCTAACGGCAACGCTTTCTCGTCAATGTAAAAGTGCGGCGAGTGGTTGCTTGGCGCCGTTTTGGCATCCTGATCCTTTGGCGTCACTCCCAAAAAGAAGAACAGTCCAGGGGTTTCTAGGGCGTAGTAAGAGAAGTCTTCAGCACCGGTGATCAGATCCGTGGTGATGACATTGTCGCTGCCTGCGGCCTGTTGCAGCGTGGGGGTCATCATGTTCGTTAACTGCGGGTCATTCACGGTGACCGGGTAACCATGGTCGATATGGATATCAGCCTTTGCCCCGGCTGCCTGGGCGGTTAACTCCACAGTTTTTTGCAAACGCTGCTTGATGTCGGCGCGCATTTGCTGATCAAAGGTGCGAATAGTGCCCACCATCTCCACCTCATCAGGGATAATATTACTGCGTACCCCGCCATTGATGGCACCAAAAGAAATCACCGAAGGCGCTTTGGTGACATCGACTTGGCGCGAAGCAATGGTTTGTGTAGCCATAATGATTTGGCTAGAAGCGACAATGGGATCGACTCCATTCCAAGGTCGTGAACCATGAGTCTGACGACCTTTGACCTTGATGTTAAATGAGTCTTCACTGGCCATCAACGGCCCTGAGCGAAAACCAATTTGCCCGGTATTAAGTGATGAGGTGACATGCAAACCAAACACCGCCTCAGGCTTTTGTGCAAATAAGCCTTCTTTAAGCATCAGTTCGGCACCGCCCTGCTCTCCCTCAGGAGCCCCTTCTTCCGCTGGTTGGAACACAAACAGTATTTCCCCAGCTAGTTCCGACTTTAACGCCACCAAGGATTCAGCCACAGCCATAAGGATAGCGACATGGGCATCGTGACCACAGGCATGCATCACCCCCACTTTTTGACCACGGTAAGTGGCACTCTGCTGCGAAGCAAAAGGCAAGTCTACTTGCTCGGTCACAGGCAGTGCGTCCATATCCGCACGCAAGGCAATCAAGGGTCCCGGTTTATCACCCTTGAGCCTGGCTACCACCCCGGTATGAGCCACGCCGGTTTCCACCTCAAGGCCCAAGCTTTGTAAGTGTTCGGCCACGTACTGCGCGGTCTTAAACTCACGGTTACTCAATTCCGGATATTGGTGAATATGACGTCGCCAAGTGATCACCTTATCGGCAACCTGTTCATTGGCTTGTTGAATTTGTTGGTCTAAATCAGCGGCCGCAACGCTTGATGTGACACTAAACATACCTGCCAGCAATAGCGCTTGGCCTAAAACCGAAAGCTTTGTCATGGATTGTTCCCCTGTTGAATAATGGTGGGTAGTTACACCTCGATATTAACGCTAATGTAACACTTAGGTGAAAAACAGTGGGTTGCGACCAATGACATAAAAAAGCCTGCGCGAAGGCAGGCTATACTCATGAGCTTAATTATTGGCGCGCTGCCAAGGCCCGCCATTGATGGGGTCGTCACCTTGTGTCCACCATTTAGCCTGATAAAGGACACCATTTTTGCTGGCTTGGTCACCCCCGACGTAGATAGTCGCCGCATCCCAGGTGATCGCCCCGTCACCGGGTGCAGGGTCTACCGGATCGCTTGGCGGTGTCGGCTCGCTTTGGCCGCCACTGTCAATAAGTTGCCAGGGCCCACCATTAAGAGGGTCATCACCTTGAGTCCACCACTTAGCCTCATAGATTTGCCCACCTTGGCTCACTTGCTCACCTTGTACATAGACCGTTGCTGCATCCCACGCTGCAACGCCATCCACAGGCGGCTCTGTGGGCGGTTCACTAGGCAAGGTGTCGCTAACGCGCACTTGCGGCCAGCCGGCATGAGACTGATAGAAGTTAGTAACACATTTCTCATAGTCACCGGGGACCAAGGCCGAATAAGCCGTTTGATAACCTACTAACTTACATTCGAAGGAATAGCCACCGGGGCGGTCGGCATAGTAGCCCCAATCACCTTCCCAATTGGTGTATAACACATCTGTCGCGCCCTCAAGATTAAGACTGCCATACGGGGTTTGTTGCCAACAGGTGTCCTCTTCGTCACTTTCTATAACGATATTGTAGTGATGAGCGAGGCCCTGCCAATAACGAATACGATTGACTGGTTGGCCCTTATACTTATTTTGCTCGCCGCACTCTATACCACCATTGATAACATTAATGGTGGTGCCAAAGCCATAACCAATCCCGGCATTACGCTCACGCTGCGACGGCACCCAGGTACGGTCAATCACGTGTAACATTGCCGGTTTCGGGGCTTGCGGAGTGAGGAAAAACCAAATTGCTGAAGCCAAGTTTAACCATGAGTCCGCCACTAACGCCGGGTTAGTTAGCAATACGGTGGCGTCACCATCGAACATGACTTCTGAGAATGCCCCGTAGTTAAAATGATAAGAGAGCTGTTTTGCGCCGCGACCAAAGTAACCCTGACCTGGAGCGCATGGCCAACGGCGATTTTGCCAATCATTTTGACCGCAGCCTGTGGTGTAGCCCTCTTCGCCCTCGGACCATCCCATTTCTCGCACATGCACCAACGCTTGCTGCCACTCCTCTAACCCCAAAGGGTTATCAGAGACGTTGTCTTTACTGATATGACCGCCAGTTTCTTGAGCAAAGTGAGCAAAGGCTGTGACTATTGAGCGTTTACAAATAGCATCGGCATCGCGACCATCGCTATAGTCGCCACAAAACGCGGGAAATTTGCCTATTGCTCTTAAAAATCGCGTGTAGGTGTACTCTGGCGCCGCCATTTGCGTAAGAAAGTCCCACTGCTGCTGTGGAAATACCCGTTGTGCGCGCTGCACGTTTTCGGGGTTTGTGGCGCTTCCTGGGACAATAGCTTCAACCACGGCATTGTCGCGAGTACGCAGTGCCTGCGCCCACACTTGATACATAGGATCGGCTGTTTTCGCCGCTGCCATGGCTTCGATATCGGCTTTGGCGACGACATAACCCTCGGGGTTCTGTGGATCGGGTTGTACATTAATGGCGTGGGCCGCTGTGGAGACGGCTGCGCTGATCCCCAGCACGGTGAATAGTTGTGTTGTTGTAGACATATTTGACTCATTTTTTCGTTGTAAGACCGACCAGCTGCTCATGCACTGATCACTGAGCCCTCCCACCGTTTATTGTTGCCACAAAGACAGCGTTGTCAAATATATTTTTACATTGTATTTTCAATTTTACTTATATAGGGGACATAAAATTGACGGGGCACACGCTAAATCAGCTACGCTGACCTAGCGTATTTACAACAGTTTAGTTAACAGCAATAAGCTCAACGTCGAAGATTAACAAGCTTGCTGGGGCGATATTCCCCACCCGACGGTTACCATAGGCTAGTTTGGCTGGAATATACAGCGTGGCCCGCTCTCCAGCATGCATGGCAAGCAACCCTTGCTGCCAGCCACTGATCACTTGGTTTAATTTGAAGGTCAGGGGTTGGCCTCGCTTCTGGGAGTTATCGAATTCACTGCCATCAAGCAATGTGCCCCGATAGTGCACCGTTACTTTCGACTTAGCGCTTGGCTGCTCACCAGCCTGATTGCGAGTATGCCACAGCATTTGCACCCCACAATCAAGCTCCACAACTCCTTCTTTGTGTTTGTTCTCGGCCAGAAATTGCGCCTCGGCATCGCCATTTTCTGCTGCCGCCGCTTGATTGCGCCGATGGCCGCGAAAGGTCAGTACCAACAACACGACAATGGCGAGAATTAATAACGCATTAATCATCCTTTTCTTCCTCACCAGCAACAATGTCAGCTATAGCCCGCAAGCGTTTCATGGCTAAGTCGTGCAAGCTTCCTTCGGGGTATTGGCCCTGATGAAATTGCCCGCATTGCTTACCAGTCAGCAAACTGAGGGCTTCATCGACACTCGAAACTGGATAAATATGGAACTTCCCCTGCTCAACGGCACTTATTACCTCTTGATTGAGCACCAGGTTCAAACAATTTGACTTGGGAATAATGACCCCTTGGTGAGTATCTAAACCGCGCATTTGGCAAAGTTTGAAGAACCCTTCAATCTTTTCGTTAACACCGCCAATGGCTTGCACTTCACCGCGTTGGTTGATTGAACCAGTCAGTGCAATGCCTTGCTTTATGGGCACTTGGGTAATACTTGAGACCAAAGCACACAACTCAGCCAGCGAGGCACTGTCACCATCGATATAGCCATAGCTTTGCTCAATTGCGATGTTGGCACTGAGAGTCAGGCTGAAATCCTGCGCGTATTTATTCCCTAAGTAGCCGGTTAGCAACATGACACCTTTTGAGTGAATAGACTTACCCAATTCGGCTTCGCGCTCAATATCAATCACCCCATCACTGCCTGCATAAACCGAGGCGCTCATACGCGCCGGAGTGCCAAATGAGGTATCACCCACGTGCAACACGGTAAGGCCATTAACAATGCCGACTGCCTCACCTTGTGTATCAATAAGAATGTGTCCTTCACGAATATCACTCAGCATGTTTTCGCTCATTTGCCCAGTGCGATACTCTTTCCCAGCAATTGCTTCTTCTACGTGGGCAGCTAGGATCTGTTCACTGCTGTCTTGACGAGCATAAAAGCTTGCTTCAGCCACTAACTCAAGTACATCGGCAAAACGTGCTGACAACTTTTGTTGATGCTCAGCCTGGCGGTGGCTAAAGCGCAACAGCAGTGCCATCGCCTCATTATTAGGCTCAATTTTCAGCTTTTCTCGACAATACTCAATCACTTTAGTGATAAATTGATATTGGTATTTATCTGAGCCTGGCAGGTAATAATCAAAATCAGCCAGAACGCGAAAATGCTCGGCAAACTCTTCGTCATATTCATTGAGGGTGTAATACAAATCCCGAGAACCCAGTAAAATCACTTTTACATCCAGCGGGATCAATTGCGGTCGTAAGGTGAAGCTGCTACCTACCGAGCTGTCTTGGTAAGGTAAATCATTTTTTATCTGATGTGTTTTTAATGATAGTTTTAAGCCGTCCCACACTTGCGCGTTGGTCATCACTTTTTCCGCATCCATAATCAGATAACCACCATTGGCGCGGTGCAGTGCGCCAGGCTGAATGCTGCGATAACTGGTTACCAACGACCCTTGCGATGTTGAATATTCTATTTTGCCAAACAGGTTACCAAAGGTCGGATTAGGCTCATAAATAACAGGCGCGGGGTCGTCTTCTTTAAAAGACACCAATAAATTGGGAGCAAAGAATTCGGTGAGCATTTCATCACGATCATACTCATCTTTGTTATCTTCACTGCCTTGCTCTTCATCAAGCCACTCGAGTACCGTATCGACCAGTTCTGAGCGTAAATCTTTTAAGTAACGCAACACCCCAACATGGGTGGCATACTTGTGCTCAAGCTCACGTAAAAGCGGTTTGATTGCCGCTTCGGCGGTGCTTTTCTTCAGCTTGCGCAGTGCCTCGCTAGACTCGCGCTTCCATTTTGGCAGCTCAATAAGGGCATCAATTAATGCGTCTTCAAGCTCTGCGATAGCGTCGAGAAAGCGCTCTTGCGTGGGCTCATCAAGGGCACTGAATTGCTCATCGCTGAGGCGCTGATTGTTGACGATTGGCACAAAACCTACGTTATTCTCATCCTCGATCAACTCGACACTGCGGGCATTGGCCAAGTCTTCCACCGCAGCCAACGCATCTTCGTACTTATCTTCAAATTCACGATCGATGGACTTTTTCTTGCGTTGGAACCCAGGGTTATCGAACGCAGCCGGAAAGGTATCGAGAATCTCATCCAGCAACGCATCAATATCGTCGACTAGGACTTGTCCTTCGCCCGGATTCATTAACAAGGCGATAGGCTCGCGGTGATCATCGTAATTATTAACATAGAGCCACTCACGCGGCGTTTCGCGCTCTTTGGCATGTTGTTGCAGCTTATGCTGCACTAACGTGAAGCGCCCTAACGCTGGCTCTCCCATCACATAAGCATTGTATCCAGGAAGCTGCATACCCAGGGCAAATTCCAAAGCACTGTCGGCACGCTGCTGGCCGATAAAAGGTAAGTCCTCGGGGTAGGGATGCGCTAAACAAGTGCGCACATGATTTGCTGAAATTTGTGGGGCCAACGCATTGGCACTAAGAGGAGTAACACCGTTATTGCTTTTATCTTTCATTCGACACATCTTGTAGTGGGCCCTATTAGCGGGCCCCAATTATTATCCGCTGAGCACTGCGTTATGGCTGCAGTGCCTGACGGCTGAAGTGAATGCCTTCGCATTGACTGCAAGGCTGAATCTCACTGGCGTGGTAAATATCCACCTGATGATGGCAATTTTGGCACACTAAGGTGCCCATGGCTATCCATTCTCCAGCGTGATAAACGCCTTTATGCTTAAAGTCTTGGCTAAGCGCTTGCCACTCCAATTGTGACTTATCTTCGATATGTGATAACTCGAACCACAGCGACTCCTTAAGTTCTTGCCATGCTAGCTCGTTGTAGTGTTTCTCGTGTTCAATGAGGTGGTCGATGTCGCGCTGTAAATATTGTTTATATTGCTCGTACTTGTCTTTACTCAGCTCCTGCAAAGCCTGCTTCGACTCCATAAAGGAGGACACCATGTCTTTCACTTCATGCTCTTTCACATCTTTGAGCCAATCACTAAACTGACCCAACCATTGACGATAATCTGCCATGTTCGCTCCTTTTGAATTTAACAGCCTCTCTCTATTGTAACTATAGCCCGCTTGCCGACAATTCAATAACAGCGATAAAAAAGCCTGTGCCTTGCTGTGATTAGATATCGATTTGGGGTATGCTATCGGCAAATTTGTCATCATTTTGCAAGAAGTCTGGAATAGTAGATGCAAGAGCAATATAACCCGCAGGAAATAGAAACTAAGGCCCAGTCATACTGGGAAGAAAACAAGGTTTTCCAAGTTCGTGAAGACGACTCAAAAGAGAAGTTTTACTGTCTGTCCATGTTCCCCTACCCGAGTGGTCGACTGCACATGGGTCACGTGCGTAACTACACCATTGGTGACGTTGTTTCTCGCTTCCAGCGCTTGCAAGGTAAAAATGTTATGCAACCCATGGGTTGGGACGCCTTTGGCTTGCCGGCAGAGAATGCCGCAATTAAAAACAACACCGCCCCAGCCAAATGGACCTATCAAAATATTGATTACATGCGTAACCAGCTCAAACTATTAGGCTTTGGTTACGACTGGGACCGTGAGATTGCCACCTGTCACCCAGATTACTACAAGTGGGAACAATGGTTCTTCACTAAGCTGTACGAGAAAGGCCTAGTGTACAAAAAAATGTCCACTGTTAACTGGGACCCTGTAGATCAGACTGTTTTAGCAAACGAGCAGGTGATTGATGGTCGTGGTTGGCGCTCTGGTGCTGTGGTTGAGCAAAAAGAAATTCCGCAATGGTTTATTAAAATCACCGACTACGCGCAAGAATTATTGGATGATTTAGACAAGCTTGAGCACTGGCCTGAGCAAGTTAAAACCATGCAGCGCAACTGGATTGGCCGCTCTGAAGGCGTCGACATTACCTTCAAACGCGCCGATAACCAAGGCGAATTCAGCGTCTACACGACACGCCCCGATACCTTCATGGGTGTTACCTATGTGGCTGTTGCCGCAGGCCACCCTATTGCTCAAGAAGCTGCGAAGACCAATGCCGATGTTGCGGCGTTTGTTGAACAGTGTAAAAACACTAAAGTAGCCGAAGCCGACGTTGCCACCATGGACAAAAAAGGCATCGCCACGGGTCTGAGCGCAGTTCACCCGCTAACCGGTAAAGAAGTGCCGATTTGGATAGCTAACTTTGTGTTGATGGACTACGGCTCAGGTGCGGTTATGGCAGTACCAGGGCACGATCAACGTGATTTTGAGTTTGCGTCAGCATACGGTTTAGAGATCAAGCAGGTTATTGCTGCCAATGAAGGTGACGAGTGTGATTTATCCCAAGCCGCTTACACAGAAAAAGGCACGCTCATCAATTCTGGTGAATTCGATGGTCTGGATTTTGATGCCGCCTTTAATGCCATTGCCGATAAGTTAACTGAACTTGGCGTAGGTGAGCGTAAGGTTAATTTCCGCCTGCGCGATTGGGGCGTTAGCCGCCAACGCTATTGGGGTTCACCTATCCCAATGTTGAATAAAGAAGATGGCAGCGAACTGGCAGCGCCAGAGGATATGCTACCGGTGCGCCTACCAGAAGATGTGGTGATGGACGGCGTGACTTCCCCCATTAAATCAGACCCTGAATGGGCCAAGGCAAGCGTCAACGGTGAAACCGTGTTCCACGAGACCGATACCTTCGATACCTTTATGGAATCATCTTGGTACTACGCTCGTTATTGCAGCCCGCGTTACGACGAAGGCATGCTTGAGCCAGGCGCAGCTAACTATTGGCTGCCAGTCAACCAGTATATTGGCGGTATTGAACACGCAATTTTGCACCTGCTTTATGCGCGTTTCTTCCACAAATTATTACGTGATTTTGGCTTGGTCGACTCTGATGAGCCATTTGAGCGCCTACTTTGCCAAGGCATGGTACTGGCCGACACCTACTTCCGCAAAGATGAAAAAGGCGGTGATATTTGGTTCTCACCCAGTGACGTCGAAGTAGAAACTGATGACAAAGGCCGTATCATTAAAGCTTGGCACAAGGATGATGGTCAACCGGTTGAAAGCGCCGGCATGAGCAAGATGTCTAAGTCCAAGAACAATGGCATCGACCCACAAACGGTAATCGACCAATACGGTGCCGATACCGTGCGTTTGTTTATGATGTTTACAGCACCACCAGAGCAAACACTGGAATGGTCTGACTCAGGTGTTGAAGGCGCGCACCGCTTTATCAAACGGGTATACAAGTATGCCTATGATGTGAAGCAAGCGGGCTTTGTTGAGCTAGATGTTGCCAGCTTAACGAAAGCGCAAAAAGAACTGCGTCGCGAGTTGCACAAAGCCATCGCTAAAATCACTGATGATTTAGCCCGTCGCCAAACCTTCAATACCGCCATTGCAGCGGTAATGGAGCTATCGAACAAGCTGATCAAGGCACCATTAGCTGATGACGGTGACAAAGCCGTAGCCAATGAAGCGTTAGAAGCAATGCTGATTATGCTGGCACCGATTACCCCACACCTATCACATCAGTTGTGGCAAGACCTCGCCAAGCCTGGCGATATCCTTGACGCAAAATGGCCTGTTGCCGATCAATCAGCCATGGTTGAAAGTGAGAAACTGGTTGTAGTTCAAGTCAATGGTAAAGTCCGCGCGAAGCTGACTCTAGCGGCCGATGCAGATCAGCAGGCCGTTGAGCAAGCAGCCTTTGCAGATGCCAACGTACAGAAGTTCACCGATGGACTCACCGTGCGTAAAGTCATCTACATCAAAGGCAAAGTGCTTAATGTGGTGGCGAACTAAGATGTTCGCTGCCAGTGCACTACGCCATAGCCTAGTGATCAGCTGCTTAGTATTATTACTAGGCAGCTGTGGTTTTCACCTTAAAAAGGCCTCGGATCTACCGCAAGATCTCATGACTTTGGAAGTCAACGCCAGCGATCCTAATTCAGCTCTGTATGAGCAACTATTGAGTGAACTTGCACGCAGTAATGTGCAGGTCAATAAAGGGTTGCGCGCTAACTCACCGATGTTACGACTCACCTCCGACCGCCTAGATAGACGAACACTGTCGCTGTTTAAAAACGGTCAGGTCGCAGAATACGAGCTTATTTACTCGGTGTCTTACACGCTTAAGCGAGCAGGTGAAGACCCTATCGAGCAATATTTTGAGCTTTATCGCAATTACCAAGACGATCCAGACAATGCCTTAGCTAAAGCCAATGAAATGACGATTTTGTTGGAGGAGCTACGCAAACAGGCGAGTCGCCGCATTGTTAGGGAGTTAGCACAGCTCTAATGCGCATCTACGCGAATCAACTGGCACAGCAACTATCCCGTGGGCTGGCACCTTTTTACATGGTGTTTGGCGATGAACCCTTTCAAGTTGATGAATGTATCCGCCATATTCGCCAAAATGCGCGCCAACAAGGCTTTGATGAGGTCATTAAACTCACCGCCGGAGCGCAATTTGATTGGCAGGAGCTAGACGGCCACTACCACAGCCTGTCGCTATTTAGCTCCCGCACCTTAATAGAATTAGACTTAAACGGCCAAAAGCCTGCGAAAACCGGCGCCGAGCACCTGAAGCGATGTGCACAAGGCGTGAATCCTGATTGCATTATTGTGATCCGTGGCATGAAAGCATCGCAAGACGTCCAGCGTTCAGCCTGGTTTAAAGCGCTTGATAAAGAAGGCATCTTTGTCCCCTGCTACCCACTAACCGGCAATCACTTACGGCGTTGGCTTGATAACCACTGTCAACGTCTAGGTCTTAATCTTGAAGGGGATGCTAAGCAGGTGCTGCTCGATACCACAGAGGGGAACCTCCTGGCCTGTCACCAAGAGCTAGAAAAGCTGGCTTTGCTGTACGCAAATAAAGCCATTGATGGGCGTACCCTTACAGGCATGTTATTGAATCAAAATAAGTTTGATATTTTTGATTTGGCTAATGCGGTACTTGGTGGCGAGGGTGACAAAGCGATGCAGGTGTTGGCACGACTGCAAAATGATAACACCGAGCCCACCGCCATCGCTTGGGCTCTTGGCAAGGAAGCGCAGCAACTCCTCACACTCGCAGAGTTGCGCCATCAAGGACAGGATTTTAATAGCGCGTGTAAAAAACTGGGGATTTGGAAGAATCAGCAACCTTTGTATCAAAGAGCCTTGCAGCGCTTAGACATGGCACGTATAGAGCAACTTTGTGATTTACTCAGTTATTTTGATAGCCAGTTTAAAAGCGGCAAGTTATCTTCACCCTACCCCATGCTTGCACACATCAGTATGAGCTTCTGTCGCACCTTACCATTTTCTGCGCCTATTTTTTCGGAGTAAATATGCTTCTGTTCGGCGGTACGTTTGATCCGGTTCATATCGGCCATCTTAATATGGCTAATCAGTGCTTAAATCACTTCAATAGTGAGCAACTATTTTTTATGCCCAACCGCGTCCCTGCTCACAAGCAGGCGAGCAACATCAGTAATGCTGACAAACTGGCGATGTTACGCTTAGCCATAGCCTCCGAGCCGCGCTTTAAAATCGATGAGCGCGAGCTGCATCGCGAAGGTCCATCCTACTCACTACTGAGCCTACAAGAGTTACGTGAAGAACTAGATAGTGCCGGTAATCACCAAGAGCCAATACTCTTTTTGATGGGCTTGGACTCATTCAACAGCTTTGATTCGTGGTATCAATGGCAGCAAATTACATCTTTGTGTCATTTAGTGGTCTATCAGCGTCCACAAGAGCGCCTTGACCTCTCCGCAACACTCACGCAATACTTATCACAGCATCAGTGTCAGCAAGGGGCGGCGCTCAATAACCAACGCAGCGGGCTTGTTTACTTTTTACCCGGCCCGCAGCTGGCGGTTTCATCCTCCGAGGTGCGCGCCAAATTGCAACGTCAGCAGCCTTGTGAGGAACTGCTTACGCCGCCCGTGTACCAATATATCCGCGATAAGCGCCTGTATATAGGTTGATAATAGTGGTAAAATACGCCGCTTAGAAAGCTTTAACTAACTTAGAGAGTGCATTTTGCAAACCAACAATCTTCTTGATTTTGCATTAGATAAAATTGACGATATGAAAGCGCGTGACGTCATTACCTTAGACGTTCGCGACACATCGAACATTACTGATTTCATGGTTGTCTGTTCGGGTAATTCCAAACGCCAAGTTCAATCCATCGCCCAACACCTTGCCAAAGAGGCCAAGGAACATGACTTAGAGGTGATAGGCATGGAAGGACAAGACATCGGTGAATGGGTATTGGTGGACTTAGGTGACGTGGTCGTGCATGTAATGCAAGATGAAACTCGTGACTTTTACCAACTCGAGAAGCTCTGGGGTTAACGGTGAAAATCCAACTGGTCGCTGTGGGGACCAAAATGCCATCTTGGGTAGAGACAGGGTTTAGCGAGTATCAACGCCGGTTTCCCAAGGACATGGCTCTAGAGCTGATTGAAATACCCGCTGGTAAACGCGGCAAAAATGCCGATATCAAACGTATTTTACAGCAAGAAGGTGAGCGCACCTTAGCGGCCATTCCAAAGGGAAATCGTATTGTTACCTTAGAAGTGACAGGCAAAGCGATGGACACGCACCAGCTTGCCAAGGCCATGGAAAAGTGGCAACTCGATGGTCGTGATGTCAGTTTGCTTATCGGAGGCCCAGAGGGGCTAGCTCCTGAATGCATTGCCCGCAGCGAGCAAAAGTGGTCGTTATCGAATTTAACCTTGCCTCACCCGCTGGTTCGCATTATCGTAGCGGAAAGCCTATATCGAGGCTGGAGCTTAAATAACAATCACCCCTATCACCGAGAATAGCCGTTTTTATGCTGCGTAAACGCACTCCTATCCGCGATCATTCCGCCGAGGCCAATTTGTTTGCGCGCCGTTCTTTTACGGCTTTTATTTTTGTTCTTATTCTGGTCGCCATTTTAATTTCGAATCTCTACAACCTACAGGTGGTGGCGCACAAAACCTATCAAACCCGTTCCAACGATAACCGAATTAAAGTATTGCCTGTGGCCCCTAACCGAGGCTTAATTTACGATAGGAACGGCACTTTGCTGGCCGAGAACAAGCCGGTTTATAACCTCGAGGTGATCCCCGAACAGGTGGATGACCTAACACAATCGCTGGACGATATTAGCGCGTTACTCAATATTAGCGAGCAGCAGCGTGCAGAGTTTCTCGACGATATCCGCCACAATCGCCGCTTCCAGAGTCAGGTGCTAAAAAGCCGTTTGAATGACAAAGAAGTCGCGCTATTTTCTGTAAACCAACATAAATTCCCAGGGTTCAGTGTCGAGGCTCGCTTAGCCCGGTACTACCCCTTCGGAGATACCCTCACTCATGCTCTTGGTTATGTTGCCAAACTGAATAAAAAAGAGCTAACCAACTTGGAAGCGCAAGGCTTGGCCACCAATTATCGCGCCACCCGGGATTTCGGTAAGCTCGGGCTTGAGAAGTTTTATGAGTCGCAGTTACATGGTCAGGTAGGCTCGCAATCGGTGGAGATTAATAATCGAGGCCGAGTATTACGTCGCGTTGAGGAAACGCCTCCGGTGCCCGGTAAAGATTTAATGCTGACCCTCGATATTGGGCTGCAGCAAATCGCGCAAATGACATTAAAGGATAAACGTGGTGCCATTGTCGCATTAGATGCAAAAACGGGAGGCATCTTAGCGCTGTACTCTAACCCCAGCTATGACCCTAACTTATTCGTGCACGGTATTAGCTCAGCAAATTACAAAGCCCTGCTTAACCCTGATAGACCGCTTATAAACCGTGCTACCCAAGGCCGCTATGCCCCGGCATCAACCATCAAACCACATATGGCGATTTTTGGCTTAGAGCAGGGGTTGGTGACCGAAGAAACAAAAATGTGGGACCCTGGCTTTTTCCAAATTCCCAACGTTGAACACAAATGGCGCGACTGGAAGCGCTGGGGTCATGGCCATGTCGACGTTTATAAAGCCATAGAAGAGTCATGCGATACTTATTTTTACGACATCGCTTACCGTGCTGGCATAACCAAAATTAGTAATTTTATGGCGCAGTTTGGTTTTGGCGATTTATCCGGTATTGATATCCACGAGGAAACGACGGCTATTTTGCCTTCCAAGGAGTGGAAAGAAGACCGTTTTCGCGAGTCTTGGTGGCGTGGCGATACGATTTCTGTAGGAATCGGCCAAGGGTATTGGACAGCAACCCCGATTCAAATTGCTAATGCCGTCAACATCATGGCCAATCGCGGCGTACACAATCCGCCCCACTTAGTTCATCAATTACGCCGTGATAGCGATATTACCACCGTTAATGACGACGAAAAGCCACCGGTAAAATTACAAAATCCTGAGCATTGGCAAATTGCCTTAGATGCCATGCATAATACCGTGAAAAAAGTCACAGGTACGGCGCATAAGGCATTCAAAGGGACTAATTATGATCCAGCCGGTAAAACGGGTACCGCACAGGTGGTGAGCATTGCCCAGGGTGAGCGTTACGACGCTGATAAGCTCAAAGAGCGCCATCGTGATAACGCCATTTATGTTGGTTTTGCTCCGTTTGACGACCCGCAAATCGTTGTCACAGTCATTGTTGAAAACAGTGGTGGTGGCAGCTCGGTGGCCGCCCCAATCGCCCGCGAGGTAATGGACTACTATTTCCTTGCGAACCCCATTGCCAGCGAAGTACAGGATGAATCGCAATGACGCCATTACATCAGCACAACTCTTTATGGCAACGCGTGCATATCGACCTGCCGCTGTTTTTAGCCTTGCTCGCCATGATGTTCGCAAGCTTGTGCATCGTCTACAGTGCTAGCGGCCAAGATTGGAATATGATGATGCGCCACGGCACCCGGATGGGTGGCGCTCTAGTGGCTATGTTAGTGTTTGCACAAGTCTCTCCACCTACGTTAAAGCGTGTTGTTGTGCCTTTGTATCTGATGGGCACCTTGATGCTCATCGCGGTGTTGTTTGTCGGTGTCAGTTCCAAGGGTGCGCAGCGTTGGCTCGACATTGGTATTCGTTTTCAGCCTTCAGAGATTATGAAGCTTGCGGTGCCCATGGGCGTTGCTTGGTATATTGGCCGCAATCATCTGCCGCCTCGCTTAGGGCATTTGTTTATCGGGCTGGTTATCGTCATGGTGCCCACTTTGCTAATTAAAGAACAACCAGACTTGGGGACATCTATTCTGATCGCCAGCTCGGGGATTTTTGTGTTGTTTCTGGCCGGTGTAAGCTGGAAGCTGATTGGCTCTTTGGCTGTGCTCGTTGGCGCCGGCGCTCCCTTATTTTGGCACTATGGTATGCACGCCTATCAAAAGCAGCGAGTCCTTACTTTCTTAAACCCGGAAAGCGACCCCCTCGGTGCTGGCTACCATATTATTCAGTCAAAAATCGCCATTGGCTCGGGCGGCATAGAAGGTAAGGGCTGGTTGCAAGGCACCCAATCACAGTTGGAGTTTTTACCCGAGCGCCATACCGACTTTATCTTCTCAGTACTGAGCGAAGAGTTTGGCCTAATTGGCGTGTTAATCCTCTTAGGGGTGTATTTATTCATTATCGCTCGCGGCCTCTATATCGCCGTGAATGCCCAAGAAGCCTTTGGTAAGTTACTCGCAGGGGCTTTAACCCTAACTTTCTTTGTTTATGTGTTTGTCAACATCGGTATGGTGTCTGGATTATTACCTGTCGTAGGCGTCCCCTTGCCACTGATCAGTTATGGCGGCACCTCAATGGTGACTCTGATGGCGGGTTTTGGCATTATTATGAGTATCGCCACAGAAAAACGGATGTTAAATAAATAATGGCAGTTCGTGCGCTTTTTCTTACTCTTATAACACTGTTAATAAGTGCCTGTAGTACGCCATCGGGGCGCTATCATATGCGCCATGATGCCGCACCTTTACGCCAGCCTACGGCGCTGGAGCTGCAAGACGCGGTGATCACCGATGAACCCAAAAGTGCCGCTGCAAATCGTCCTTATGAAGTTCGTGGGCGCCATTACGTGCCTATTTTTGACGAACGAGGGTTTACACAGCAAGGTATTGCTTCGTGGTATGGCCGTAAGTTTCATGGCTATCACACCTCCAATGGCGAGACCTACAACATGTTCGCCATGACCGCAGCCCATAAAACTCTGCCCTTACCCAGCTTTGTTCGAGTGACCAACCTCGATAACGGCAAAAGCGTGATCGTTCGCGTCAATGATCGCGGCCCGTTTCATGACGACCGGATTATTGATTTATCATACTCAGCAGCCTACAAACTGGGCTATCACCGCCAAGGTACAGCGCGGGTTAAGCTCGAAGCAGTTACCCTTGCCGACGCAAAACCTCGTACTAAGTATATTCAAGTCGCTGCGGGCTCAAAACTCGCTAATATTGAAGCATTGGCTTATCAATTGGAGCAGCAGTATCACGTACCAACGAATATTAAAAAGCAAAATGATGGAATTTTTCGCTTACGCTTAGGTCCAATAACTGATGAAAATCAGGCACAGTCGCTATTGAAGCAATTAAAAAGTGGCCAATTCGCCCAAGCTTTCTTGCTTTATGATGACCATGCCCTTTAAGATATTAACCAATTCGCATTTTCACCTAAAATATATTTAAAAGCATAATGAAATCAATTAAACATTCTCTTCTCAAAGGCCTAGGCGGATTACTGTGTGCAAGCTCAGTGTTTGCCGCTCAAGCGCAGATCATTCCGGCTCCACCTGAAGTTAACGCTAAGGGCCACTTTCTTGTCGATTTCACAACGGGCAAGGTGATCGCCGAAGGCGAAGCCGACACTAAATTGGCACCCGCTAGCCTTACGAAAATGATGACGAGCTACGTCATCGGTACAGAAATTAATGCCGGTAACATCTCCCCCTCAGATATGGTGACCGTCAGTGAAAATGCATGGGCGAAAAATTTCCCAGAGTCATCAAAAATGTTTATCGAAGTCGGTAAGCAAGTAAGCGTTGAAGACTTAAATCGCGGCATCATCATTCAATCGGGTAACGATGCGTGTGTAGCGATGGCCGAACATATTGCGGGAAGTGAATCGGCATTTGCCGATCTCATGAATGCCCACGCGCAGAAGCTTGGCATGGATAACAGCCACTTTATCAACAGCCATGGTTTAGACACCAACGAGCATTTCACTACCCCTCGGGATATGGCGACCTTGGGCGCTGCACTTATCCGTGACGTGCCAGACGAATACGCACTGTATAAAGAAAAAGACTTTACCTACAACGGTATCAAACAATTTAACCGCAATAGTTTGCTGTGGGATCAAGGCCTCGACGTAGACGGCATTAAAACTGGTCACACCAGCGAAGCCGGATATAGCTTAGTGTCTTCTGCCACCAAGGGTGATATGCGTTTAATAGCCGTGGTCATGGGCGCCAGCTCTGAGCGTGCACGTAAAGTGGAAAGCAAAAAACTGCTTAACTACGGCTTTCGTTTTTTCGAAACCATCACACCGTATAAAGCTGGCGACAAATTTGCCGACCAACGCATCTGGATGGGCGATAAAGAGACTGTGGCGTTAGGCATTTTAGAAGACACCCCTATCACTATCCCTCGTGGCCAACAGAAGAACCTAGAAGCGAACTTTGAGCTCGATACGACACTTGAAGCGCCACTAGAGAAAGGCACCAAAGTAGGCACTTTGTACTTACAACTTGACGGTGAAGATGTGGCTAACTACCCACTGGTGACACTGGAAAGTATTGAAGAAGGTGGCTTTTTCAGCAAGATCTACGACTATTTGCGCTTACAAATCATGTAATCGCAGCTGATTTGTTACAGCGGATCACGCATTACCGAGCGCCCCACTTGTTGGGGCGTTTTTTTTACCTTAAAAAATGCTAGAATACGCACTATTAAGAGCTTTGCTCCGTATACTTTAAACACACCGTCGTCTGTAGTTAAGAGGGTTTATTGTCGTGGTCAAACCGGTCAAAAATACCAAATTTGATGAATATCTAGAGTTTCCTTGTCCTTTCACATTTAAGGTGATGGGTCTTGCTAACGTGAGCCTGACGGAACAGGTATTAACGGTTATGCAAGAGCACGCCCCTGGCGACTATGCACCAAAAACGAAACCGAGCAGTAAAGGTAATTATGAGTCAGTGACTTTAGTTGCCACGGTGACATCAAAAGAGCATATCGAAGTTATCTATACTGAATTAGGTAGCATTGATGATGTACGCTACGTTCTGTAAGCCTTTTAAGGACTGACATTGAGCACCTTAATAGTACGCCAATTGGGCTCTCGCCCATACATGCCTATTTGGCAGGCAATGCAAACCTTCACAGACACCCGTGACGAGGCCAGTGCCGATGAAATTTGGCTGGTAGAACATGAGCCTGTATTTACGCAAGGCCAAGCAGGCAAAGACGAGCACTTGCTAATGCCCGGTGACATTCCTGTGGTCAAAGTAGACCGTGGCGGACAAGTCACTTATCACGGCCCTGGACAGCAAATGCTGTATGTACTTTTCAACTTACGAAGATTGAAAATCGGTGTACGCGACCTGGTTACCTGGCTAGAAGACAGTATCATCGACAGTCTTGGTGAATATGGAATCGACGCTTACGCCAAAAAAGATGCACCTGGGGTCTATGTTAATGACGCCAAGATTGCCTCCTTAGGTTTGCGCGTGCGTCGAGGCTGCTCCTTCCATGGTTTGGCTTTGAACGTCAATATGGATTTGGAGCCTTTCTTGCGCATTAACCCTTGCGGCTATGCGGGTATGCAAATGGTGCAATGTAAAGATTTAAATGGGCCTCAGTCCACAGAGCAAGCCGGTCAAGGGCTTGTCGAGCAATTAATTAAACGACTCAACCCCGAACACGTTGAGTATCAACAAGGGTTAGCGAAAGAATGACGAAATCATCAGTAAGAATGCAACCGGGTGTAAAATTACGTGACGCTGAGAAAATGGCGCTTATCCCGGTCAAAGTCCTACCGACTGAAAAAGACGAAATGCTACGTAAGCCAGAGTGGCTGAAAATCCGCTTACCTAAATCTAACGAGCGCATTGATGGCATTAAACAGGCAATGCGTAAGCACGGCTTGCACTCCGTGTGTGAAGAGGCGAGCTGCCCTAACCTTTCTGAATGCTTTAATCACGGCACCGCCACATTCATGATCTTAGGAGCCATTTGTACGCGTCGTTGTCCGTTTTGCGATGTCGCTCATGGTCGTCCACTGAAACCTGATGCTCAAGAGCCAGAAAAGCTGGCACTGACTATCAAGGACATGAAGCTCAACTACGTGGTGATCACCTCGGTAGACCGCGACGATTTACGTGACGGAGGAGCCCAACATTTCGCCGATTGTATTCGCGAAATTCGTAAGCACAACCCGGGCATTACTATTGAAATTCTAGTGCCAGATTTCCGTGGTCGCATGGACCGAGCATTAGCGATCCTCAGCGAGACACCACCAGATGTCTTTAACCACAATTTAGAGACAGCCCCACGCCTTTATAAATTGGCTCGTCCAGGCGCAGACTACAAATGGTCTTTAGAGCTATTAAAGCGCTTTAAAGAAGCACACCCTGAGGTGCGCACCAAGTCAGGCCTAATGGTAGGGTTAGGTGAAGAAATGAGCGAGATCGAAGAAGTGCTGCGCGACTTACGTGAGCACAATGTCGATATGCTCACAGTAGGCCAGTATTTACAGCCTTCGAAACACCACTTGCCGGTAAAACGTTACGTGCCACCAGCGGAATTTGACGCTTTAAAAGCGTACGCAGATGACATCGGCTTTACCCAAGCAGCCTGTGGTCCCTTTGTACGCTCTAGCTATCATGCTGACCAACAAGCAGCAGGTAAAGAAGTTAAATAAGCGATTACGACGCGTCATGGCATGGTGGCGCGTCCCTTCTTTATTCACATCCCTAATACAAATGTGCTAGTATCCGTTGCAAGTCGTTAAGATAAGGATAGAGATAAATGACTTCAGCGCACGTCAAGGACACGACCACCCAGCTAATCAGCAGTTACCCACAATTCAATACCCTATTACTTGATTATCAGGTAATCAGTGATTTGGTTGATCCAACCTCCGTTACCCGCTTTATGCATCAAAACAAGTTAAAGCACTTAGTCATAGCCAATGTGCCCAGCGATATGAACTTCGGCCACCTTAAGCGTTGGCCTAATCTGCGCGGTGTTTTTATTGCCCCAAGTACTGATGAACAAGTGATGCAAGGCCTGCAAGCCATTGCTGAAGGAAAACTGTGGTTTCCACGTAAAGTAACGGATCACTGGATGCGCCATTACCTAGCCACAGAAGAGCACCAGCAAAGCCAAAAGTCTTTATTGACCGAAAAAGAAATGACGGTACTTAAGTTACTGGCCTCTGGAATGCCGCTTATTAGCATTGCCGAGCGATTATTCATCAGCGATGCGACCGTGCGTGTTCACCTACATAAGATTTATCAAAAAATCGGTGTAAAAAACAAACAACAAGCCATGCTTTGGTCGCAGCAGCATCTGACCTGAACAATTACAACTCCCGAGGCTCTACTCGAAAGTAAATAATATCGCTGTATCGGCCTGCCACTTGACGTTCAAAATCTTGTAAGCGAATGGCCAGCGGCAGCAATTGAGTAGACTGCTGTGCAGCGATTGGCAATTTTCGCGCATGTTGTAGGTCGTACCAACGCCCAGCCACAGCTAGCGAATAGCCAATACGCCAAGCAGGTTTTTGCGTATCATGCAGTAAATACCCTTGGTTTTGTGAGCGCATCAATAACCGCAAGTCAGTGTTGCTACGCACCTGTAAACTAGGAAGGTGATGATACTCTTTGTTACTGCGCAGCTCACCAAGATTGACACTCGCTTGGCGCGCATTGTGTCCTAACCAGGTCAACGAAAAGCGCTGTGGCAGATGAGTATCAACCACCGCATTTGCTTGCGTTATTAGTTGCCCTTGGAAGTGCCCGGTAATAAGCAGAGTGTCTTCGTAGAACCCAGCAGGTGCTGATTGTTGACGCCTTAATTTGATATTGATAATGGTGCTTTGAGCGCCGCGTACATGCATAGGCATCGCCAGTGCCTGACCTTGGTCGTTGTGCACATCGTAACTAAGGCGCGCCTTATCCCCATGTAGGCGGAACTGCTGCTGAGAGTGTAAGCTGAGTTGAAATTCACAGTCTTCGTGTTGCCTAGGCGTAATACGCAATCGATAGCTCGCCTGCGCCGTGCTCTGAGGGCGGTAGCTTGCCAAGGTATCGCTGAGCTCTTCAATGTGCAGTTGCATATCCGTGCAGCTTTGTTGTGCTGTACTTGGCAAAGCAGCAAGCGCTAATACTAAACACACCCATTTAACGCACATAAATCACCCCTTTTCTTTGCAATTGTTGTTCATCCTCAACTTCCAGCGAGACACTCGGTAAGTGGGTATCATCAAAACGAATGCGATAGTGACACGGTTTCATGCCGGTGATGGCAAAACGTCCTTGACGATTAGTAAAAAAAGCCTTCACATCATCACCACATACCGCTTCACCCACGGTTAAAGCAAGGGGCGTCTCATCGTCATCAATAAGTGTTCCCATCACGGTAATATTGGCACTGGAGCCGACCTTGATGTAATGACCAGAGCGATAGTGTGGATAGAACCGCAGTAACCCCGTGCCGATGTCATAGCCAATGGGCAAGTTAGGGATATCTACCGCTGCTCCGCCTTGGCTGTAGGCGTTAAGATCAGGCAGCAACATGTTCCCTAAGCCATCATTTTTAACGCGTATTGCTTGACCTTGGTCGGTCAAACGTACCTCTAACCCATCTAAACTCGAGTGCGTATCGACTAAAGCGAAACTATCGTTAATTGTACGCCCCACCCCCCACTGATTTTGCGCGAACGCCACGGCCGTTGAGAGTGAAAGACGGGTTTGATGCCGCCCTTCATCAGCCTGTAAACGCTTATAAAAGCTGCCATGATCCAGTGCACTACCAAAACGGTTGCCATTGTATTGCATGCTCACATCGACAGCGCTTTGATAATCAATGCTGTTTTCAATGCCAGCCGTAAATTGGCTCACACCAATATGTTGAGCACTCCCCTGGAAACTGTATTCTAAGCGCTCAAGGTGTTTTCGCTGTTGTGCGTACAAACGCAGGCGCTTACCTTGAGCAAATTGATAACTGATGTTGAAACCTAAGTTGTAATCCCGCTGACCCTCATCACGAACTCCAGTAAATACTCGCCAAGACCAACCTTGCTGCCAACTATGCCCGCCTACACTCAAAGTGGCACTACGCTGCCAAGATTGTTTCTTGCTACCTTGTCGATGACGTTTTTGCGCATTGAGGGAAAAGTTAACTGTGTTGGCGTTATCAAATACATAGCTGTAGTCAAACTGCCACTGGTGCTGCACTGGCAATGAGCGAGCCGCTTTAACAGCACTTATCTGCAGCGGAGCGTAGGCTTTCGCTACATATTCGTAACCGAGCTGAAATTCGCTACCAGAGTTAGACCGGTAGCTGCGTAAAGATGCTCGGTAGGCCTGTGCAGCTCCTAAGTGAGAGTGATGACTCAACGCATATTCGCTGGCGGCAATAAACCACGGCATTGCATAGGTAGCCCGAGCGCTCAATTGCCTACTTTGCTCATGCCATTGCAGCCCAGCGCCTAGGGTTAGATTAGGCGACCACCCATAGTCAAAGCTCGCGCTAATAAAGGGTTGCTGCCAAAGGTAGTCATACCCCGTTGCTGAGGCTTGACTTAATACACCAGCAAAACTTTGCAGTTGCAAATCGCCTTGGGCGAGCAAATCTAAGCCGGTGGTAATATCAAACTCGATCACCTCCACTTTACCCGCATCATCCGTTATTTTTAACGACACATCATTGCTGCCTTCTTGCAACGGAATATCGGCAAGCGTGTAGACTCCGGGACCAAGCTGCAAACGTTTTACGACTCGCTGTTCAACGATCACATCAATGCTGGAGGGGCGCTCAAGAGTGAAGCTCTGTGAAGCGGAGGGACGTGGGGAGTGGCGTGTAATTTGCGCAAAGTTTTTAACAAAGGCAACGCCTAAACTCGACTCACTGCCCTGAAAATAGCCACCGAGTACGTAGTTATCACCAAGACTAAGGCGCGCTCCTATATCCGCATAGTCATAGCTGACACGAGTTCCTAATCGACTCGCCCGAGCCGGGCGTCCGTGTAGAAGTTGCTGCTCCGACTCCAACAGCCAACCATGGGCGCGCAGTGCAAGCTCGGTGCGCCAGGTAAATTGCTCCTCACTGAGGCTCTCTTTCGATGCTTGCTCTTTAATAACGCTCAGATAGTTATTGAGATAACCACTGTAGGGAGCCATTTTATGCGCTTCCAAGAACGGTTGCTGTTGCGCCGCTGACACCGTGCGGCTTTGCAATAGCTGACGATCAATAGAGGTCACTAGCTGGAACTGACTCATATCGAATTGCACGCGAATGCCCTGCTCACGTAATGCAAGCAACGGTAACCACTTTTGCTGTGGCTGCGCTAATGAGCGTGTGATTGTCGGCAGTACGAGTGGTATTAGCGCGTCTATAAACTCATCACTATCAACATAAATGGTGTCATCTGCTGCAATGCGAATATCAACCACACTCAAATTAGCACCATTTACGACAAGCTCCACACTCAAATCCAGGTCTTGGCCTGTTGGATTCAGCGCCCCATGAGCAACGGAGCAACAGCAGCCAATCAGTAACAATAAGCACAGGCTAATTACTGGCGCAACGCGAGCCGCCATGGCGCCTTCCCTACTGCCTTTGAAAGTAAATACTGATGCCATTGCGAGCTTAAGCTAATATTACGGCTGCTCTTAGCAGGCAATAAGCTGTCCTCAGAGAGCCGCGCAATATCACTGTCGCGTAAAAGAACTTTTTCACCATCAGCGCTGATAAGTACCAGAGGTAGTGAACTAAGATATGCTCTCGCGTTTCCCTGGTTATGAAGCGTTAAGCTTGCATTGTGCGCAGTAATGTTCGAGTCCACTATGCGCACATCACTGCTTGCACCCGCTACATCCAAGTGCACAACAACATTAATATCTAATAACATCTGCAGTTGTGGCTGCGATAATATCAGCGGCTGCTGCAATAACTGCACGAAGTAACTAGCCTCTACACCGTTAGCTGGCATGTTGTCGACCACTATCTGAACACGCTGCGACTGCCCTGGCTTTAAAATCATTGCTGGCGGGAAAACCATCAGGTCATCACTTTCGCTCGAACTATAACCTTGATCTTGAAAGTGAATACGCTCAACACCCAGCTCAAACGCAAACTCACGATTACTTGGGTTATGAATAACAAAATAACCACGGCTCCCCGGCTTATGGCTAATATGCTGCATCATGGGTGTGACCTCGACAGCACCTAGCAGGTGGCTGGTGATCAGAGTGCCAAAGAGCAACAACCACTTAGCCATACTAGTGACTCAAGGGCTCTATGCGCACTTTTGTCGTTTCAGCTTTAAACCCAGGAGGAGGTGTAAACCCAATCACGCGCGCGCTATTAGGAGGAATAAAGCTGGTTTGCAAAGCCGCAGACAGCGCCGGACCTTGTACTATTCGTTGTTCTTCACCTTGTTGTAGTATCCATTTGGTTTTAATAAGGCGAATATACTTGTTACCTGAGTTGCTGATATTGACCTGCCACGCTTTTTCGTCGCTACGAATGTCAGTAATCGCAAGATCTGCTTTAGCGTCTTCAGGAGCCACATTAAATAAAGTACGAAAGCTCAGAGCCATACCTACAGAGGACTGCGTTTGATTTGGCAGTGCCACTTGGTCAATGACAATACGGTACGCTTTCGACGTGACTAGCGCCGGCTCACCAATGTAACGCACGACGATTGTTTGCGCTTGCCCTGGTGGAATAACCGCTGTCATTGGCAGAATTAAGAAGTCGCTGTCATTATTGGTGAGTTGCTCTTCACCTTGGCTGTTAATGACCAAGTTCTTAGCACTGACTTCCACCGTCAGAGGTGTATCCTCAATATTTACGATACGCATATTACGCTGCGCTTGCTTGCCCATAGGCGCAAGCTCGGCCACCATAGGCTGTACTTGGAACGCGTAAACTGGGGCGACTATCCAAAGTAAAAGAGTAAGCAGTACAATTCTCATAACATAAACCTAAAAAGGCAGCCCGAAGGCTGCCCAACTCAACATGGAAATTGGATTAACGCGCGGTAATAGCAATTTGCAGCGTGTCTGAATAAGTGCCTGCATACAAGGCATCTTCTAATAGCTCTAACTGAATTTGACCATTGACGCCGCGAGCAAGCTCTTCTGAACCGTCAACATCAACGCTAACACGTTTCTCGTTTTCACCGGTGTCGGCCATTAACTGTAGGGCAACGGCGCCAGCGGTAAGGGAGGCTTTGTAGTCAATACCACGGTTTTCATTGTCGGTATTTTGCAGGTTCCCTTCTGCTGAAGTCAGGCTCACAGTCGCGCCATCAGCATCGTTACATAGCAATGTAACGTCTGACATCGCTGTCGCACCAGAGCTTAAAGAAGAGAAGGTTTGGCTGTTGGTCAAGTTAGAAACGGTGCATACAGAATCAACTTGTCCGTTAAGATTCAGGCTACTTGAAGCATGCGCCGTTGCGCTAAGAGTCAGAGCAATCGCAGCAGAGATAAGTACTGTTTTCATGTGTAATGTCCTTTTGCTTAAATAATAATCGTTATAGGCCTCGACCATATAGATCAGGCGTGATTTCAAGACGAATTTCGTCGCTATAGCGCCCGGCAAAAACCAATTGCTGCTGCAGCTGTACCGCGAGAGAAGCGCGTTCAGAGAACAACACCTGCTCGAAGTGAATCGCCTTTCCTTGCTTCAACTGTAAGGCTGAAAATACTGTTTCCCGTTTGGCTTTTGGCACGGTCAACGTCACTCGGTAAGGCACTAACACATCATTGTTATGATGGCTTAACCCCCCATTTTGAGAATAAAGCGTTAGGGTCATGGGTGAATTACAGCGTAAATCCAATTCAGCCTGAGAGGACCTTGTATTGCTCAACTCAACATCATGTTGATGAAACGCAACAGAACAACGGGCTTTTATATATCCATACATGGCTAGACTAACTTCATTTGCGGTGGCTAAGGAGCCATCTAAACTTGCTAGCATTAGCGCCAACTTACAGATTTTTATAACGTTTTGCTTTCGCATCCTGACCCGTTATTGGTGTGCTTCAAACAACGATGAGAAGATTAACTGAGATTTGGGGATTTAAAACGTTTGTTTATGATGAAGCACGTTTATGAACGTTAAACATTTTCCTAAACGGCCGTTTACTTGGGTATATAACGGGGATTTTATGAACGTATAAATATCGATAAATCAGTCTTCTAGTTGCCTGTTTTTAAAATTTTGTAAGACATTCGCCACAAAGCAAGCTAAGCAAAACTAATTCAATTTAATTCAAAAAATTAGAATAACGCTCTAGGTTATAATTTGTTGTTCTTTAAACGTTCAGCGAGTGTCTGCTAAATTTGCGCCCAAATTTTGCATATTTGATTTTATTTTTTTATAGTCGCAAAGGGTTATTTGGGGTACAGAGATGGAGTTCACCGAACAAGAGCTGGCTTTTTTCCAGCAGGTATTTAGCGAAAACACGTTGCAGGGCGACGATGTTAACACCACCGGCTTGTCCCTTCGTTCGGAGTTACCGGATTATGTTGCCTCCCTATTTGAGCAGCCTGGGTTATGTATGTTGGCAGAGGTCGGGCACTTTGAACTTTGGTTTCCTCTCTCGCTGTCATTAACCGCAAACGGTGATTTACAGCCCGCGCTGGAAGCACCAGAAATTTTCGAGGCTCTTGGGCAGCACCGCAGCTGGCGCTTTGATAATCCCACGAGTATTTACTTGCTCACCGACGACGGACGAAAGCTTCCTATTCATTCTTTATCCTCTACAGGCGCGGTGATTGATGCTGAGCAAATCAAGCATGCGCCACAAAGGGCCACAGCCAAGTTAATCCTGCCAGACTATCCGCCAATGCAATTGGAGATGCAAAAAGCGCGGCAACAAGGCTCACTCATTGCTGTCACATTTATACGTAACACCAACAAAAAACAGCTGCGCCAGTTCCTGTTTGATAACCACAAGCAAGGCTATCAAGAAATTTATCACTCCCTCGCAGCACACAGTTAAAACCGTGTTCAGGTAACTTTGCTACGCTAGATAAGTGTGCAATCTGACGGAGTACATTTAATGAATAAACTGATTCTTGCGAGTGCAATTAGCGCCGTTTTACTTAGTGGCTGTGGGGGTTCGGACGATAATGACGACAACATCACCAACCCAGAGCCGACACAAGCAGAGTTCTCGTTAGGCGTATCTGATGCGCCAGTAAGTAACGTTAAAGCAGTGTGGGTTGCCTTTGACAGCATTACCTTAAACGCGGGCGATGGTGAGATGCCAACCTTTGAGACCCGCTCTGAGGAGAACCCAGATCAACCCGTGATGGTAAACTTACTGGACTACACTGGTGATGATGTGTTTGCGCTTATCGATGATGAGCTTGTTGCTGCCGGTGACTATGAATGGCTGCGCGCTGATATAGTCAATGGCGACATGGCCAATATCGAGATGACTTCACATCTGGTTTATAACGATGACACTGTCGTGCCACTTGTTGTCACCCGTAAGGGCAATGACGGCATCGGTGAAATTCAAATTAATGACTTCACTTTGGTCAGTGGTGACAACGACTTCGTGCTTGAGTTTGACCTGAAAAAATCTTTGGTCAACCCAAGTAACAGTAACGAAGTTAAGCTTAAACCCACAGGAATTCGCCTAGAAAACCTTGCCCAAGTGGAAGATATCGAGGGTGTAGTTAGCCAGCAGTTGGTACAAAACTGCGAAACTGACAATGCAGATATCGCGCCTGCCACCGGGGGGTTCGGTCATGCCGTATATCTCTATAATAGCGATGTCAGTGAGCCTAAAGATTTGTACCTTGACGGCGAAACGGTTGCGGCTGATGCACCTATCGCGACCGGTGGCGTGAGCTACGATGAGGAAGATGAACGTTATGAGTTCGAAATCGGCTTTGTCGCTCCAGGTGAATATCAGCTAGCCTACACTTGTGCTGCACACATTGATGACGCCGAAATTCTCGATGAGTCGTTTACGCTGTATCAGCAACAGACAGTCACGGTGACAAGCGGTGAAGACGCTCAAGTTACCTTTGACATAGCCCAATAAGCTATTGAAAATTAAAGACTAAAAATATTTTAAATTTTTGCTTGCATGGCGCGATAATTTAACTATTATTGCGCCACTTTAATTCGATAGCCAATCCTAGTACAGCCCTCCAGCCAAGGCGAAGAGTAACTATCCAAATTCAATTTTGGAGTTATTATGTCTGTTTCTTCTTTGCGAGCTCCTGCTCACTCATTTACCGAGCAATTCGTACAAGCCGACCAACTTGCCAATCAATACGGTACCCCTTTACTGGTGCTGGATATTGACCGTGTTCGCGAAAACTACCTAGCACTTCATGCTGCGCTTCCGGGGGTGACTTTACACTATGCTCTAAAGCCCCTACCTCATGCAGATGTGGTACGCGCCTTAGACGCGCTGGGCGGCAGTTTTGACCTTGCGACCAATGGTGAAGTGGATGTGGTGGCTCAGTGTGCTGTGCCAGCAAGTAAAACCATTCACACTCACCCGGTCAAGCGCGTGGCCGATATTGAGCATGCCTTGGCTTATGGGTGCAATACCTTTGTATTCGACTGTGCCAATGAGTTACGTAAGTTTGCGCCTTATAACCATGAGGTTGAGCTGTTACTGCGTTTAAGCTTCTTAAATGAAGATGCGGCTGCTGATTTGTCGAAAAAGTTTGGCGTAACACCCGCACAAGCTTTGCCATTGTTGCAACAAGCTCATAGCATGGGTATTCGCGTGCGCGGGCTGTCATTCCATGTAGGCTCACAAACACGCGATCCTCATAAATACGTGGCAGCAATAGAGCAATGTAAAGAAGTCTTTGAATTAGCTCGACGCGCGGGTTTGCCTGCCATGAATACATTGGATATTGGCGGTGGCTTTCCGGTGAGTTATCAAAACGACAACATTGATATCGATAGCTATTGTGCACCCATTCGCGAAGCGTTGGCGCAGTGGCCGCAAACCACCCATTTTATTGCAGAACCTGGTCGTTATATTGTTGCCTCGGCCATGGTGCACGTAATGAGTGTAATGGGCCAAAGCCTGCGCGGCGGTAAGCCTTGGTATTATATGGATGATGGCGTATATGGTGCGTTTAGCGGCCGCGTGTACGGCGAGCCTGCGCAACGCTTTTACACTTTGCACCAAGCCCCAGAGCAGCCGTGTGTTTTAGCGGGGCCAACCTGCGATAGCATAGATGTCATTACAGAGCATGTGAATATGGCGCAACTGCAGGATGGCGAGCGAGTATTTACCGCTAATATGGGCGCTTACACATGGACAACGAGCACTGATTTTAATTTCTTCGCCAAAGCGCCTGTTATTAGTGTCGATAGTGCACTGAGCATGGCGCAATTGGGTTAGCCCTCTAGAGCTGAAGTTCAAAAGCTAACCTTACTCCACCAGCACGAGTCTCAGAATCGCGCTGGTGGACATCAGTTCGTGTCTTTGTTTTCCTTGGCTTTTTGCATTAGTTCGGCGCGCTCTTGAGATAGGCGCGCTAACCCTTTTTGTTCAACATCAATCAAGGTGGTGTACTTAGCCGTTACTGCTGACATACGTTGCGACAAGGCATTGTCATAAGTAGCATCAACGAGGTTATCCGGAGTTTGCGCCGCTTCCTCTTGCAGCGCTTCTAATTCATTGTCTAACCGCGTGTGATAGGTGTCAATTTTATCCAGATGCTGGCGCATATCGCGGTCAATTTGCTGCAAGCGAATAAAACTGTCGATGCTGTCTGGGGCATTTGCTGCACTGTCTTTAAAGATCTCTTTTTGCGCCAGCAAACGGTCAATATGCATTTGTTCCCGATCGATCAACGCTTGATAACGCTTACTCACCGCCTCCATTTCTTTGGCAATGGCTTGGTCTTTTTCAGCTCCAGTGAGGTTATTAACTTGGGCATCTGACTGATCTTTCAAGCGCGCAATTTCTTCTTGCATTTGACGTGTGTAAGTCTCAATTTTATCGCGGTGTTGGGCAATTTCTTTATCCGCCTGCTGATTGCGTATATACCCCTCAATATCACTGTCGCTTTGCGGCTTATCTGCGCTTGAAGTGTCGGCGGCAATGGTATTAACCACCACTGCCTTGGCATCTTTAGAGCAAGGGAGCTGCGAAAATTCTACAGTGCCATTTTTGGTGCATTGATATACTGTGGTGCCAGCACTCACCGGTAAAGCGGCGGTAAACACTGTTATAACAAACAAGCGAATCATTTTTTCTCCTAAGCGCCAGAGCGCGTACCTATCTCAAGTCTAGCTGATGCATAGCCACATGCGAAGGATCCATGTGCGGCGTTCAAACGTACCACAGCGGTATTCGTAATAACCGAGGTGCACCATGAAAACGGGGCTCTATCTTTTTTATCACGATCTGAGATTAGAAGACAATCAGACACTTAGGCGATTATCTTCACAAGTTGATCGGCTTATATTGGCGTATTGTCCGTTGCACACACTCACTGTGCCATCGCGCGCCATTTACAATGCTCGCGAGCAAGGGCCTGCGCGCACTGCATTTGTTGAGCAAACACTACACCACCTGGGCCAAGCACTAGCGCCTTATCATCACTCACTTTGCTGCATTGATAATCTTAAGACACTCGACGAACTGGTTGGCGTTCATGACATCACTCACCTAGGCGTAGGGCATCAGCATGGCTGGGATGAGCGAATGGCTATCGCTCATATTAAAGAGCGCTACAACGCTATTGAGCTGATTCAAGATCATGATCATACGCTGTTCACCTTGGCACAACTCCCAGGCCCTGTGGATGAGTTACCTAGCACCTTTAGTCAATTCCGCAAAGCCGTTGAGTCTGAGCTAAGTGCCGATGAACCGCTTGCAGCGCCAACACAGCTTGCTCCTAGCGTCCCCGTTAGGCAAAACCTTTATGCCCAAGGTGATGCATCCACCTCTGTACTCACGCCTTGGTTTGCACAAAGCTCTGCACACGCGCTTGAGAACTATTTTGCGACGGATGCACCCAGTCGCTATAAAGAAACGCGCAACGCGCTTCAAGGTCAGCACTTTTCGACGGCACTGTCACCTTGGTTAGCAAACGGCGCTTTAAGTGCACGCCTGATGCTCAGCAAATTGCGTAACTATGAAGCACAGCACGGTGCCAACGAATCAACGTACTGGATTTACTTTGAACTATTGTGGCGCGAGTACTTTCAGTGGCTGGCTATAAAACAAGGTAAGCAATTATATTGTTTTGCAGGCGCCAATAGCGCTAAGCCACAAACCAGCTTTTACGCTCAGCGCTACCAAGCGTGGTGCCAAGGCAACACCCCCTATGCGTTGGTTAACGCCCTGATGCATGAACTTAATACCACTGGCTGGATGTCTAATCGGGGCAGACAAATTGTTGCTAGCTGCTTTGTCAACGAACTCAATCTTGATTGGCGTTATGGCGCCGCCTATTTTGAGCGCATGTTGATTGATTACGACAGCGCCAGCAACTACGGCAATTGGCAATATATCGCGGGCGTAGGGGCCGACCCTCGTGGCGGCCGTCATTTCAATCTAGCGAAACAACAACAGCAATTTGATCCCGATGGCGAGTTTATTAGCCGTTGGCAAGGCGAAGCGAGCCAAAGCGACATCGACTATCAAGATTACACCGGCTGGCCCCAACAAGGCGTGACTCATGAGTGAAAACTACAAAGAAATCCGCCTTATTCTCGGCGATCAGTTAAATGCGCAACATAGCTGGTTTGAGCATAAGTGCGACGATGTACTGTATATCATTGCTGAGCTACACCAAGAAATGCAGTATACCCAGCACCATATTCAAAAAGTGTGTGCTTTTTTCGCTGCTATGGCTCGCTTTGCCGAAGCCCTGGAATTAGCTGGGCACCGTGTTCTTCATCTGACTCTCGATGATACACAGGGTTACGATGATTTAGCGCACCTACTCAAGGCGCAGGTGGAGCGCTTTAGTGCCAATACCCTCAGCTACCAACTGCCTGATGAATATCGCTTATATGAGCAACTGCGCGACTTAAACCTCGGTGCAGACATCACCTTGAATGCCTATGATAGCGAGCACTTCTTGTTGGGCTTTAATGAGCTGAGCGATTACTTTCAGGCCGATACCCATCACACTATGGAGCAGTTTTATCGTAAAATGCGCCGACGCTTTAAGGTGTTGATGCAGGGCGACAAGCCTTTGGGGGAGCGGTGGAATTTTGATAAAGAAAATCGCAATAAGCTAAACCAGCAAGACCTCGCCGAACTGCCTCAGCCACTGTGCTTTGACAACGATGTGCGTAGCATCAAAGAGCGCATCACCCGCCATAAGGTAAGTACTATAGGCCAAGGCAGTGACAGGTTATTATGGCCTGTGAGCCGCAAACAGGCTAAGCAATTACTGCGCTATTTTTGTGACCACTTACTGCCTTGTTTTGGTACCTTCCAAGACGCCATGACCTGTCAAAGTGACAGCCAGTGGAGCCTTTATCACAGCCGCTTATCATTCGCGCTAAACAGTAAAATGCTGCACCCCATGCAAGTGATCAACGAGGCTACTTCAGCCTATGAGCAAAGTGATGGCGCCATAAACCTAGCTCAGGTTGAGGGCTTTATTCGACAAATCCTCGGTTGGCGTGAGTATGTGCGTGGGATTTATTGGGCTAACATGCCCAAATATAGCTCGTTAAATACTCTCGAGGCCTCGGCGCCACTGCCGGAGTTTTTCTGGCATGGAAAAACCAATATGGCTTGTCTTAGCCATGCTATTGGTCAAAGCCTTGATTATGCCTACGCCCACCATATTCAGCGCTTAATGATCACCGGCAATTTTTGCCTACTACTTGGCGTTGACCCCGATGCCGTCGATGCCTGGTACTTAGGTATTTATGTAGACGCCATTGAATGGGTGGAAATGCCCAACACCCGGGGCATGAGCCAATTTGCCGACGGCGGCATTATTGCTACCAAACCTTACAGCAGTGGTGGCAACTACATCAACAAAATGAGCGATTACTGCAAACACTGCCACTATAACGTTCGCGAAAAAGTAGGCGAGCAGGCATGCCCATTTAACAGTCTTTACTGGCACTTTATGGTTCGCCACCGCGAGCGCTTCGGGAATAATCACCGCATCGGCATGATCTACCGAAATTGGGATAAACAAGACAAGCGCCAGCAACAGCAGGTGTTAGAACGAGCGCAGTGGTGCATCGATAATGTAGAGAAATTATAAAGACATAAAAATAGATCAAATAATTAACCTTTATGTAACCTCAATGTAAGACGTTCCCATTTTAATACACTTACCATTTAAAAAACGGGAACATTATGAAAAAACAACACCTTATTGCCGCACTGCTGATAGCAAGTGCGGCCACCAGCCAAGCACATGCTTTTAGCCAAGAGACTCATAAGCGTATCGTTATCGATGCCGTTGCTTATATGCAGCAGAATCCGAATACCACAGCCTATGCTGAGCTTGAGCAGTATGCACAACAAAACAATATGTCGGTAGACATTCTCGCCGATTTACTGGGCCAGTCAGCTTATGATGTGGATGACTTTGAAGATACCTTCTTTTGCGGTGCAATAACCGGGTCGTGCGTACAAGCGCCACTTTGGGGTGCTGCGAAAAGCATCGTTAAATACACCAGTTATTGGCACTTTCAAAATCACAGCCAAGGTGCCGACGTGCATGGCAATGATTTTGGTGGCTACAATTATCAAAAGCTCACGGTCTGGGGCGATGTAGATAAACTAGCCGCCACATGGCTCAAGGGGGACTACCTCGATGATGGTCAAGGTGGTGAGACCGGTTGGTTCAATGCCGACAGTAGCAAATACAATAGCTATGGCGTCACCGAGCGCAACTACCGTATCGGTAGCCACTCGCAATACAGCATGTACGATGACTTTGAGGATATGCCCTTCCAACCTTTAGATAACTTGGGCCAGTACTGGTATCAAAGCTACCTGCAAAGCGGCAACCCACAGGTGCTGGGATTTGTCTTTCACACCACAGACTTATTGCAACCACACCATACGTGGACAACCTCAGCACTTAACCACTCTAGTTGGGAGGGTTGGGTAAAAGACTACTATGACCAAGAGCAGCTCAATGATATGAGCCTAGTGCGTGATGCCATGGATAGCTTTAGCGCCCTTGACCCACAACAACAAGATATTCGCCCACTCCTCACGCAAGGGGGGGCGTTTAGTTACGCTCAAGGCGGCATCGTACTTAACTCTGAAGATCACTACGATCGGGTCAACACCGGACGCCTTGTTATTCCTCATGCTATTGCCATGGTCGTGCACCTGCTTAACCATGCCATGGAGCAGCGTTAATGGGGTTCAGGATTTTTATCTGGATAGGCCTTATTGGCCTATCTTTTTCGTCATTCTCGCAACTGCCGAGCAATGCTGAAGTGCGCTTTATGCGCACTGTATACCAACAACACAGTGCCGATTTAGCGGCGCACACCCGTCAAAGGTTGGTGGAGAATGCTTTTTTGCTACACCAAGCACATCAGCGTTTTCCATCATTAGTGGTTCGCCAAGCTACCGTGGGCTTCAACAATCACTATCATGTGCGCCGCTACTTACTGAGCGCTTGGCAGGCTCAAGGCTGGTTAGACGACAATGCCATAGCGCCGTTGGCGCTTAACCCTGCTTACAATGATGATTGGTTACGCCGCACACTGGGGAACTACCCGGCCGATGGTGCACTCAATCAAGCCACCGTGAATAAGCTCGCAGGCATCAAGCTACTGGATGCCACGGCATTATCTAACACCTTGAACATGGCAGATTTTTACCAGAGCATGTCGATGCAGATAAAATATAAGTTGCATCAAGGTGACATGTCCGTATTTCATAGCGAGTTGCAACGTTGGCATCGATTTCGTCAAAGCGCCCTATTGGTGAGCCCTCTGCTCAAGAGCCATCAGCTCAGCCTTGAGCGCCTACAAGACATCGCTTTGGCAGATATTCTTCGCCCTAGCCTATTAACCGAGCTCGGCGTACAACAAACCATGCACGGCAGCAGCGGTGAGCTGGAGCGCCTCAAACAGGACATCAAAGAGCAAGATATCGTTGCCTATTATGAGCGTCACCGCGAGCGCTTTCGCTATATTGCCAAAGTACGAGCTTACGGTGTTCAGTTTGATCAGCATGAGCAAGCGCAAAAGTTCTATCAACAAGCCAAAAGTCAGGGTTTTATTAGCGCAATGGGCGACAAAGAAAACGTATTCGGCAAACAAAATAGCGTATTAAGTCGCGATAACGACAGCGCCCCGGTATTTGCCAAGCAACTGGCATTCACGTTGCCAACAGATACCTTATCGCGCCCAGTACGCACGCCTGAAAACAAGTGGCTAGTACTAATGAGTACGGAAAAAGCCTATGAATACTATGCTAAAAACAGCGAAACGGTGCGTTACCAAGCCATTGAGGCACTCGCTAAGGAGCAGGCACAGCAGAACTATGAAGCACAATTTAAGGCGTGGCGCGCGCACATGGAGGCAGCCGGATGAAACGAGTCACAGTGCTTTTAATACTGCTTATAGGCGCTCTAGCCTGGTATTTGAGCGCCGATGTTGGGGCTATCAAAGCCCGCAGCGACTCGCCCACCTTGCTGTCAGTGCGTGATACCCCCGCAGTGGCAGCCGAAGAGGCAGTCTCTGCTCGCCAGAGTAAAACACAGTATTCGCAAGCCGTTGACGCCCCTAAACAGATAAGCGCTCAAACGCCTATCACAGA
Source organism: Pseudoalteromonas sp. CNC9-20 (assembly GCF_022347875.1). Classification (NCBI taxonomy): domain Bacteria; kingdom Pseudomonadati; phylum Pseudomonadota; class Gammaproteobacteria; order Alteromonadales; family Pseudoalteromonadaceae; genus Pseudoalteromonas; species Pseudoalteromonas sp. CNC9-20. The sequence continues at coordinate 310,250 of NZ_JAKRFS010000005.1, read as the reverse complement.
GCCGCAATATGTGCCTCCTATCGCCAAAGACCGGCAACAAGACGACGCTTATCAAGGTGATTTGCACGATCACCAAGCTTATCAGCGCTACCAGCAGCGCCAACACAACGACTTTAAACGCGCCTATATCAGTGCCGCAAAAGATAAAGTTGCGCTCCTTAAAACTTGGCTAGCGCGGGGAGAGCGAGAAGGCATCTCGCCGGAACAGCTGCAGTTTGCTCGGGATAAAATTGCCGCCTTAGAGCAAGCCAAGCAACAGTTGGAAGAGCAATTAGCCCAACAATAGCGTATCGTCTATAGCGCGGAAATGGCTGGCGGCATTGATCAAGGATGTCGCCGTCAACGGCGCACAACTGTACACTTCGACGCGCTTATTACGTTCATGACGTAGCTTGGCGACGAGCATATCGAAATCACCGTCACCAGAGAGTAAAATGGTGGTATCCGTCTGCGTTCCATGCTCCATAGCATCAAGGGTGATACCCACATCCCAATCGCCTTTAGCCGAACCATCAGCACGCTGAATATAGGGTTTCAGCTTGACCTCAAAGCCAATGGCTCGGAGGATATTTTGGAATTCTCGTTGTTTGCTATCGCCACGATCAATGGCATAAGCGATGGCGGTAACTATTTCGTACTTAGCGCTTACCTCGCGCCAAAAGGCGTTGTAGTCAAAATTGCGCGCAAAGCTCTCACGGCAGGTGTAATAAATATTTTGTACATCTACAAAAATGGCCGCTGTAGGCATAGATCCTCTCTAAAAGTGGCTTAATCGCCGTGCCCAGTTACCATTGTGGCCTACTTTGCACTGCTGTTCAGTGTCGTAGACTATCTGTTTTTTCGGGTTGTGCATAGCTAAGTCCTCGGCCTTGAGCACCGCCATCAACTGCGCTTCCAATTGCGGGCGCATTTGTGAGCCTAAAAAGGAACGCAACTGCTCATCGGTGGCGAACACCACGACTACTTTGAGGTTATCGGCTCGCTGCCAATCTATAACGTGGGTCAGCCACGCAAAACCTGACAACGGCTCACAATGTTCATTACAAAAGCGGGTCAGCGCTTTGCGCAGTGTGTTGTCTTTTTTCTTATCAGTTTTACGCATCGGTTTATCCACACAAAAACGCCGCCCGGTTGGGCGGCGTAAACACAGGGAGAATGACTAGAAATTATTTGCTCTCAAGCAAATTGCCAGAGCCTATTTCAATTTTACGTGGCTTCAAGGCTTCAGGGATCTCTCGCTCTAGGTCAATGACTAGGAGCCCGTTTTCAAGCCCTGCGCCGAGCACTTTAACATGGTCGCCAAGCTGGAACTTACGTTCGAAGTTGCGCTCAGCAATACCTTGATGAATGAATTTTCGCTCTTGCTTGTCGTCTTTGTCAGCCTTAATACCGGCGACTTTCAGAGTATTGTTCTCTGACTCAATACTCAGCTCATCTTCGCTGAATCCAGCCACCGCCATGGTGATACGATACTGGTCTTTACCCAATGCCTCGATGTTGTAAGGTGGGTAGCTTGGCTGCTTATCGGTGCGTGCCGCCGCATCCATAAGTGATGCAAGGTGGTCAAAACCGATGAATGAACGATATAGTGGTGATAAATCTACTGTACGCATAATGATATCCTCATAATTAAGCGATATTAGTTGCTACTTTTCACGATGAACAAGTAACATTTACGTTTTAAATCAATAAGTTTACTTAGTTTGGGACCCTTTCCGGCGTCCTCACTAACTGATGTATGGACAGCGTCTTTATTTTCAAGAAAAAGATGCAAAATTTTTTCTGCCACTATCCGGTCTAATTTATTAAGCCTATGAATTTTAAGTTAAATATGAAAAAAATTTTATTGCAGATTATTGTTATTGCGATCGTTTTCTTTGCTGTCAGCGCATTTCAACAGCGCAATCTGCTAAGTACCGATCACACCCCCGCGCCTTACTTTGCCTTAACACAACTCAATGAACAGGGGCGATACAGCATCAAAGAACTCCAGGGGCAAACCACCGTGGTATACTTTTTTGCGCCATGGTGCTCTATCTGCAAGGTGTCCATGCCTAACTTACAATCGGCAATGGATGATGGCGACATTAACGCTGTGGCCGTTGCCCTTGATTATCAAAGTGAGCAACAAGTACAAGATTTTGTCGCTGACCTCTCTTTATCCATGCCCATACTTTTAGGTAGCGCACAAACCGCTAAGCAATATAAAATATCTGCATTCCCAACCTATTATGTTATTGATGAATCACTGCGCATAACTGCCCGCTCTATGGGCTACTCCAGTGAATTAGGCATAAAATACCGAGGTAGAGATGAATAAACGACATTGCTTTGTCGCGGCGCTGAGCATGCTCTGCGCGCCAACGTGGGCCACAAAAACCCTGCCAGCGTTACCCGAGCCAGTGACCAATAATGCGGTCGCCCAAGTGACAACGGAACAAGGGCCTTATTTTATTAGCTTCATGGGGTTAGGTGCTGGGAAAAGTCATGAGGACGTGCACAATAAAGTGTGGGCATTAAAAATTGGCCAGGGGCAATGGCAAGGCCAAAAAAAGTGTTCCCGCCAGTACCGAGTTAAAAGGCCGGTTGGCAGCGACTGCTGTGGGAGTGGGCCCATACGCTTATGTTTTTGGTGGCTATACCGTGGCCGACGATCACAGTGAAATTTCAGCGCCCGACGCCTATCGTTTTGATGTGCTAACCAACAGCTACCAGCGCCTCGCCGATATGCCCGTGCCTGTCGATGATAGCGTTGCGTTGAATTACCAAGACAAGTTTATCTACTTGATCAGTGGCTGGCACAATGATGGCAACGTGAACTTAGTACAAGTCTATGATATTGCTAATAATACTTGGCAACAAGCGTCGCCTTTTTTAGGCGAGCCAGTATTTGGTCACGCCGGTGCAATTAAAGGTAATATCATGGTGGTGTGTGATGGCGTAAAAACCGTTGCTTATATTGATAAACGCCGAGGCTTCGATGGCAAAGCCCAATGTTTTAAAGGGATCATCCACCCCGACAAGCCAACAAAAATTGATTGGCGTATGATTAGCCACCCCACCGGCAAGAGTCATTATCGTATGGCAGCGGGAACAATCAATGGCCAGCTGGTGTTTATGGCGGGCTCCCCTAACCCTTATAACTACAACGGTATCGGCTATAATGGTAAACCCAGTTCGCCGTCAAATCAGGTATGGCGTTTCGATACTGATACTAATCGTTGGCAACGTTTAGAGCATGCCCAACAGGGCACCATGGACCACCGGGGTTTACTGAGTCACCAAGGCACCGCCTATCGCATTGGCGGCATGGGCGAAAAGCAAAAGGTGCTCGACGTGGTCACCCCTTATCGATATTCATTTTAGGACGCAGTTATGGCAAAAGCGTGTGCATATCACATATTAGTGAAGAGCAAAGAAGAGTGCTTGGCTATCAAAGCCAAGTTAGACAAAGGCGGCGACTTTAATAAACTCGCGAAACAATACTCCACTTGTCCATCAAAGAAACGTGGCGGCGATTTGGGTGAATTTCAGCGCGGCACTATGGTCAAAGCCTTTGACGATGTGGTGTTTAAAAAGCCGCTATTGGAAGTACACGGGCCGGTGAAAACCAAGTTTGGTTACCACCTAATTAAAACCGTTTATCGTAGTTAATCGCTTTTAGCGAATATAGAAATCGTTTTTGCTTATTTTACCCCGGCGACGAACCTCGCTACACTGCAAACCTAACGTTTTTAACTGCACTGGAGAGAATTATGCTAACTGTTATTTTTGGCCGTGAAGGGTGCCCTTTCTGCGTACGCGCAAAAGATGTTGCCGAGCAACTGACGCAAAGCCGCGATGATTTCAAATACCGCTATATCGATATCGTTAAAGAAGGGATCAGCAAAGCGGATTTAGAAAAATCAGCCGGCAAACCATGTGAAACAGTGCCGCAGATCTTTATCGATCAGGCGCACATTGGTGGGTTTACTGAGTTCGAAGCTTACGCGAAAGAAAATTTAGGTCTATACCAAGACTAATACGATAAAAAAGCCGGGATCATACTCGGCTTTTTTTTTGCCCCCTGTGCGCCATTTTCGAGCTGACAAACTCTCTTTGGCCCGTCAGTTTTAATGCGTTTATAGCAACAAAACAGGCTGAGTACACACGCGTTAAACCGTTAAATTTACGTGATTTCTCCGTAACTAAATCTAAGCGCAACGAACACCACTGGTTAAATTTCATACAAAACCAAGTACATAGGAAATAGTTGTAATTTATACAAGCAATTACTGCTTCATTCCTGTACAATGCGCGCCTCTTTGAATTCCCTGAGGCGTTTTAATGTCAGAACCAGTCACCTTTGAGTCGTTACACCTTTCTCCTGCTACTTTAAAAGCAGTGAGCGAATTGGGTTATGAGACTCCTTCCGAGATCCAAGCTCAATGTATTCCTCTTTTACTCGACAAAAAGGACGTATTGGGAATGGCACAAACAGGCACGGGTAAAACCGCCGCCTTTGCCTTACCATTGTTGAATAACTTGGATGCGGATGCGAAATATCCGCAAGTGCTTGTGCTTACTCCCACCCGTGAACTCGCAATCCAGGTTGCAGAAGCATTCGAGCAATACGCAAAATTTACTAAGGGCGTAGAAGTGCTCGCGCTTTACGGCGGCCAAAGCTACGGTATTCAGCTCAGCGCCCTACGTCGCGGTGCGCAAATCATTGTCGCGACTCCGGGTCGTCTACTTGATCACATCAGTCGTAAATCTATCGACCTATCACGCTTAAGTGCATTGGTATTGGATGAAGCCGACGAAATGCTACGCATGGGCTTTATTGATGATGTGGAAAGCATCATGGCGCAAACACCAGAAGACAAGCAAACTTGTTTGTTCTCGGCGACCATGCCAAAACAGATTCAGTCTATTTGCAAAACCTATTTGCAAGACGCAGAGCAAGTGCGTATTACGCCACGCAACAGCACAGTATCCACTATCGAGCAAGTGTACTGGCAAGCGCGTGTACACAAAAACAAAGCCATTGTGCGCTTTTTAGAAGCCGAAGACTTTGATGCTGCCATTGTATTTGTGCGTACTCGTAACGACACTGTGCAGTTGGCTGAGCTCCTTGAGCGCGAAGGCTTCTCTGCCGCACCATTAAACGGTGATATGAACCAGCAGGCGCGTGAGCGCACCGTTGACCGCCTTAAAAATGGTTTACTTGATATTGTTATAGCTACCGACGTGGCAGCACGAGGCCTAGATGTTGAACGCATCAGCCTAGTGGTTAACTATGATATCCCACAAGACAGCGAAGCCTATGTACACCGTATCGGTCGTACTGGCCGTGCAGGTCGTCAAGGTAAAGCTATTTTGTTCGTTAAGGGCAATGAGCGTTACCTACTTAAGAACATTATGCGCCACACCAAGAGCGACATCGCTCAGGTAGAACTGCCGAGCGCTAAAGTCGTTGAGCAAAAGCGTATTGATGGTCTAGAGAAGAAAGTGGCTGCTGCGCTGGAGCACAAAGACAGTGAGTTCTTTGCGCAAGTAGCCAATACCCTAGGTAACAAGTTGCAATTGAGCCAAGGTGACTTAGCCGCCGCGCTACTTTATCTGGCACAGCAACAGTCGCCGTTGAAGGTCGAGGAAATCAAAGCGAAGGAACGTCCAGAGCGTGGTGAACGCAGTGAGCGCAAAGGCGATCGTCGTCGCGACGGTGATAAACCTCGCCGCGAGCGTCGTGATGCTAACACGCCAATGGATACGTACCGTATTGAGGTGGGTCGCGAGCACGGCGTACAAGTGAAAAATATCGTCGGTGCCATTGCTAATGAAGCGGATATCTCCAGCAAGTTTATTGGCGACATTCGTTTATTTGACGCTCATAGTACCGTTGAGCTACCAAAAGGTATGCCTGAGGACAAGCTGGCGCACTTCCAAAAAGTGTATATCTGCAAGCGTCCTATGAAGCTGACACTTAGCCAAAGCGAAGCACGTGCACCACGTGAGGCACGTGAACCACGAGGTGAAGGCAAAAAGCGCAGTTTCCGCGACCCTAACGCTAAAGGCCGTGGCCAGCGTAAAGAGCGCAAAGCAGTGAGCTTTCAATAAGCCTTCAATGACATAAAAAAACCGCCGTTATGGCGGTTTTTTTATGTCTGGATTTCAGCCCAGCAACAACCCCTAGTTGCTGCGCGTGTCAGGCTCGCGCTTTGGCGGTGACAACAAGGCTGGCCACAAGGTAGCACCGTCACTGTCGATGGGGGTCAGTATCTCTAAGCCGAGGATATGTGCCACCATAGGGTAAATATCAAGATTACGCACCTGCGCCAGCGTTTTTCCTTGGTGGAAACTTGGGCCCACGGCTAAGAACACAGCATCCATATTGTCATCGTCGATAAAACCATGGGTGCCCAGATAGTGATGATCTGGCTGCGTAAAGACCACCGGTGGGCGCGTTTGCAGCACAATATCAGCCTGTCTCGGCCCCATAGTGACACCATACTGAGCCAGTTGCTCCTTACTCATCACCTGATATTGATCCGCCGCCTGCTTGTGCAGTCGCTCTCGCAGTGCCTGCAAAGCGCGCGTAGACGCTTGATGTTGATAAATAGCCACCCGGGTGCCAGAGTTAATCACTTTAAACCCATCATCGATGTTGAGCGATGCTAAAGGAATACCAGCATCGGGGTTTACTTCGCTCATGCCATGATCAGAGACCACAATCAGGTTCACCTTGGTGTCTAACTCGGTATTTATTCTGCGCCACAGCTCACCAATAAGGCGATCGATTCCTAAGGCTCCTGCTTTGGTTTGCGGCGCGTTGGGCCCATACTTGTGGCCGAGGCTATCCACCTCAGAAAAGTAGCTCATAATGAGTTTGGGGCGCTGCTGCTTGGGTAACTTAAGCCATTGAATGATTTGCTCTACGCGATGGGACTGCTTGCCATGGCTAGAATACGGATAAAAGTAAGACGCAGTGCGGCCATTGAAACGCGCATCCGATTCTGGCCAGTAATAGGTAGCGGCTTTCACCCCTTGTAGCTCAGCTAAATTCCACAGTGGCGTGCCTGACACCCAGCTGGTATCGGCCTGCCCTTTACCCATGGCATAGCACTGTTGCCGCTGTTTATCACAAAAACGGTTACCCACGATACCATGGTGACTGGGCAGCAGACCTGTGGCGATGCTGATGTGGTTGGGGAAAGTTTTACTCGGATAAACCGTTTTCATGCGCAGCGCCCGCACTCCTTGACGGCTTAATTTAGCTAGCGCCGGAGTATCGAAATGCTCAATGTAGTCATGACGAAAACCATCGATGGAAATGATCACCGTGGCGGGATTTTGAGTAGCCGATTGGCCGTAAGCCGCCCCACTACAAAACAGAATGAGCATCATAGAAAATACTGCGCGCATGTCACATATCCTTGTTATAAAAACTAAAATCTTAGTTGAGAAGAATGAAGTTATGATGAAGGTACCGATTTTAGTTATTGTAGTACAGGCTTACAGCTATTTTCAGGCATAAAAAAACCGCGCTAAAGCGCGGTTTTTCTTGAAACCTGGGGTCGACTTATAGGTCGCCTTCGTTTTCAGATAGGAACTTAGCAACACCTTCAGGGCTTGCGTCCATACCTTTTTTACCTTCAGTCCAGCCAGCAGGACATACTTCACCGTGCTCGCTGTGGAACGCTAGAGCGTCAACCATGCGCAGCATCTCGTCGATGTTACGGCCTAGTGGTAGGTCGTTAACTACTTGGTGACGTACTGTGCCTTCCTCGTCGATTAGGAAAGAACCACGGAAAGCAACGCCCGCTTCTGGGTGCTCTACGTCGAACGCTTGACAGATTTCGTGCTTCACGTCAGCAACAAGGTCATATTTAACTTTACCGATACCGCCGTCAGCAACGGCAGTGTTACGCCATGCGTTGTGTGAGAACTGAGAATCGATAGAAACACCGATTACTTCAACACCACGCTTTTGGAACTCTTCATAGCGCTTGTCGAAAGCAATAAGTTCAGAAGGACAAACGAATGTGAAATCAAGTGGGTAGAAAAAGATAACCGCTTTCTTTCCTTTGATTTTTTCGTGTAGGTTGTAGTCTTCAACGATCTCGCCGTTACCTAGCACTGCAGCTGCTGTGAAATCTGGTGCCTTGCGGCCTACTAATACACCCATTGTAATCTCCAATAGTTTGAGTTTATCGTTAACACAGTGGCTTTGACGGCAAATGCGACAAAGCATTTTATGTATGTGCAACTAAATATAGTGACGAAAAAGCAAAAACCAACCCCATCACGCAAAATTCACGTTGCACCTAATTCTGCGCAATATGGTACTGACCCTGTGCGCAAAAGAACAATCGCATTTAGCGATAGCTATCATCGATAAAACTGATTGACACCAACGCCTTTGCCTTGGGCACAAAAAAGCCCGCTAGTGCGGGCTTTTAGGTTACTTAATCCATAATATCTTCGGGCATATTGCCACGAATCTCTTGCCATATTTGGCCACTCTTATGGCCGTAGCGACGCATCAGGGCGATTGCGCCATCGTGGTCTTGCTGCTCGGCAAGCTCGGCTAAGTCTGAATAGAACTGACGCGCCAGCTCTCGAGTACGCGGGTCAGAGAAATAGTGGCAGCCAATTTTAGAGTAAAAACCTTTAAAGCCATTTAAAATCAATACATAGATTTTATTGTTCCCTGCTCCTGCCAATTGGTGATGGACAAGGTAATCATAATCAGCGAAGGCCTGCGCTGTGTCTTCTACAGTTTCTCTATCTGCAACAATTTCTTTTACACGTTCTGGGTCTATTTTAATCGCTGCGCGCATGTAAATGGCGCTGATGTTCGTACGCGCAGAAAGCAGCTGATCAGTCAGCTCTGGCATTTTGTCTTCATCAAGACGGGCCAAGGTCTCAAGAATGTTCAACCCTGAGGTTTCCCAAAAGTTGTTCACGCGCGTGGGCTTGCCATGCTGAATGGTCAGCCAGCCATCGCGGGCTAGGCGTTGTAATACCTCACGCAAGGTAGTGCGAGTGACGCCAATCAGTTCCGATAGCTCACGCTCAGCTGGAAGAATTGAGCCAGGCGGAAACTCGCCATTCCAGATGGACTCAACTATGTACTCCTCAGCAAATCCAGCTGGGCTTTTGGCTTTGAATATTCTCATCTAACGTCCACTTCACTACTAAAAATATTATTATTGATCTTAACATACTGATTGTACCAGATGCGAAGCAACTAACAAGCACACTCGCCCAGTCACGGTTTTGCAGTTGCCATTGCAAATGAGGACATTCGGCAGGATGTGATTTGTATTATAGAGTAACCCTAATACAGAACCCTTATTTATAGATGTTAGAAGTTCGAGTTGCAGGAGCCTCTGGCTGAATGAGCGCTAACAAAAAGCGATTGAAAATGTGCTGAAGAAGTTTGTTTGATGGTTTCTATGTTGTGTAATTAACATATGCGGGGGAGACTGCCTTGCGCTAGTAGCGATCTCAAGGCCAACATTGAGTGTGAGCAGACGTTGAACATAACGCATATTTGGACAATTCCGAGTTACGAACAATAAAGCACTCTGACTTTTCGGATTACTTTTGGTATTGCTACCATGTGGCCAGCCTAAATGTGGCTGGCCACATTCTCTTACCCACTGCAGGTTGTAGTGAAAATCTTATGCTTTCCTTCAATGTGATCATCATTAATGTAAAAAGCACCGCTAAACTCTATACGTCCATAATTATGGTTCGAAGAAAAAGAGCCACCAATCACACCTTTTTCACCTAACAAAGTCCAAACAACCTCCAAATCATTATCCTTTAGCATCTTCAAAAATGGTTCTTTTTTTACCAATAAATGTGCTTTTGTATCGTGTAGAGCTTCAGCAGCAAAACAAACAACATTGTTAGCCTTATCGATATAGCTACCTTCTTGAGAACCATGTTTTAATTTCATATTGTCAAAAATTAGAGAGCTTGGTTTAAGAAAACTTAAAGTTTCAGCCTTTGATTGATCGAACTCTTCTTCCCAACGATAACCGATAGTAGTAACACCAACATCAGCAATCTTAGTCCCTGTCTTTTTGTCTGAAACTGTTACCCAGTCCGCGCCGCTATAGTAATCAGATTTAAAGAACTTAAAAGCCTCAGACCAGTAATACTCCCTATTAAACAACTGATATCTATCTGTACTTTCAGGCATCCATCGCCCCATATAATGTTGGCTTTCAGCCCAGTTTTTAAAATGCTCATATTCAGATGACTTAACTAAGTAACTTCTAAGATGACACCAAACCTCTTTCCGTGGGTGTCCCCAGTCTTCCTTACCTACTTCTTTAGGCTCTTTCCAAGACGGATAACTTTCCAGAACAAGCCAGTCAGCACCATTATTGTCTTTGACTTCAATCAACCCCTGCGGGTTATCCAACGTAGAAGTATCCTTTACCCAATTTTCAAAAGTACAATCCCACTGAAAAGATTCTTTACTAACCCACCACTTATCTTCAAGAGGTATGCATTTATCTCCTGTATTTTTAAGCAGAATTGTTGGATCTATATCCCTTTCATAGGGTTCCCAAGGACCTAGGTAAGGAGACTCTTTTCGCTCATCGCCGTATCCCTCATAGCGGATGTAATTATCTGAAAGTCTTGCTATAAATTCATGAAATGAAATCCATTGATATTTTTTACCTATTCGTTCTTGATGGGATTCATGCCGTCCCCTGCCTGTGCCAATGTTTTTATCAAAATCACCATGCTTATCAGGAGACCAACCTAGATCTATTACGCGATTAAAAATAAAACATTCAGCTAGCCTAAGATCAAAATGAGCATCTGTATCTAATAAATTGTTGTTATGATCAAGGTATGGTTCAATATCTCTTTCATAAATAGTTAAAGTGTTTTCTGGTAAAGCATTTTTAAAAGCTAATTTATTCGAAAGTAGCTCTTCTTCTGTTTTTCTGCCTAAAGCGACTCCCATGCGGATTATAGTTTCACCTATAACCAAATCATCAGAGTCTTCAGCATAAATAATAGGGTCTAATGAACTAAATAACTCAAGCTGTTCTTCCGATAAGTCGCTCTTAAAATTTTTAAATATTTCTTTCCTATTTACAGGGGATTGGCCAAATCTACACCCGGACCAATCTGAATGATTAGAGTTAGTGCCTATGGTGTACCTAGAGAAGTCACCCCCCCCCATAACTGAACTCCACAAATCCCAGTAGCCTTTCTGATCATAAAGACTTTTCAGCTCATCTTTAGTTGGTATGTCATCAGGCCATTCACTTTTGTATGGGGGCTTAGTTTTGGACAATTCAATCTTTTCTGTTATCAATCCAAGGTGTGAAACATACTCTATAATCTCTCTTGCGTAGTCTCTTAAGAGGATATGTGGATATACATCCTCTGTATCAAAGACCTTTGTATAAACTATTTCAGCTACAGTGCCTAGCTCATGATGATCCTTTGTTCGCAGTACACAACCTAAGGCAACAGCTAACACTCTCTCCCATACATAAGGATCATCTACGGCATCAAATTTATCGATTATCCTAACCAATACTGGAATTCTATTTTCTAACAAGTTAACTAAAGCTTTAGTTGAACAATCCCTCAATTCTCGATTGGTTGAAGTGAAAATCCAACAAAGCGCAGTAGCAACTAACTCAATTGAATCATCAGATATGTAACTCTTATCAAAGTCATCCCAAGCCCAATCTATTAAATGCCTGAACGTAGAGTCTTCACTATACTTATATTTTAATTGAGTAGTCCAAAATGCATCTCTGTTTGGCAAGGGATGCTTAGATAACCAATAATGTAAGAAATTAGCATTAAATGGGTGTCCTTCAATACCTGAAATTGAAATCAGTATTTCTAAAAAGTGGCTAAATGTACCCCTCAACTGAAGCACATTGTCATTTATAAACGGTTTAAGTTTTTCGAAATCTATCGCAGAAATTTCTCTCCAAACTAAACTATCAATAAAAGAATTTATTAAGTAATCATGCTCACTAAACTCTGGCAGTAACTCATAGAGTTCTTTTCCATATTTTTCAGGCAATTGAATCGAAAGAGCCTCAACAATTCCTTGGTTGTAGTAAAAGTCACACTCTTCTTTAAAGTAACTTCTTAGACGACCTCCCGCCTTAAACTCATCTTCAATATTTTCAACGCCGTCAAGTAAGTAGTTTACTGTTAAATGGTCATCAAACCTTTCAAAAGATATATATACTACCTCTTCAACAACGTTTTCGTCATTTCGAGTAATTCCTTTTGTTAACAACCCTTCATCTATTAATGCGTTAAGAAAAGTTTTATCGTTAACATAGTCTCGAACAACAGACTGGACGGCAACATGCGCATTTTTAAGAGGTATACTCTTAGCCCCTGAACCCACCTTAAGCTTGATTAATTCATTTAGTGCGTCATTAACCAATGGAAAACTGGAATCGAAACTGTACTTTTTAGGTGACGCAAGCGACTTGTTGACACCAGTAATAAAAAAACTGAGAATTTTGGATATCCCATGAAAACCCACTGGAACTTTACTTAATCCACTTTTCTTAACTCCTTCGCATAGTAATTTCAAAAATAATGGGTTTTTGAACTCTGGGTTTAAGTTGGGAGAAGAGGGTCTCTCTATATTGTAATTGTCATAGAATAAATTAACAGCTTCCAGCTCAATGTTTTTAAATCCAATATGCTCATGAGTTTCAAAGTTATTGCGTGATACATTCTCATCAGAAATGGTAATATTTTTATACGTTGACCTAACTGATATTATTAAACCTAGACAATCAAATTTTTTAATATCTTCAACAAAACTATTTATATTATCATCCCAAAACTTATTGCCATTCCCTTCATTGATCGCATCGATAAATATCAAAACCCTCTTATTATTTTTTTTAGCATATAAATTAAGCTTTTCTAGAAAATCATTGGATGTAGTATCGACCTGTAACCTTTTAAAAATTTGTACCCAAGGAGATTCATCAGAAGTGAGCTGTTGCCCTAATAAGAAAAGAGATGGAGAACCAGTTTTAATTCTTGTTTCAACAACATCGGCAAGTAAGTGAGACTTACCAATGCCAGCTTCCCCTTCAAGAAGTAAAAACGGATTGTTCGACAAGTTTACTGTTATGGAGTTTAAGAAAGTACTTAACTTGTTACACTCATAATCAAAATCCCTAAGTTCCCTTAAAATTGATGAGTATTTATCACTGTAATCATTAGACTCTCCAGCTGCTTTTGCTTCTTCACGCAGTTTCCACAGTACCGATTCAGATTCTGCTACTGCATTGTTGCAGGAAGTAATACTGTTACAAAGTTCATCTGTTGGTATTTTAGTTAATATAGAAAAATCAATTTCTTGGTATAAGGTTGTAATTTCAGTTAAAGATTTAGATATTACAGATTGCTGTGAGGATATTTCATCACACGTACAGAGCTTGTTTCCTTTAATCAGAAAGCTATCTATATGTGAAAAAAAGAGTTCCGAAAAATCCTGAGTTCTCCCAAGACCCTCAAAGATCTTTGCTATTTCTAACTTTAAGTTTAATTCAGGTGTGTATCGTCCACCTAAATCAGCTATTGCCTGTCTGTTTTTCTCATTTAACCAATCATCACTTAGGTGAAACGTGAGCTTCTCGTCTATAGAGCGTAATAGAAGTTTCATTTGAATCAGCTCTTCATTGATATCGAATATCTTTTCCTTATAACTTTCTTCGATATGGAGCTTTTTTAACGTTGTACACTTGTTTATTTTAAGCGCTAGAATCGCATAAAAACGTTCAAGTTGTTTTTGAGTTGGAGGAAGCACACTAGGACAATCACTAAACTTATTCACTACCTCAGCTTTATCAGGAAACTCTTTAAACAAAGTATATTCGTTTAGCACGTCAAATAATGGCTGAGATTGATAGAACGGAACCTTGTCTGAATCTATTGGGTATTCAACTTCAAACTCTAAAGCGGTTTCCTCGATAAGTTGATAGAGCCTGTCTACATACCTTTCCTTAGGAAAAAGCTGCTTTCGAAACCAGCCATATCCCTCCTGAGATATAAATTGGTCTACAAACTTGACAGCAACGTAGTATGACGCCCCACCAATTGCCAATGTAATTGGTTCCATTTTTATCTACCCTTAAATGCTAACAAGTTATACCGTCATCATAAAAACGGACTATTTCAAAACGTACCTGTTCTGACTTTACAAAAGTAGAAATCTCAGTAGGCTACTGTTTTTAAAGTGAATAGACTAGCAATATGCTGATGTTTGCACAACTAGAGTAACTGTGAAACCATAGAGTTTTAAAACTTTAACTTAATCGACCCTAATCCAGATATCTCATAAATTGTGTTATGCAAAATTGTGAAAAAGTGACATCAATGGACCAATTGCTCTTACTCATTTTGGGGCACTTTCGAGCCAGAAAGTGCCACGGGTAAAAATTCAACTTGAGAAGTTCTTGGACAGAGACGCGTTAGAGTATTTATTCGGTAATGCCTCAAACACGGGCCAAATAAGTAGGGTAACTTTTGCGATAAAATGCGAAGCATTGCAAAAGGCGCACAGCTTAGTTAGTCCCTGTGTTTTGACTTGATAGAAGTTTATCCATTTCAGGCCTAACATTATCACGTAACATGTGTGGAGCCATAGAGTCGAGGAATGTTATAGGTAACTGCATTGCTTTATGTTTGGTTTTATTAACAGAAATAACCTTCATACCTTTACAGGAAGCTAGATGTTGCTTTTTGACTCTCTTTTTTTCCTCACGATTCATTTTATTTGTAAACACACAAATATGAAAAACTAGAGCACCAATAACTATCTGTTTTACGGTATATCCATCCTGTAAGTTTGGGGCCCAAGAAATACAAGTGAAAAATGGGTTGATATATCCTGGCTTATTGAGGCCAAATGCTTGCCTATGCTGAATAAACTCTTCTTCAGATAATTTGACTGGCTTGAGTAAGCCACATGTAAGAAAATAGCTACTGTTTTCAAGCGTTTTATCAAGTATGTAATGCTTAAAGCTTTCAAATTCTTTGATTTGCTTGCCACTAGCTCTTGAAGAATTGTAAGAAACCTTAAGAAGCCATCTAGATAAAAGAGCATAGTCGTAGTGGAATGATGTTTCTTTGCACAAGAAATTCTTTTGAAAAATATCAGCGCTTTCAAGCACGCCTTTAACATGTGAGTCATATTCAGATAGGATAATATTGTTACAATTGGAGCAAACATCCTTTATTATTGCCTCACCCGCGATTACCTTTTCAGGTTTTTCTCTCCACCCTACTACAGTATTCTGGCCTTCGATTTGGTAATGATGCTGATAAACAAAAGATGGCAAAATATGCTCTCTTGTAAGCTTTTCTGATTTCCCACAGTAAATGCATTCAGCCATACTATTCCTTACTTCCAACGCCGCAGCCACGGGCAAAGGCCAGCGGCTTGCCGCGCTGTGGCCTTTGCCCCCGAGGAGCGTTGCGACGAGTTAGTAAGCTGCATTGTTAACTGTCTTGCTCACGTACAATAAGAGGCACGGATACCCAGCCACCAAATGAATTTTTTGCAGGTAGCACTCTAAGCAAAGCCTCTACAGGAAACGAAACATGATCAACGACAGAGCCCGCAAGAGGAATCAAAGATTCAATTCCAGATAGAAAAAATTCTTCGGATTGAACCAAGGCGAATGCATTACCGAAATTATCCTTAATTGCAAAATATTTCTCATCAGCGACCAGTTCTTCAGCAGGCATGGCATTGTGATCAACGGAGCTAGGGGGGTGTGAGCTACTCTCTGTTGTAAACGTATAGGTATACCGCTCTCTTGTAACTTTACAGCCGCTGATACTCATCGTTCCTTGAACCCAGCCGTATTTTGATGGAGAGCCAACTGAGTGCTCTATTTCACCTTCAACTTGTTCAAATTCACTTAGCTCAGGAGCTAATTCTTCAAGCATTTTGAAGGTCGAAACTTTGAACGATTTGCTCTCGTTAGTAACAGCACCAGCGCTTAGAAACAATGCCTTCGCACCTGCATTTAATCCCTCTGATTTAGTAATAAGTACATCAGGAGACACACCTTTACTCTCCTCATAAAGCGACGATATGAAATCTTTATCTAAATATAAGAGTTCCTTAAACGACAAACAGATTCTCCTCTGTCAGTTAACGCCACAAATAAACGGCTAAAAATAGTTGGCTATCATTTGTGAGGCACGAACAAAGCCAACTGTTTTTTGTCCGCTCTTTTAATTTGCTTTGTTAGAGTGCTTATATCCGCCATGCTAAACTATCTATTGACATGCAAATTTCCCACACATATTTATCTGAAATTACTATTCCAGTATCCGTTATTTCATAACCGTCATGAACAACATCTAGAGGCTTACCATGGACTATGGAGTTTCTTACTTTTCTTACATTACCATCTAAGAATTGTACTGAACTTTCACTAATAAAATCCCGTTCATCAATCTCTTCTAGCCATTTAAGATAATTTATAAAGATAGATTCATATCTTTTTTTGGTTCTGGGCTTAACATTTTCTTGTCTACTAAGTTCACGCACAATATAGCCAAGTGCATCTTCCAACATTGCCCATAACATTAATACTTGAGACTTTTTAATGTAATTAGGCAAATCCTTTTTAAAAGTGGATTCTAAATCATATTCTTCATTACTTATATTTGAACGGATACTTGGTTAGTATATTCATTACTTGATATGCCAGTTCCACCCTTAACGAGCATATCTGAGAAGTTTGATATGTAATTATCAAGTTGGTAATTTTGCTGCTCAATAAAAGCCATCATTAAGCGGATTTCTTGATATAAACCTCTACGGAGGAAAAACTGCATATCCGGTTTCATAGTAAAAAACTTCATTCTCTTAAGCCAAATATTATGATGAAATTACATAGCATTCTAACAATTTAATATCGAGCGATTAGGTCGTTTTTCTGCCGCTATCTGTCTTGTTTTTGTCCTTAGACCATTGATAGCAAATTTAGAAAGTACTTACCAGCATTGAAGTTACATTACATTGCTCTAAATGTGTACACGACAAAACGACCCATTGAATTGTTTTCCTGACTATAGGAAAAACATAAAAAACTGTATATGAACACAGTATTTTATTGGGGCTAACTCAATGAAAAACTGTTCATCATTTTAAACCACATCGTCGAGTTTATGCTGGCGAAGCAATATTTACTCAGAGCACTGCAAGCTCAACATCGTCATTCCGATATGAGGACAACACAAATATACACTCATGTTTTACAGAGAGGCGTAAGCGGTGTTGTTAGTCCTTTGAGCAAAATTTTCTAGCTTGTTTTGGGGCAAGAAAGAGTTATTTGAACGTAGAAGAGCACGGCATCAAAATTCCCATAAATGGAACGTACTTTACGATTCATAAGCAAAAACGGAAGCCAGCCTACCGCTTTAAATGATTCATTAGCTTTTTTGTTCACTTAACAATACTAACCAGTACACAAATGGCGCTAAATTAAGTGCTTAGGCACGCCACTGAGCTTACCTTTGCGGCCGCTAATACGCTTGCATAGCGCCGAGGGCGTGGCATAATCAGCCCATCAATAACGATGTGAGTTAACTATGAGCTGGTTAGGTAAGTTATCGCACCAACGTGCGCCTTGGGTACTGTTAGCGGTGATTGCCACCGTATTCGAAGCAACTGCTTTGTATTTCCAATATGCCATGGACTTAGCGCCATGCATTATGTGCATTTATCAGCGTACAGCAGTCTTAGGTGTACTATTTGCGGCCTTACTAGGCTGTATTAATCCACAAAATATGTATTTACGCCTAGTGGCGCTGGCGAGTTGGCTGGTTGCCAGTATATGGGGTTTCTTGCTCGCCAAAGAACATATCATGATGCAAACCACCACAGATCCGTTTGCCTTCGTATGCGAGTTTGAACCTAACTTCCCAAGCTTTATGCCTTTACACGAGTGGCTGCCGAGCTTTTTTGCTGCTACCGGTGATTGTGGCAACATTGATTGGCAATTTATGGGGTTATCAATGCCTGGGTGGATGCAAGTGATCTTTGCGGTGATGGCAGTCGTTGCAATTATCATTACCTTAAGCAGCTTTTTTTATAAACCTAAGGCTTCATGATTTACTTTCTTCCCAGTCAAATTCCGAAACTCAAGTCGCTCAGTCACCATGAGCGACTCGCTATAGTGGCGGATTCATTAAACAGGCTATCAGCGCAGCGCCGAGTCATGCTCAATATTATTAAACTGCTGCTGATCACCCCACTATTTCTGCTGCTGGTGCGCTTTGAAGGCTGGCACATGTTACCATGGCTGCTCTTAGCCGGCATCGCCTATCCTATTATTGTGCTCCCAGTGCGCCATGCATTCGCACTGTTTCACCTTGATGAAGCCATCGCCGCACATAAAAAGGGCAACTAAACGTTGCCCTTTGGTTTATCAGCAATACTTTGCCACTATCTTACCTTCACCAATTCCCGAATTTGCGCCAACGTACTTGCACCAATACCTGGCACAGCGTCTAGCTCATCAACACTACGGAAATTGCCTTGCACCTGACGATATTCGATGATGGCGGCTGCTTTAGTGGGGCCAATGCCCGGCAGCGATTGTAGCTGTTCTTCGGATGCTTGGTTAATATCAAGTTTGGCTGGGGTTACCTGCTCACTCGCTTGTTGAGGTGCCTCAGCAGCGACCACTGCTGGGGTAAGTACAAGCGCACAGGCGGTGTAGAGTGCGGTTAGTAGCTTCATGCTTCTCTCCTTAGAAGTTAAAGTAAAAATCCGTGTTACTTCAAAAGTAAATAAAGAATAATTACTGAGATGTGTCAAATAAAACTAACGATAAAGTCGTGCTTTTTTGTGGTAAAAATGCTTAACCCTTTAAAAGGAATGATTAAAACCCTTGACGGGCGAATCGCCAACCACTACCCTTACTGTATAAAAAAACAGTACCCTTGAGGAGAAGCCATGGCTGTTGTAACTAAATACGTTGTAGAACGAGACGGAGTCGAGCGCATGACCTTTACTAGCAAAAAAGAAGCCGATGCCTATGATAAGATGCTCGATATTGCCGAAAGCTTAGAAGAGTTATTAGGCGGCGTTGATGTTCCCTTAAGTGAGCAACAAGTAGAAAGCCTGTCGTTGGAAATAGCAAAACAAAAAGACGACTTTATGCACGTACTTAAAGGTACCAAGCCTGCAGCAAAGGCCACAAAAAAAGCCAGCAAAGAGCCAAGTGATAAGGAAAATGTTACTGAGCTCAAAGCCAAAGAGGCGTAAAGCTATTTCTTAGACATAAAAAAAGCCAGCATTGCTGGCTTTTTTTATCATTCGCGTTACTTAGTAACCGCTGCAACGGCATCGGCAAAGTAATCGATATTATCTTTGCTTACCCCTGCCACATTTACACGGCTAGAACCGACAATGTAGATTGAGTACTCTTTTTGTAGGCGTTCGATCTGTTCTTTGTTAATCCCTAGGAAAGAGAACATACCGTGCTGGCGTTCAATAAATGAGAAGTCCATACCTTCGCATTTGTCGTTTAACTTATCCTTAAGCAATGAACGCAAACCATTGATACGAGAGCGCATGTCATCAAGCTCTTGGTGCCACATCGCAGTTAGCTCGTCGCTACTAAGAATAGTATTAACAATATCTGCACCGTGTGCCGGCGGCATCGAGTAAATACTGCGTACCACACTGAGCATCACTGAATTAGCAATATCAGCGGTGGCTTGATCTTTTGAGATCACCGAACAGGCACCAATACGCTCACGGTATAAGCCGAAATTTTTCGAACATGACGAACAAATGATTAGCTCATCTACCTGCGAGGCCAAATGGCGTAAACCCGCAGCATCCTCATCCAAACTCGTACCAAAACCTTGATAGGCGATATCAACCAGTACTGTAAAGCCTTGAACTTTAGCGATTTCAGCTACTTTTTGCCACTGCGCAAAATTCAAGTCCATGCCGCTTGGGTTGTGACAACATGCATGTAACAGCACCACATCACCCGCAGGCACTTGGCTGAGCGTGTTCACCATGTCATCAAATAACAAACCCTTGTTATCATAGTCATAGTAAGGGTACTCTTTCACATTCAGGCCAGCCGCTTCAAATAGGCTAATGTGGTTGGCCCATGTTGGCGTAGTCACCCACACCGTGGCTTGCTCATTACAACGCTTAATGAACTCTGCCGCCACCCGTAACGAACCCGTGCCACCTGGAGCCTGAGCTGTACGCACACGGTCCGCTAGCAAAGCCGGGTGAGCATCGCCAAGTAGCAGTTGCTCCATTTTCTGACAATATTCCAAATTACCGGCCAGCCCAATGTATGACTTAGTGGTTTCATTGGCGAGACGAAACTCTTCAGCCTTTTTAACGGCCTTCAATACAGGGGTTTGCCCTTGCTCGTCTTTGTATACGCCAACACCTAGGTCAATTTTTTTGTCATTGGTGTCGGCTTTAAACGCAGCCATAAGCCCAAGAATTGGATCTGTCGGTAAAGGTTTTAATTGTGAGAACATGGAACTCTCTTTATTATCTCAGGTTAGGTTAGTCCTGACGGCTGGTTGGTAAGTGCTTGCTAATCTCTAAACACGCAGCTATTAGCAACGCAACCTGATCAGGGGTAAAAAACTTGTCGGTAAATGCTTCAGCATCAATAATGCCCACTACTTTACCTGTCTCGTCATAAAGCGGCAAGCAGCTTTCTGCTTTCACTTTGGGGTCACATGTATAGTATTCGCCACCGTTGGCAACATAGTCTTCCACATCATTTATCACCCGAGCAACCCCGCTGAGTGCAACCTGCACATTATTGCTGGTTGTTGCAAAGTCAGGGTTAATAGGAAAAAGAGGGCGACTAGGTGCGCCGTAATAAGCGAGCTTAAGTAGCTGTGGCTGACCTTCAATATGTTGACTTTGATAAATACCAAACCAGTCTACGCCACTTTCTTGAACAACAAAATCGACAATCGCTTGAAGCTTTCTCAACTTTGCTTCACTGCTTGAGGGCAAATGTTCGCGTAAATCGAAGGGCAGCTCTTGCAGATGACCAAATAAACTACACGCCCCACCCTCGCCCAACTCAGGAATTTGATATTGCCAACAAACATCGGCACTCGCATTGTTAAGGTATTGCTGTAGCGCCTGTTGTTTATTCGCCACTAATTTGGGCTCAGCGCTAAGTTGTGCATTTTCTAAGTAGCTTAAAAGCATTTAGCCATCCAAACATCTAAACATTTAGCCGGATGCTAGCACACCTTTTTATTGCCGTGCAATACAAAACCGTCACTTCGACACTAAGCCAGTCATTTAAAGGTAAAAATAGGGTTCTGAGGCAATATGAGAGGGTTAGTCGATATGGTAGCGAATGCGTATTTCATTTCCCGCTTGGTTGTATTCCACATCTTCCGCCAGCTCTTTAAGTAGCTCAATACCACGACCATAGCTGTGTTGGAGTTGGCTACCTGCAGCTGGCTCGAGGGAAAAACCAGCTCCCGAGTCTTTAACGCTTAAAAGCAATGTTCGTTGCTGTGGCTGATAACAAACTCGCAGGCATATCTCACCTTCGGTGAGTTCGCTTAGGCGCTGCTCACGCTCACTGTAGTATTGTAAGAAGCCGTCGTCATCGGCCTTTAAAGCAGAGTCTAACCCCAAAATACCGTGCTCTAGAGCGTTGTTATAAGCCTCTGATAACAATATAAACAGTGTCGATTTGTGGGTGTTCAGCCCTGGCAAGTGACCAACTAGGTCCATCAATTGCGCCACTGGGTCCACCGTTTTCAACTCCTCGGCACTTAACACCACCTCAAGCTCAATAGGGAGCGGACTTATAGTGTGATTAATAGGTTGTAATGGCGCTTGAGGTTGCGGGTCGATAATCACCACGCTGTAATCGTCTTGTTGATCTTCATTACCGGTAAAATAGTGCACAGCGGCAATGATGTTGTCAGTACGGATCATCGCTTGCGACGCCAAGGTGCGTAGCAAACCGCTGTAGCCAAATTGGTGCTGTTGTGCATTTTCGGCCTCAATGATGCCATCGGTGTAAACCACGATACGGCTATATTCATTGAGCGTGACATGGCGCACATCACGCTCAAACTCCTCATCATCCAAAATACCCAATGCCATGTGTTTTGATTCGAGCTGACTAAGCATGTAGCCCGAATGGTCAATAAGGTAACCATCAGGCAAGCCGCCCATCCAAAACGTCGCACTTTGTGCATTGGCACTAATTTCGAAAATAGTTGCAGCGCAAAACATATGCGCCGGCAACAAATCGTATAAAGCGGCATTTAACTCTCTGGCTATATCTCCTACGGCCAAGTTTTTTTCCACCATAGTGTAGAAAATACGCGCCACTGGCAGCGCCCCGGTGGCAGCGGCTAACCCATGCCCAGTGAAATCGCCTAATAGATAATATTGCGAGCCATTTGGCCCCAAGGCATTGAGAAACACGTCGCCATTAAACATAGAAGCGGGCGACAAGTGTGAGTCGACCCCCTTGGGTTTATCCTTATGTTGCAGGGCATTATTGAAAATATGCTCGACTAGTTCGTGTTCGCGTTCGGTTTGATTTTGATAATAGGTCAACGCGTCCGTTTGCTTTTTTGACTCGCTGACTAAATGGCGAATACGCAGGTGTGCATGTAACTTGGCTCGCAGTATCTGTAAATCGAACGGTTTGGGCATAAAGTCGTCACCGCCTACGTCCAAACATCTTGCCAATGAAGGGTTATCTTCCAAAGCGGTAATAAAAATAATGGGGGTATAAACTCGTGTATTGGTGCGTTTAAGCTCCGCTGCCGTTTCATAGCCATCCATTTCGGGCATAAGAATATCCAGCAGTACCACATCAACATCGTGAGCCTGACATTGCGCTAGTGCCTGAATGCCATTTTCAGCTTCAATGACGCGATAGTTGTCACGCTCCAGCATCGCTCGCAGAATACGCCGGTTCATGGACTCATCATCAACAATGAGCACTAAGGGCAAGTCTTCGCTAAGCCCATGTGAAGGAAAGGAAATGTACTTTTCAGTCAATGGTAAATTTCTTATCGAAACGCGAAATTTGGAGAATCTTTTTTAACTGAGGGTTTGCATGGCTGATGGTAATGCCCTCTACCTGCCCCTTCAGAGCTTTATGCATATTGAGCAACATACCCAACGCTGAGCTATCCATGTAACTGGTTTCTCGCAGGTCAACTTCCACGTGCTTAGTGTCGGCATGAACATCTGCATAAGCTGTACGAAAATCTTGCACAAGATTAAAGTCAAACTTTTCCTTTATCACTATCACTAGTTTTTGTTTTTCCTCAACATAATGCTGTTGTAAACTCATACCCGCTCCTAAGCCACTGATAATCTACCTGTTTAAAATATAAACCTTGCCAGCCATTTCGCAATGACAACACCAAAATATGTTAGGATGACACTTTATCTTTATTAATTGGAGCAACCCATGAGCGATAATAACTTGGTTTACTCTACCGACTCTGGCCGCATTCGACCTGAAAAACAAAGTGAACAGCCGGATGTTAAGCTTTTTAAAGACGGTGCACTGCGTATTGAGCGTCAAACCAAAGGACGCAAAGGTAAAGGTGTCATGCTCGTTGTAGGCATTGATCCAAACGAGCATGATATGAAAAAACTGGCAAAAACCCTGAAGTCAAAAATGGGCCAAGGCGGCGCCGTTAAAGAGGGAGTGATTGAGATTCAGGGCGACGATCGCGACAAGCTCAAAGGTTTGCTTGAAGCTCAGGGCTTCAAAGTTAAAATTGCCGGCGGTTAGCCTCTAGTTAGGGCTATATAACGCCTGCCAGCGCGCTCTCATGGTGGCCGGATCATAGTCAATATGAGCCACCCCACAGGTTGCGAAAATGGGCATTTGCTCAGGGCAGAACTCCGCGACCATGTAACTGACGATTGGCATGTGTGCCACCACCAACCAAGTGTCTATTTCAGTATGAACTTCGGTGAGTGCTTGTAAGTAGTCAACGGCGGTTTTCGCATTAGCGCTGGGGATAATGTCATCGCACGTTTGCTCCAAGGTGAAACCTCGGCAATGTTCTTTGACACACTCGGCCGTCTGCTGAGCGCGCACATAAGGGCTCACTAACAAGCCTTGTGGATTAAACCTTTGTGCTAACCATTGGCCTACATGATCAGCTTGTTGCCGACCTCTTTGAGTCAGTTCGCGCAAGTGGTCCTGCGCTTGTAGCGCTTGAGCTTCCCCATGGCGCATGATTAAAATGGTTTTCATTGCAAAGAAATCAACTAATTAGCAAAAAAGTTTTAACCTAAAAGCTAGCCATCTTGGTTGCATGTTCGCTATAGTCTAGCTTAACCATCGATATTCGGGTAGGCACCAAGCCGTAACAGCTGGCCCTGAACGTCTTGCAACTTCTCTAGTTTCAGGAGCATTGTTTGAATATCAGCCGCAATGATAACAGACTCTACCAACCGCTGACACTGCCCAATGGTCTTAGGGTGTTGTTGGTTGAGGATCAAGACAGCCAAAAAGCCGCTGCGGCACTGACAGTGAATACCGGGCACTTTGATGATCCTTGGCACCGACAAGGGTTAGCGCATTTCACAGAGCACATGTTATTTCTCGGTACCAAAGATTTCCCTGCCTCCGGAGAATTCCACGATTTTATCAGTCATCATGGTGGCAGCAGTAACGCTTGGACTGGCACCGAACACAGTTGCTACTACTTTGATGTCGCCAACGAGCATTACTACCAAGCGTTAACACGCTTCAGCCAGCTTTTTTATGCACCGTTATTTAACGCCGAAGAGGTCGATAAAGAACGTAACGCCATTGACGCCGAGTTTAAACTTAAAATAAAGGACGATGGCCGGCGCATATACCAGGCGCACAAAGAAACGGTGAACCCAAAACACCCTTTTGCCAAGTTCTCTGTGGGCAACAGCAACACATTAAGTGATGAGCAAAACGCTATTCGCGATGATTTGCTGGCTTTCTTTAAGCAACATTATCAAGCCCAGTGGATGACATTGGTATTGAGCGGCCCTCACTCTTTGTCTGAGCTCAAGCAATGGGCTCTGGAGCTATTCACCCCCATCTCTGGCACCCAGCAACCTAAACCTGCGATCACCGAGCCATTATACCGAGAGCAGGACTTGGGGGTTGAGCTGCATATTGAGCCGCACAAGCACTTACAAAAGCTCATAATTAGTTTTGCTATGCCCAGCATTGATGCCTTTTATAAACACAAAACGGTGAGCTTTTTGGCCCACTTATTAGGCTACGAAGGCCCGGGTTCCTTGCACTCACTGCTAAAAAATCAAGGATGGATCAATGCGCTATCCGCAGGTGGAGGCATTAATGGCAGTAACTTTAAAGATTTTAATATCAGCCTCGCACTCACCGATGAGGGCATTGAGTATTACCAAGACATCGTTGAAACGGTGTTCGCCTATATTGCGCTGATAAAATGTCACGACGATAAGCTGTCGCCGCTGTATCGTGACAAGCAAACGTTGTTGCAAATTGCCTTTGATAACCAAGAGCGAGTTCGCTTACTCGATTGGGTCAGCGGTATCAGCGTGAATATGCACCACTACCCCAGTGAGCATTACTTGTACGGTGACTACCTGATGACTGGCTTTGATAGTCAGCAATTTGCTGAGGTACTGCAATGGCTGACTCCCCATAATATGCGTCTGGTGCTAATCCACCCCGGCGTCGAGCCAAGTCGCTATACAAAGTGGTATAACACGCCGTACCGCATCAACGCACTCGATAAAGATTGGTTAACCGCGCTGGAGAGTATTGATACGCCACTCAATACCATGTCTCTGCCAAGCACAAACCCCTACCTACAGCGTCCTTGCGTGCTTCATGAATTAGTGGCGCCAGGCAATAAACCACAAAGGCTCGCCACTCATCCAGGACTTAATTTCTGGTTTAAGCAAGATGCGACCTATCGAGTTGCTAAGGGTCACTTTTATCTCGCTTTGGACTCAGAGCTGGCGGTCAAAGACGTGCAGCACATGGCGCTGACTCGTTTATTTGCCGATCTGTTTATTGATTGTGTGGCAGAGCAATTCTACCCTGCTGAGTTGGCTGGACTGAATTACCATATTTCATCGCATCAAGGTGGGCTGACTTTACACACCGCCGGCTTGTCATCAAGCCAACTAGAACTGGTGCAGGGTCTATTGCAAGCCCTGTTTCATGCGGATATTTGCACGAAGCGCTTTGCTGAGTACAAAAAGCAGCTAGTGCGCCACTGGCAAAGCAGTAACCAAAATAAGCCTGTCAGTGAGATTTTCAGCCGAATCGGCGCGCAGATTATGCCTTGGAATCCCACCCCGACGGAGCTTGCTCAGGCACTTAAAAGCACCAGCTACATGCAATTTAAACAGTTCCGCCAAGCGTTTTTCGAATCCGTGCATGTAGAGGCGTTTTTACATGGTAATTGGCGCCCTGCCGATGCCTACGATTTTTTACGTTTGGTGCAATCTCATTTACGTACCCGCACGAGTATCGACAGCATTAGCCGCCCACTGAATGAAATTACGCAAGTCGACACTCATCACCTAAAACTGCAATGCAGTGACAATGCCATGGTCATTTACTACCAAGCAGAGACCGCAGATATAAAAGAAAAAGTATTGATGATGGTTGTTAACCACCTGATTAATCAGCCCTATTTTCATCAACTGCGTACACAGCAGCAATTAGGTTATTTGGTCGGTGCAGGCTATGCACCGTTTAATTCTCGCGCTGGACTGGCATTTTACGTGCAATCACCCAATGTCGATGCGCACACGTTACTTTCTCATCACCGCGCCTTTATTAAGCAGTATGTTCAGGACTTTGCTGAAATTGATGAGCCGCACTGGCAACAAGCCAAGCACAGCCTCTACCGGCAAATTGCCGAAAAGGACAAGAACCTGCGCTTGCGTTCACAACGCTTCTGGTTAGCAATTAGTAACCCGGGCGTCGATTTTAGCCTGCAAAGTAACTTATTAACGACACTTGATGCTATCTCCTTGGAAGACGTACGACACTATATGCAGCAGCTTTTTTCTCCTTCGCGGGCTCGCATGGAATGGCTCAGTGACGGGGTTAAACAGTCGCAACAAGCCTTGGAACACGCATAATGCTTTACTCAATCAACGGCTTGAATTAACCTAGCATGATTGTAGTAATTAGAATAACAGTGTGTGTTTAGGTCAGGTTGTAGAAAAGGCTTAATAATAAGCGGATTGTTGCTTGTCAGTGGGTGCTCGTTTGCTCATGAGCAAGCGCACATGCTGTTCGACTCCCCTTTACACACGGTTGTTTTATCATTACTTCTTGCCCTGTTATGCGTTATGACATTCAGTGTTATTTCGTTGCGCCGCTCACGTAAGAAATTAGCACGCTCAGAACAACACCTAAAACTGACCTTAGAAGGCAGCGGTGACATCCTCTGGGATTGGTATATAAAAACCGGTGAGGTCAAACGCGTTAATGATGAACATGCCAATCACAGTGCAACCACACAAAGTTTTTGCATTCCCCCGAACCAAGCGCTAATACACCCACAGGATTTACCTCGCGTTCAAAGTGCCTTGCGCGCCCACCTTGCACAAAAAACAGCGTTTTTTGAAGCTAACTACCGATTGCTTGACAAACAGGGACAGTGGCGATGGATGCTAGATAGAGGAAAGGTGGTAGAGAAAGACGCCCAACTACAACCGCTGCGTATGAGTGGTACAATGAAAGATATCGACGATATCAAAACCACTGAGCAGCGCTTAGACCTATTTGCTAAATGCGTTGAGAATCTCAGTGATGCGATGGCCATATATGACCATGAATTCAAGCTAGTTGATACCAATCCTGCATTCACCGAATTGTTCTCCTTATCTCAGAAAAAGCACCAAGGCTTGGCTTTTACTCTTCCGGGTTTGAATACCAAGCAAATAAGTACACTGAAGCGCCAAGTGCAACAGCACAGCCATATTCAGTGTGAAGTGTCAGTGCGCAGCCAGCATGGCAAAAGATTAGCCATGGAACTGAGCGTGGACCCAGTGCTCAACCAACAGGGCGAGGTAGACTACTATATTATGGTCTACTCCGACTTAAGCGAGCGCAAAAAGACTGAACAAGCCCTCAATGATTTATCTAATCAAGACAGCCTCACTGGGCTTGCCAATCGAAACCAATTTTTTGTCGACCTCGACACCTTAATGAAACAAGACAGCCACCACGCCATGATGGTGATGGACTTGGATAACTTTAAAAAAATTAATGATTCGTTGGGTCATCAATTAGGCGATAAGCTGCTTATCAAATTAGCCCAGCGTTTAAGTGAGCGTAAGCGCCCGCAAGACACTTTTTATCGCCTCGGCGGCGATGAGTTTGCATTAGTGATGCGCGGCACCAACGACATTCATACTATTACCGCGATTAGTAACGACTTTTTGCAAACCATTGCAACACCATTTCGGATGATGAACCATGAACTCGCCATCACCGCCTCTATTGGCATAGTATTGAGCCCGGAGGATGGCGTATCGCCACAAATTCTATTAAAGAACGCTGATACCGCAATGTACCATGCTAAGCAACAAGGGAATCGTTACTTATTCTTTAATGATGCGATGAACCACCAAGCGGTTAAACGACTGCAAATTGAGAACTTAATGCGTTTTGGTCTTAAGCGGGATCATTTCGAGGTTTTTTACCAACCGAAGATGGATATCGCCACTGGCCAATTAGCCGGAATGGAAGCGCTGGTGCGCTTTATAACCCCGAAAAAAGGGTTGATCAGTCCTGGGCAGTTTATTCCCATTGCCGAAGAAACCGGACAAATTATCGAGATTGGTGAAGTAGTATTAAAAAAAGCCTGTCGCGATGTAAAGCGCTGGCGCGATGCCGAGCTATTTTCTGGGCGAGTTGCTGTAAACTTATCGGCGAAACAGTTTGCACTGCCTGATTTAACCGATCGTATCGACGCCCTACTGCAGCAATATCACCTTCCCGCCAGTGCTCTTGAGCTGGAAATAACCGAGGGCACCGTAATGGACAGCCCAGAACAAGCAATCGCGATTATGCACGCCCTAGTAGGGAAAGGGATTCACCTCGCGATGGACGACTTCGGCACTGGTTATTCATCGCTGGCCTATTTAAAGCGCTTCCCATTGCACACATTGAAAATTGACCGCGCCTTTATCGTTGATATGGTTAATGAACGAGGTAAAAACATGGTCGACTCGATTATTACCATAGCGCAAAACTTAGGTCTTCATGTGGTTGCTGAGGGCGTTGAAGAAGCCAAGCAACTGCAACAATTAAAGCAGTTGGGCTGCGAAACAATGCAGGGCTACTACTACGCCAAACCGCTTTCAGCTGAGCAATTCGAAGCATTTTTATTGCGCGAACGCAGTAAAACGCAAGATCAGCATCACTTGTCATTGGTGCAATAACCACAGTGTGACGCGGAATCAATGAAGGCTTAGCAAGAATATTTAGGCCGCTGTTAAAAGGACTTTAGAAATGAAAAAAGAATTCACCTTCACCGTCAAAGGGCACCATATTAGAATCATTAACTCCTGGTTCCACGGCGCTAAATTATATGTCGATGGCGATTTGCGAGATGTCGATAGCAGCCTCATTGCCACTGGCAAAACTGCACTGCTATCCGCTAATTTGGGTGAGTTGGGGATTCTCGAGGTGTTCCCATCAGCGCTAATAAGCGTTGAGATGGACGCCTATGTGAGCAAAGGCGATGACAGAGCCCGCGTATATAGTTCCCACCAGCGTCTCAATCTAAAGGAGCAGAGACTTCGGCAGTAACGCCCACTACCACGAATAAAAAGGGCCGCATTGCCATCTCCAAAAAGACCGGCAAAGGCCCTCAAGCGCAGTAACTCACCAAGGCGATAGGCACAAGCGCCTGCCTACACCTCTTACCAGCAGTTGGCTGCGAGACAATCAAATCCACTTAAGTGTTAACTTCGCAGAGTGCACTCTTTCACTTTGAGTCTTGAACAAGTTACAGTCGATTTCAACGTAACTGACCTCACCGGGAGACAAACTTATCTCGGCGCCTTTACCTGAACAGTTGCCAATAAATCGGCCGTTGGAATCGAAGGTGGACGCAACAACCCCCATCGCATACAACTCATCGTTAGAGATATTCCTGAGCTCGGCGGTGATCTTAACGCGGCCATTCTCCTTAAATATCTCCGATAAACTCAGCTCATAGTCAGATGCAAAGTCTTCAAACGAACTCATAGCGTGCAAACGTACGTTTTTCTTAAAACCCATATCGACAGAAGCGGCTATGGTTAAGCTATAAACACTGGCCAAGCCTATAACTGAAATAGCAAAACCAAGCCCCCAAAAAAACCCTTTCAATACTTCATTCATACTTTTAGTTAACATAATACTCTCCTTGGCTAAATGCCTGCATGTTAGGGGTAGCTCTCGCTAGGGGAAACAGTAACCCAGTGGTTCCCTCACCCAAGCAGTTTTAATGATGATCTATTTGGTTGTACAAAGACAATCACTCGCGGTAACAAATTCACTCTGTGGCACTGATGAATTGATATGATTGTTTGGGGAAAAACGTTATGAAACGAGGCTTATAGTCTAAGTTGGATGGTGCCATTAGCCTATGGCACTCACGAGCCTCGCAAACGAACCACGGCTGCTTATTGTTCAGTGCTAAGTTATATGTTGCATATCAGGGTGCACGCATTAACCTTGCCT
Source organism: Pseudoalteromonas sp. CNC9-20 (assembly GCF_022347875.1). Taxonomy (NCBI): domain Bacteria; kingdom Pseudomonadati; phylum Pseudomonadota; class Gammaproteobacteria; order Alteromonadales; family Pseudoalteromonadaceae; genus Pseudoalteromonas; species Pseudoalteromonas sp. CNC9-20. The sequence goes on along the minus strand of NZ_JAKRFS010000005.1, from coordinate 279,477 downwards.
ATTCCCTTTTCGTACTGCTCACGCAATGTTTTGACTCTTTAAGGTCGCCAGATGATACCGCAGTGGGCAACGCTGCGCATTAATGCACGACGATAATGTACGTTAAACAGCGCTAACGCGACCGGGCCAATTAAGCCACCCGCCAGCGCCCAGCGTTTTGCTGGCATGCCTTTAAACGAGGCCACAAAAAACAACAACAAAGCAAAACACACACTCACTAACAACAACATACAACCCCCACTGAATGTAGGCGCGCAGTTTAGCATTTTTACGCTCAGTTATTAACCACACCAAAGTCGTAAGTTCATCACCCCAAGCAGCAACTATAGTGCCTTTTTAGCGCCTTTGAGCACGTCGCGGCCTAAGCCTGTGGCATAAAAAAGCGCCGGTTAAAAACCAGCGCTAAGTGTTAGGCGATTGGCAGAGCCATCAAGATGGTTGCGTCGAGGGGTCATCGGTCCCCTGCTCTACAGTACCCTGCTCAACTGTGTCCTGTGGCGCCGCGTCTTGGTCATAAAAACGCTGCCCTTTTTCAGCCATTGCCACCAAAGCGGGGGCTGGCGTGAACACCTCGTTTTGCTGGGCGTAGCTCGATAGCGTTGAGCACACATTGCTCAGCCCTAACTTATCCATGTAACTGAAAGGTCCGCCATGGAAAGGTGGGAAGCCAATACCGAAGATGGCACCAATATCGCCATCACGGGCGCTCGCAACAATGCCCTCATCCAAACAGCGCGCCGCTTCGTTAAGCATTTGCATAACACAACGCTCGGCTATTTGCTCTTTGTTCAACTTCGGAGCCGGAGTCACGCCAAGAAGTTCGTACACTGACTCGTCAGGCTTTTTGTCCTTTTTCGAGTAATCGTAGAAACCACGGCCTGATTTGCGTCCTAGTCGCTTGTTATCGATTAAGCGGCTAAACGCATCAGGGGCTTTAAAACGCTCACCCAGTTCTTTTTCCAAGATAGGCGCTATCTTAGAACCAATATCAATGCCCACTTCATCAAGTAAGGCTAATGGTCCCACTGGGAAGCCAAATTCAACCAAGGCTTTGTCGATTTTCTCGATTGGCTCACCGGCTAGCAATAGGTTGGCTGCTTCGTTTACATAAGGCGCCAAGATACGGTTTACAAAGAAGCCGGCTTTATCCTTCACCACTATGGGTGTTTTGCCTTGTTTACGGGCAAAGCTCACCGTACGGGCGATGGTCTGCTCGCTGGTGCCTGCATGGGGGATAATTTCCACCAGCGGCATTTTTTCTACCGGCGAGAAGTAATGCAAGCCAATAACATTCTCTGGGCGCTGCGCTTGCTCAGCAATTTGGGCAATGGGCAGTGACGAGGTGTTACTAGCGAAAATAGTGTGTGCTTGGGCATGACTTTCAATATCGGCAACCATTGATTGCTTCAGCTTGAGATCTTCAAATACCGCTTCAATCACCATATCTACGTGCGCAAAGCCACTGTAATCAGTGGTGCCGGTGATCCTGCTCATCTGCTCTTGCAACTGCGCTTTGGAGATAATACGACGCTTGCGTTTTTTCTCTAATAGCTTGTAGCTGTAATTCATCGCCCCACTAATGCCTTTATGGGCAACGTCTTTGACACGCACCGGTACGCCCGCTTTGATGGCACTGACATGCGTGATACCGGCTCCCATTAAGCCGCCGCCCAGCACGGCTACTTTATCGGTGCTCGGAGCATCATCGGCGCGCCACTCTTTTTTCATTTCCGTGGTAGCAAAGAAGATACCGCGCAGCGATTTCGATACATCACTCATCACCAAATCGGCAAAACCGTCGGCTTCGGTTTTGTAGGCTTTGAGGGTATCTAGCTCAACGCTGGCGCGTACTGCCTTAATAATATTATTCGGTGCAGGGTAATGACCACCGGTCTTTTTGGCGACGTTTTCAGCCGCTTTTTTGAAAATCAGATTGCGACCAAATGGATTAGACTCCAGCAACGCCGATACTTTATCCAATGGCGGCTTAGTTGCACGCGCTTTGCCTTTAAGTGCGTACTTACACGCCACTTCAAGTAAAACACTGTGAGGGACACTGTCATTAACCAGGCCAGCTTTTTTCGCCTGCTTAGCACGCACTTGCTTGCCGGTTAGCATCCACTCTAAGGCTTTCTGCAAGCCCACTAATTTAGGTAAACGCTGTGTGCCGCCGCCACCTGGGAGTAGGCCAAGCTGCACTTCAGGCAAGCCCATTTTGGTAATATCACTGTCGCTGCACACCCGATAATCACATGCCAAGGCAAACTCTAAGCCCCCGCCTAGGGCGGCACCGTGAATAGCCGCGACGGTGGGATAAGGCAGCTTTTCCAGTTCAAAAAACGCTTCCTGACACATGGTCGATAGCGCTAAGGCTTCTTCACGTGAATGAGCGTTATCGAGCATGTTGATATCGGCGCCGGCAATGAAGTTATCTGGCTTGGCGCTGGTAAATACCAAGCCTTTGACGTTATTTTCATTGGCGGTGCGAACAATGTCTTGCAGCTGCTCAGCAAAACTGGCGCGCAAGGTGTTCATTTTCTCGCCCGGCACGTCAATAGTGACGATGCCAACACGCTCATCGTTTAACTCAAAACTAAATACGGATTCTGTTGTCATTATGCGCTCTCCAATACAAAGGCCGCACCTAAACCACCGGCAGCACACGCCGTAGTTAGGGCTAAGCCACCGCCGCGACGGTTAAGCTCATGAATACTTTGTGTAATCAAACGGGCTCCGGTAGCGGCGAAGGGGTGGCCATATGCTAGCGAGCCCCCGTTGACGTTAAATTTGTCCATGTCAATTTCACCAATGGCTTTATCACGGCCAAGCTGCTCTTTGGCAAACTTATCAGAAGCAAACATTTTCATATTAGCTAAGGTTTGCGCCGCGAAAGCCTCGTGCATTTCAATTAGGTCTAGATCGCCTAAGGTGATCCCAGCTCTGTCTAGGGCAACAGGGGTAGAATGTGCCGGACCCATCAACATATCCTCGTGCACACCGATGGCACTGAAGGCATAACTGCGGATGTAACCCAAGATTTCATAGCCCATCGCTTTGGCTTTGCTTTCATTCATCAGCATCACCGCAGCCGCACCATCGGTTAATGGCGTGGAGTTCGCGGCAGTGACGCTACCGTATTTGCGATCGAATACCGGCTTCAATTTGGCATAGCCTTCAAGCTGTGAATTGGTACGAATGTTATTGTCTTGTTCAATAAATGACTTATAAGGTGGTACATGTGCAGTCATAACTTCCTGCGTCAATTTGCCCTCAGCCCAAGCTTGGCTGGCTAACGTGTGCGAGCGATGCGCTAGGGCATCTTGATCAGCGCGGCTAATGCTGTGGCTTTTCGCCATTTGCTCTGCCGTTTGCCCCATAGAAAGCCCAGTTGAGTACTCAGCAACCGCCGGAGGCACTGGCATAAGATCTTTAGGACGCAACTTAGAGAAAATCTTCAAGCGTTGCGATAGGGTCCGCGCTTTGGTTAAATCCACAAGGCTGCCTGCCAGCTTCTTGCTTACACCAATAGGCAAGACAGAAGAAGAGTCTGCACCGCCAGCAATACCCACTTGGGTATGACCCGCCATAATGGATTCAGCGACATTGGCAATTGCTTGGAAGCTAGTCGCACAAGCCCGTGATACCGAGTAAGCGTCGACATTGACTGGCATGCCTGTACCCAGGACAATTTCACGGGCAATATTCGGCGCTTCGGGCATTTGCACGACTTGGCCAAACACCAACTGATCAATTTCTTTGCGATCAAAGTCCAAGCGCTCGAGCATTTCGTTGACGACCAGCTTGCCTAAATCGAGTGCTGGGACGTGGTGAAAGGCGGTAGCTTGTTTTGCAAAAGGCGTACGCAGGCCGCTAACAATGGCGATGCGCTCCCCGTTGCGTGTTGTTAATTTTGTTTGCTCAGACATAAAATGCTTCTCCTGCTGACAGGTCTGACCTGTTAATATTTCCTCGATTCTAAAACAACCCAAAGCGCAATGCCAATAGTGACGCTAAAATTCCTGCGCCAGCTACAACAATAGTTAAGAACTGGGTACGATGAAAATAAAAACAAGACTTTAAAACTATGTAATTGTGAGTAAAATCAATCGAACTTTTTAAACAGTGCAGTGCCTAAAGGGCGTTGCGCCAACCTAGGGCTGGGCTCCCCCACCATTTAGGTTGCTCTGTTTCATTTATGCTGGCAAGGATACGTACACTTATGGCAGTTGCTAAGTTTGCACAATTAAAAACCTACCTCGATAGCGAAATTATCGGCCAACCCCATTTGACTCAAGCATTATTAATTGCTGTTCTCGCTGATGGTCACTTATTGGTGGAAGGGCCACCTGGGCTTGCCAAAACGCGGGCTGTGAATGCGCTGGCCAAAGGGTTGGAGGGGAGTTTTCAACGCATTCAGTTCACCCCTGACCTACTGCCCTCAGATGTGACTGGAACCGATATCTATCGTCAGCAAACCAGCGAATTTGTATTTGAGCCAGGCCCGCTTTTCCATAACTTAGTGTTAGCCGACGAAATAAACCGGGCACCAGCAAAAGTGCAATCGGCATTATTAGAAGCCATGGCAGAGCGGCAAATTACCGTGGGTAAAAACACCTATCCGCTAGAGCAGCTGTTTATGGTAATGGCGACGCAAAATCCGCTAGAGCAAGAAGGCACCTACCCACTGCCCGAAGCTCAGCTTGACCGGTTCCTACTACACCTTAATATTGACTACCCCGATGCGGACTCCGAGCTCGCCATTTTACGGCTGACGCGCGGCGAAGCACTTGAGGGGGAACACGCCCGTATTGAGCCGCTCACCCAGGCGGATTTATTTGCCGCGCGCAAGGAAGTATTAGCCTTGCACTTAGCCGAGCCGTTGGAGCAGTACCTAGTGCAACTCATTATGGCGACTCGCGATGGCAAGCAACTGGATGACCAGCTCGCTAGCTGGCTAGAATATGGTGCCAGCCCCCGTGCCACCATAGCCCTTGACCGTGCTGCCCGAGCCCATGCTTGGCTAGAGGGTCGTGACTTTGTCAGCCCCGAAGATATTCAAGCGGTGTTCCATAACGTGCTGCGCCATCGCATCATTTTAAGTTATGAAGCGCAAGCCGACGGCATCACCAAAGACCAAGTGCTGCAGCACATTCTTGAGCGAGTGGCTGTGCCCTAATGAACAATCAGGCCCCCACTCACTCGGTGGCGTACTGGCTTGAAAAGCTGCACAGCAATGGTCATAGCCTGTCACTGAAAGAGCTGACATATTATAAAAGCAAAACCCAGCTGCTGGATTTGGCGGTGCAAAAGCGTTTACGCAGCCCGCTAAGTGGTCAGTATCTGGCCCCGCATAAAGGCCGAGGTATGGAGTTTGCTGAGGTGCGCCATTACCAACAAGGCGATGATGTGCGCAGTATCGACTGGCGCGTCACCGCTCGTACTGGCGAAGCGCACACCAAGCTTTTTCAAGAGGAAAAAGAACGCCCTGTGTTGCTAATGGTCGATCTTAGCTCGTCGATGCAGTTTGGCTCACAGTTTGTATTCAAATCGGTGCAAGCAGCTCATGTAGCTGCGCTGGTGGCTTGGTCGGCGTGTAAACGCGGCGATAAACTTGGCGCCTTGGTATTTAACGAACAGCAGCACCATGAGTTTCGCCCACAAAGCCGTGATAAAGCGGTATTGAGGGTACTTCATGCAATGCAAGACATGCAGCATGCAGACATAGGCGAGCAGGTACACGCGGGGAACCTGCTCAGCCAGTTGCAACGCATGAACCAATTAGCCAAGCCAGGCAGTGTGGTGTATTTGCTCAGTGACTTTGTTGAGCTCAACGATGAATACGGCGATGCCATAGAGCGTCAACTGCAGCACCTGGCGCGCCATTGCGAAGTGGTGGCCGGTGTCATTAGTGACCCGTTCGAGCGCCAACTGCCACAATTCAATGACACCATCAACGTTGACACCGGCCGGGGTAAAATAAGTTTGGCCCTGGATGATGCCCAATTTCGCCGCCGCTATCATCGCCAAGCACAGCAATTTGACTCGCAGCGCCTACAGCGTTTATCTCGCCATTGCCACTCACTGGTGGAGATTTCCGCTGCCAGTGCCCTTGAGCAACAATTTTCGCTTCGGAGTGCATAAATGCAAGGCAATCCCCTTTCTCAATTAGACGATGTCATGGTCCCTGAGCAGGTAAGTGCTTGGCCGCCAGGCCCCGCCTGGTGGATTATCGCTGCTGTGCTGTTGATTGCTGCGGTATTGGCGCTGGCCCTGTATGTGCGTCAACGCCGCCATAACCGCGCCAAACGCGAAGCACTGCGCTTGGCGCAGAGCCAAGATGCCGCCCGTTTGCATCAACTGCTCAAACGGTTAGGCAAACATTACTATGGTACGCGTGTAGCGGCGCTCAGTGCCGAGCGCTGGTGCCAAGTATTGACTCTATTAAGTGATATTGAGTTTAACGCCCGGGAGTTGCAGCAGTTATATCAGCCTAGAGCGGTAAGCGATGAGCTAAAAAACAAGCTGCACCAAGCCATAAAGCAATTTAAAACCAAGGAGCGCATCGATGTTTGAATTTGCTTGGCCCTGGGCTTTTGCCCTGCTGCCCTTGCCTTGGCTTATTGCGCTCATCGCTGGCAAACAAAAACACCATAGCACCTTGATGCTGCGCATTCACGCATTGGCACACATGGGAATGACCAATACCAAGGTCACGCCCAGCCGCAAGTGGCCACACTGGTTACTCGCAATTGTCTGGGCGCTTGTTGTAGCCAGCGCTGCCAATCCGGTGTTTCGTGGTGAACCCATCACCCTCTCAGAGCCAGGCCGTGACATTATGCTGGCGGTGGACTTATCTGGGTCAATGCGTGAGCAAGATATGGCTTATCAAGGGCGATTCGTCGACCGCCTTAGTGTCGTTAAAGCGGTGCTCAGTGAATTTATTAGCCAGCGCCGTGGCGATCAGCTGGGGCTTATTTTATTTGCCGACACCGCGTTTTTACAAACGCCACTAACGCGCGACGTTGACACTGTGGCGCAAATGCTCGAAGAATCACAAATTGGTTTAGTAGGACGTGCCACCGCCATTGGTGATGCCCTTGGGCTGTCGGTGAAGCGCTTTAATGAAAAGTCACAATCAAACAAGGTAGTGATCTTACTCACCGACGGCCAAAACACCGCTGGTAACCTGAAACCCGAAGAGGCGCTTATTTTGGCCAAAGACGCCGGCGTCAAAGTCTATACCGTGGGTGTGGGCGCAGATGGCCGCAACCAAGGCGGGTTATTCTCTATGCTTGGCAGCTCTGGGGCCATGCTCGACGAATCGCTGCTAAAAACCATTGCAGAGCAGACCGGCGGTCAGTATTTTCGCGCCACAGACACCCAAAGTTTGGCCAATATTTATAAAGAATTGGATGCGCTCGAGCCACAAGCTGAGCAAGAGCAAACATTCCGCCCAGTGGATGCCTTGTTTTACCTGCCCCTAAGCGGCGCTTTATTGATGTTATTTTTGGCTGCTTTATGGCGACAACTGAAGCAGCAAGCTGTAGTAGGTGATGCATGACCGAGTTTACGTTTATTCGCCCCGATGCATTGTGGTTGCTGATAGTGGTGGCTTTGTACATGCTCTGGCGGCTCACTGGGAGCAAACGCCAACCTAGCAATAGCCAACTTATTGCTCCGCACTTGGCAACACAGGTCCTGAGTCAAGGCCAGCAAAAGCGAGCACCTAGTCATGTATTAAGTACTTTGCTTATGGCCTTGATGGTAGTGGCGATTGCCGGCCCAAGCTTTAGCAAAAAAGAGGTGCCAGTCTATCAAAGCAAAATGGCCCGGGTGTTAGTCATGGATATGTCGCGCTCAATGTATAGCACCGACATCGCCCCAAGCCGGCTGCAACAAGCACGCTATAAAGCTCTGGATATGGTGGATTTGTTCACCGAAGGAGAAACTGCGCTGGTTGCTTACGCCAATGATGCCTATACAATTTCGCCCTTAACCTCAGATAGTCAGACGTTGACCAATCTGATTCCCAGTCTCAGCCCGGATATTATGCCAGGGCAAGGCAGTAATGTGCTTGCTGGTCTGACACAGGCACAAGAGTTACTCAGCCAAGCAGGCTATGCACGTGGCGATGTGATCTTACTGAGCGATGGCATAGATGCCGATGAAGAAGCGGATGTCCGTGATTGGCTCGCCAGTCATGACTATCGCTTACATATTTATGCCATAGGTACTGCCGAGGGTGCTCCGATTAACTTGCCAGATGGGGGTTTTCTTAAAGATCAGTACGGGCAAATCGTTATCCCTACCACCGACTTTTCACGTCTCCAGCGCTTGGCCCAAGCCGGCAACGGAAAATTATTACGCTATCAAGCAAGTGCGGCAAACCTCTCGGTACTGCAGAGCACCGAGCAACCGCAGCAAGAATTGCAACAGGACAATAAACAGACCTTGTGGCGCATTGATGCCGGCATCTATTTAACCCTGCTAATCGTGCCGTTAATGTTATGGCTAATGGGCCGTCGCGCTTTAGTACTGTGCGCCTTTATGGTGCTACTGCCACAACCTAAGGCCTATGCGGCGCAGTGGCAGAGCTGGTTTAACAACGAACAGCAAAACGCCCTATCCGCTTATCAGAACGAGGCCTATGATCAGGCCAGCCAAACTGAAAACCCGCTGATAGCCGGAGCAGCAAAATATCAACAACAGGATTACCAAGGCGCTCTTGATGCCTTTGCTTCAGACAATTCAGCGCAAGGGCTGTACAACCAAGGCAACGCCCTGGCGCAATTAGGGCAACTTGATGAGGCAATTGAGCGTTATCAGCAAGCGCTGGAAAAAAATCCTGAGCTCGAATCGGCTGCACGGAACAAAGCATTAGTGGAACAAATGCGCCAACAACAGCAACAGGAATCACAACAAGGAAATAACGAACAAGATTCCTCACAAAATAAGCAGCAAACAGAGCAAGACAACGATAATCAGCAGCAAGGTGAGCAACAACAGTCACAACAAGGGCAACAACAAAGCGCCGATCAGCGTAACGATGCAAACAACAATGACCCGCAAAACAGTGCCCAAGCAAACGATGAATCGAGTGGGCAACAACCTACCGAGTCTGAGTCTAAACAAAGCGACAGTGAACAGTCGCAGCAACAGCAGCAACGCCAAAATGGCGAGCAGCAACAAGGCGATAAAGCGCAAAATGCTGAACAACAGCAACAAGCTCAGCAAATGCAGCAACAGCAAGGTGATCAGCAGGGCACAGAGCAACAGCTGGCGGCACAAGCCAGTGAGCTGACGCCTGAGGAGCGCGAGCGCGCCCAGCAGTTGAATCAGTTATTGCGCAAGATCCCTGACGATCCGGAAATTCTGCTGCGCAATAAAATGCAACTTGAATCAAGAAAAAGACAACGTTATCGCCGCTTACCACAAGGAGTTGAAAAATCATGGTAAGAACCGCCTTCTTCATCGCACTCACCTGCTTAGCCATGCCCGTTTTGGCGCTCACTAAGCTTACCGCCAGTGTCGATAAAAACCCTGTGCTTGCCGGTGAGTATTTCGCTATAACCATCAAAGCCGATGATACGGTCAACAACAGCCAACCCGATACTCAAGCGCTGCTTGATGACTTTGTGGTTGGCCCTATGTCTCGTAGTAACCAAACACGTATTATCAATGGTGCCGTAAGCCGACAATCTACATGGCAAATCGAGCTGATGGCACGTGAAGCGGGTAATTATGAAATCCCGGCGTTTACTATTAATGGCGTGAGCTCAGAGCCATTCACTCTAAAAGTGGTTAACAACGCCAACAGCAGTCTTGACGATAGCACCGCCTTTATTAAAACCGAGCTCACCCCGCAGTCACTGTATGTGCAGCAAGCCGGGGTTTATACCGTTAAACTTTACTTAGGTGTTGATTTAATTGATGGTTCACTGGCCGCGCCGAGTATGGAAAACGCCAATATTACGCAAATGGGCAAGCAGCGAGAGAGCCAAGAAGTCATTGATGGGCGGCGCTACCTGGTAATTCAACGCGACTACTTAGTACAACCACAAAAAAGTGGCACCTTTGAGTTACAAGCGCCACGCTTAAACGGCAAAGTGCGTAAAAACTACCGTGCTATGGCAGTCAGTGCCAGTGCCACAAATACATTGGTTGATGTGAAGCCCATGCCCGAAGGCATTAATGGCACATGGTTGCCAAGTGAGTTGGTGGATTTAAGTGAACAGTGGCAAGGCGCTGATGAACAAGTGCAGGTGGGCACCCCCATCACTCGAACGCTGACACTGACGGCTTTGAATACCACCAAAGAGCAACTGCCGGATTTAACCAGTCCAGACCTTGAAAACGTGCGCAGCTACCCCGATCAATCCGAGCGCACGCATCTTATTCGCGATGGTCGTATTATTGCTCAAACCACCACATCCATTGCCTATGTGCCACAACAGCCTGGCACCTATACGCTACCAGCAATCGAGGTGCCTTGGTTTAATACCGTTACAGGACGCGCGCAGATAGCCAAAGTAGCAGAAAAAACCATTACCGTGGTCGGCCAGGCCAGCACCACGGCCGCCCCCTCCCCTAGTGATGCTCCGCAAACCACCGCAACTAACGATGTTAGCGCGCCACCCACGCACTCTGATGTAAGCTTGCTATGGGCGATACCAGGTTATGTGCTGTGGCTACTGACTATGGCAGCGTGGTGGTGGCAACGTCAACGTATTCAGCCTTTAGCACCAACCAGCACCAAACCGCAGCCTAAAACAGCAAAGGGTAATTTGCAGGCTGTGCAGCGCGCGCTTAAAGCGCAAAACCCGCAGGAGCTCTATCGCGCCCTAGATGCGCATGCCAAAGCGAACAAAAGCTCACTTCACCAATGGCAAAGCCATTGGCCTGAAAATGCCCGCCAAGAACTTACCAAGTTGCGCCAGCAACTCTATAGCCATGACGAGAGAGTGGTTAACTACTCTTTGATTGCGCAAGGTATTAACACACCCGTGAGCATGCAGCAAAAGCAACAAACTGAACTAGACTCCTTGTATTAAGGCATTAGTTCGCTTCACTGCGAGTGGCAACTGCAAATCACTGCAACTGTCTTTAAGCGCCTGCTCTGCAGGCGCTTAATATTGCCTTGAGCAAATAAATTTCCCGTTAAGTGAAATGTTTTATTGCTGTCGGAGGTCTTAATGGGCATGGCAGATAAACAAAAGCGCTATGAGGCGCTGGTGCAGGTATACCACAAAGAGCTCTATCGCTTTGCCTATTGGCTTTGCAAAGACCCTAGTGTGGCTGAAGACCTGGTCCAAGAAACTTTTTTACGAGCATGGCGTTCATTAGATTCATTAGTCGATCAGAACGCTGCTAAGTCGTGGCTGTTTACTATTTTGCGACGAGAAAATGCTCGCCGCTTTGAACGCAAGCAGTTTGATTACAGTGATGTCGAACAAGACACCCTCTGCGACGAACGCAGCACTTCTTTAGATGACGAAATGGAAATGACCGTTGTCCAACGACGCATTATGGAGCTTGCGCAAGAATACCGTGAACCGTTAATCCTACAAGTGATTGGTGGCTGCAGCGGCGATGAAATTGCGCAAATCCTCGGCTTAAACAAAAACACGGTTATGACGCGCTTATATCGAGCTAGAAATCAGCTAAAAAGCGCACTCACTCGAACCACTGAACCTATGAAAGGGGCTCCAAATGGATGAATTAGAATTTCGCCGGCGCCTTTTTGCTCATCCAAATACCAAAGACAAGGACGTGCTTGAGTTTGCAGAGCAAAGTCCTGAGCGCAAACAATTAGTTAATGAGTTAAAGCAGCTTGATAAAGAGCTTGTTGAGGCGATGCAGGTACCTGTACCCGATAATTTGGCTGATAAAATTATTTTTAACCAAACCATGGGGGAGCAAAGCGATCAACGCTCGGGCAATAACCCCGCAGCGAAGCAGACTAAACCAAAAACGCCTTGGTATATCGCCATAGCTGCGTCTGTGGTTATCGCCTTTACTGGGGTGTTGTATCAGCTGATGTCGCCAACGTTATCGATTGGTGAGCACGCCTTGGCACATGTTTATCATGAAATTGACGCACTGAGCGTAAATGAGGAAATAGCCTTGGATGAGGTCAATTTACGACTCTCTGAACTTGGCGGCCACCTTGATGAGTTACCTGGGGCTATCACCTACGCTCGTTACTGTAATTTCAAAGGGCAAAAAGGTTTGCACCTAGTTTTTCAATCGGATTTCGGCCCGATGACGGTATTTATCGTCCCCTCTGCGAACGATTATCTCGGTGATGTTCATTTTAATGATCAGCGCTTCGCTGGACGCGTTTCACACTTCCCTCAAGGAGACGCCATACTGGTGGCTATGGCGCAAGCGCCAGTGGATGAATACCAGGCACGGATAAACCAATCACTGCGTTGGAATTAGCGAACTAGGGTTGCTGTTACTAAATACCCTCAACGCTACTTAGGACAGCTCAAAGACACAAAAAAGGCCACCCGCTAAGGGTGGCCTTTTACTATCTCTAATTCTCAGGGATTAGCCTTCTTGCAGCTCTGCCTCAACCTTATCAAAGGTATCTGTCAGTGCTTCGCTGGGCTCTTTAGTCGCCAGCGATACTGCAACAATAGCGATACTCGCAAGAATAAAGCCTGGGACGATTTCATACATCCAGTCGCTTAGTGACTGGCCATCAATCTTAACAGGCGCGTAAATCCAGAATAGCACTGTAGCCGCACCAACAATCATACCTGCAAGCGCGCCTGGAAGGTTCATACGGCGCCAATACAAGCTAAATAATACTAGCGGACCGAACGCCGCACCAAAACCGGCCCAAGCGTTACTCACCAACGATAAAATCGAGCTATCGCGGTCATATGCAAGGTAGATGGCACACAGTGCAACCAGTAGCACGCTGATGCGACCCACGAGCACAAGCTCTTTTTCTGAGGCATCACGTTTGATGTAAATCTTGTAGAAGTCTTCTGTCAGCGAGCTGGAACTCACTAATAGCTGCGAGGAAATGGTACTCATGATAGCCGCTAAGATAGCTGCTAATAAGAATCCGGCCACCAGTGGGTGGAATAGCAATTGAGATAAAATGAGGAAAATGGTTTCCGCATCTTCAACGGTAATACCTTTCTCATAGCTATAAGCAGCACCGCATAAACCTGTTGCCACTGCACCTACCGCAGCAACAATCATCCACGACATACCAATACGGCGCATAACGCGAATATCTTTCAAACCACGAACTGACATAAAGCGTACGATGATATGGGGCTGACCGAAGTAACCCAGACCCCACGCCATAGCCGAAATAATTCCTAGTACTGAGCCGGTCCCCACCCACTCAAGCATATCCGGATTTACTTGTTCAAGCGTGGCAGGTAGAGGCTGCTCAAGTAAGGTATAGGTAACAAAAGGCACGATAATGAGCGCTAAGAACATAATGCAGCCTTGCACAAAGTCAGTTAGGCTCACAGCTAAAAAGCCGCCAAATAAGGTATACAATACGACCACGCCGGTGGTCACATATAAGCCCATTTCATAGGATAAACCGAACGAGCTTTCAAACAGCTTACCGCCAGCGACAACGCCTGAAGAGGTATATAAGGTGAAAAACACGATGATCACCACCGCCGACACCACGCGCAGCGCATTTTTGGAATCGTTAAAACGGTTAGCAAAGTAATCAGGAATGGTTATCGCATCATTGGCCCGCTCGGTATACACACGTAAGCGCGGCGCCACTAATAGGTAGTTAGCCCAAGCACCGATCACCAATCCTATGGCAATCCAGGTAGCACTAAAGCCAGTTAAGAACATAGCGCCAGGCAAGCCCATCAATATCCAACCGCTCATGTCAGAAGCACCTGCAGAAAGCGCTGCTACACTGGGTCTAAGATTACGCCCACCTAACATGTACCCTGATACATCATCCGTTGATTTCTTGTATGCATACAGACCGATGCCGAGCATAACGATGAAATACAGAGCAAGAGAAATTATCGTACCTACTTCCAATTTAGCCTCCAACTTAGCGCTGAGCTTCACCCCAAAAGCCGCACGAAGCACAGATTGGGCGAAGAATGTTGTTATTATTACTTAGGCGCGTTGACCTTTGCTGCCTGTTTTTGCAGCAAAGGTCAGCATACCCTAACGACGTTGCAGTGTATTTTTATCACAACGTACGCTCACACCACTATAGCATGGCCCTGACCCGCAACTCCAATTAGTGCGATATCCATACTTATGTATTAAATATTTGATACATATGATGGTTTCAACGTCACATTTGCGCACTTAGCTCACAAAAAAGTATAATTATTAATGAAAACAACCTAGATTTTTCATATATTGTTAAGCAATTAGCAACGTATTTTTGGAAGTGTCAATAAATGAATTTTTACGCTGCGCGTCAGCCCATTCTGGATAGAGAGAAAACACTGGTCGGCTACGAACTATTGTTCCGCGATGGCTTAGCCAATGTGTTCCCACAAATCAATGGTGATGAAGCCACCTCTAAGCTTATCGAAGGAAGTCAGTTTACCTTTGGCCTTGAAGAGCTAACCGACAATAAGCCGGCTTATATCAACTTTACTCTGGAAACACTCAGTAAAGGGTATGCCACCATGATGGGCACTGACGAAATTGTCGTTGAAATACTCGAGACCGTGCAACCTGGCAAACGTCTGCTAGCCCTGGTACAAGACCTTAAAGAGCAAGGCTATACCATTGCCCTTGATGACTATAAGCATCAAAACGTCTGGCGTCACTTCTTCCCTTTTATCGATATTATTAAAATCGACTACCTAGAAAACAGCGAACAAGAAATACAAGAAGTGGTCGCTGCGATTAAAGGCTTCCCTAATATCAAGCTGTTGGCTGAGAAGGTAGAAACTTATGAGCAGTACCAGCACGCGCTCGATCTTGGTTTTAGCTACTTCCAAGGCTTCTTCTTCTCTAAGCCTGAGATGGTACAAAGTAAGGCATTGCCGCCCTCGGAGTTGACGCTTGCCGAGTTGCTATACGAAACATCAACCAGTGAAATGGATTTGGAAAAAGTCACTAAGGTGTTTGAACGCGACGTTAACCTCTCTTACAAGTTGTTGCGCTATTCCAATTCCGCCATGTTTAAACGCCGCGCTGAGGTATCCACCATTAAGCAAGCGCTCGTGGTGCTCGGTGCCAAAGAGATTAAAAAGTTTTTATCGCTGCTGTTCACCGCGCAACTGTCTTCAGACAAACCTGCCGAACTGATGCGTTTATCCCTTACCCGCGCCCGTTTTGCCGAGGTATTAGCAGAGCAGCACCAAAATGCAGGTGACCCAGGACGTGCATTCTTAACCGGCATGATGTCTCTGTTAGACGCGATTTTAGACCAAGATATGGCAGCGGTTGTTGAACGTTTGCCTTTGGCCAATGATATCAAAGCGGCGCTGCGCGACAACGAAGGCGTACTTGCAGGCTATATCACCTTGGTAAAATATTATGAGCACGCCCAGTGGCAACAAGCTAACGCAACAGTAGAAGAAATGAAACTGGATGCCAACAAAGTGCCCGATGCCTACCATGAGGCAATTCATTGGGCTAACGAGCAAATGCAAGCCATTATGTAATAATTGAAAAAGCCGGCGAATTGCCGGCTTTTTTATTATTCGCTGTTTGCGCTAATCGACTAGAGATTCTCCAAAAAGTCATCATCGTAGTCTTGCGCTTCAGGCTCTTCCTCTATAGGCGGATTACCGTCATGTAGCTCATACAACTGGCGCTGGTAGTATATATCTTTCATAAAGGTATAAGGGTCCAGCGATTCATTTAGCAAGCTCTCTTGGGGGATCAATGACGCTCGCGCCTCCACGGCCTTCAAAGCAAACACTAAAATAGTTTGCGGTGTGGTCAGTGCGATTTCAGGCAATACCACATTATCCACAATATCGCCGGTTACGTTACGTGCGGTGCTCGGCCCCATTCCTGGGATCATCACATAGGCTCCATCACCTACTCCCCAAACCCCTAAGGTTTGACCAAAGTCCTCATCAACATACTCCAACCCCAGGGATGAAGCCACGTCAAATAATCCCCCTATACCTACTGTGGTATTGACTAAAAAGCGCGCAATGCTTATGCCGGTGTGATCCGCTTTACCTTGCAGTGCTGCGTTAATAGCATCGGTTGGCGCGCTGATATTGTCGGTAAAGTTCACCACCGAACGACGAACAGGCGCTGGCGTTACTTCCACATAACCCACTGCAACTGGACGCAAAATGTAAGCATCCAACACATCCATATTAAAGTCATACAATGGTCGGTTCAGGCTTTGTAGCGGATCGCGCGGATCCTCTTTTTCTGGAGGAACCTGGGCACAGGCACTGAGTGCTAACGCCACAAGCGTAATAAAAGTCTTCTTTAACATGTCACTTCCTACTGAATCAAAGTGTCGATAAGCACGTCCACTTGCTTCTGTTGCTGCTGGTCAATCACACCAGACTGTCCTTGTAATTCGCCGCTGGCAATGGCGACATCACCATCTTTGGAGATACGAGCGATGATTTGCACTTGCTCAAATTGAGCCAGTGTTAATTCCGCCATCATCGCATCCGCTTGCGATAATGTCACCGTCATTGGCAATGAAAATTCAGAAAAACGCTTTACTGCCAGAGGCATAGGTGGCCCGGAAGCAGCTTTAGCATAGACAAACAAAATCGCTTGATAGGGGATGCGATCTTTAACTTTATCGGCAAGCGATACAGAAACCGTTATTTCCTCGCCGGTGCTTTGCTGCGATTGGCTAATGCGTTGCTCGATTTCATCGATGCGCTGCGCCACCATGGCATAACGCGGATCGTCTTGACGCATGGACGATAAAATAAGCTCAAAGGCACTTTTTGCTTCAAGCCAATCTTGACGCTCGTAGGCTATCAGCGCCAACATGGAAATCGCATCCATATTTTGTGGCTGCTGCTGCAACACTTGCGAGAGTAACTTTGCTGCCTGCGTCATACTGCTGTCGTTACCCCGTACCAACAGCGCTTGAGCGTAGCTGACTTTTGCGCCTAAGTTGTCTGGGTCCATGGCCAATACTTTATCAAAAGCTTGAGTGGCCATTTCAAACTCGTCCAGAGTCATAGCAACGCGTCCTAACATCAGCCAGGCAACGGCATCATCGCCATCTTGTGCCAAACGGGTGCGAAGCCCCAGTAATAACGCTTGTCGCTCGTTGGCAGACAATGGTTCACCTTTGCCCATCACCGCACGCTCACCTAACTCAGGCAGTTGTTCAATAGCCTGCTCCCAGCTCTTTAGCTGCTGATAACTGCCAGTAAAGTAGTAAAACACGCCACTGAGGACCAACACAAAGAGCACCCCTGTTAGTGCCAAAATACGGTTATTACCTCGGCCATGTAGCTGTTGTTCAGGTGATAAATCATTCAGCAAACGACGCTTCAGCTCAACCATGGACTCGTCAAAACTGCTTTGTGAGATGCGCTCCATGGCGAGTTCGTCTGCAAGCTCTTGCTGACGTTGATTGAAGATGTCGATACGCTGCGCATTCACGCCTGAATTACTCTGTGCCTGAAAACGTCGAAAAAACGGCCAGCAGACAAACGCTAAAGCAATAATAATCAGGGCAGCAAAGCCCCCCCACATAGTAAGCATTACGCCGACTCCTTACGCTGATATTGCTTGATAAGTTGCTGCAGTTTTTGCTCATCGGCCGCTGACCAACTTGCTTTTTGCGCCGCTTTCTTTTGCCGTAAAACAATAAAAGCTAAGCCAGCAATAACGATCAGCCCTGGCAAGATCCATAATAAAATGGTCGCTGGGGTGACTGGCGGCTGATAGTGCACAAAGTAACCGTAACGATCGATCATATAATCAATCACTTGGTCTTTATTTTGACCCTCTTTAACGAGCTCTTCGACTTTATCGCGTAAATCTTTGGCCACCACGGCATCAGAGTCAGCGATGTTTTGATTCTGACACTTTGGACAGCGTAGCTCTTTGGTTAGCTCTGAAAACAGCTGGGCTTGGTCGTCACTAGCAAAATCGTACTTTTCCTCCACAGCAAGTGCTGGCAGCGCCAACATCAGTACTATGGCTAATAGTAAATATCTCATTGCGCCTCCTGCATTAAGGGTGCGAACTTAGCGCGCCACACACGTTGGTTAATGTCGCCGGTATGATGCACAAGCACTTTCCCCTCGCTATTAATTAGGAAGGTTTCGGGCGCACCTGAAACGCCTAAATCAAGAAGAAATTGGCGATCTAGATCAAGCATGTTGAATTGATATGGGTCGCCTGCACGGGCCAACATATCACGCACTTCTTGCTGCAAAGCAGCGAGGTTAAATTGACCGTCAAAATCAGGGTCGTAGCCTTGTTCATAATACAAACCAACAATACTAACTCCCTGCTCGCGTAACTCGGTCAAATAACCCAGCTCCGCCAAGCAGGTAGGACACCAAGTGCCCCAAACGTTGAGTAAATAGGTTTGCCCTTGCAGGTCGGCATTGGTCCAGCGTTTATCTGGATCCATGAGATCAGGCAAGTCAAAGGCCGGCAAAGGCTGATTCACGCGGCCGCTTTGTAATTCGCGCGGATCTGAAAAAAGGCCTTTGAGTAAAAACCCGCATAACAGCACGAAAACTAATAACGGCGTAATCACTATCCACTTTTTACTCATGACTAACCTTCCTTACGCACGCGACGTCGATAGCGTCTATCGAACAACACAACAAACCCAGCTAAGGAGATTAATATCCCACCTAGCCACATCACCCGCACATAAGGTTTATGGTACAAGCGTAAAGACCACGCGTTACCGCTTAATTGCTCACCAAGGGCCAGGTATAAATCGCGGGTAAAACCTGGGTCAACCGCAGCCTCGGTCATAAACTGCATGCCGATGTCATAGCGGCGTTTTTCTGCATGTAATACGGCTTCCACCTCATCACCATCAAACACAGTGACAACGCCAGCGTGACCACTGTAATTGGGGCCGCGAATGGCTTTAACACCATCAAAACGGAATTCATAGCCACCTAAGGCAACTTGCTCACCGGGCTCAACGCGCACGTCTCGTTCGGTGGAATAAGCCGATGTTAGGGTGACCGAGATCACGACTAAGGCAAGACCGACATGGCCAAGCAGCATCGCCCAATAGCTCAAACCGAGACGCTTAATGCCAGTGGCCACACTGTTTGCTTGTGACACTTTTAACAACAGGTCTTGGGCGCTCATGATTAACACCCACACTCCAAGGCCGGTGGCCAGTAGCGTTAAGGCACTGACGTTATCGAAGCTGCTATACAGCCACACCGGTGTCGCGATCAGTGTCAGGACTAACCCGAGGCCATACTTACGAGCCACTTGATTAAACTTATTCTGCTTCCAGCGTAGCAGCGGTGCGGCGCCTAATAGCAAGGCAAAAGGCACGATTAAATAACTGAACATCTGATTGAAGAACGGTTCACCGATGGAAATAGACCCAAGGCCGAGCTCCTTGTGCACCATAGGGAGCAACGTGCCAAGCAGGACAATAAGGGTTGCCACCACCAGTAAAATATTGTTTAGCCACAGTGCGACTTCACGGGAGAATAGGCTATAACGTCCCTCACTTTGTACCTGCCCTGCACGCAGAGCATACAGCAACAAGCCGCCACCGACGACGATGGCTAAAAACGCCAAAATAAACATACCGCGATCTGGGTCTGACGCGAACGCGTGCACCGAGACGATGATCCCTGAACGCACGATAAAGGTACCTAGTAAACTCAGCGAGAACGCTGCGATGGCCAATAGCACAGTCCATGACTTAAAGATGCCGCGTTTTTCCGTGGTCGCCAAAGAGTGCAATAATGCGGTGGCCACCAGCCACGGCATCAGTGAGGCGTTCTCTACTGGATCCCAGAACCACCAGCCCCCCCAGCCAAGTTCAGCATAAGCCCACCAGCTACCGATAGTGATACCGAGAGTCAAAAAGCCCCAGGCAGCCATCGTCCAAGGACGAGACCACTTGGCCCACAAATTATCTAGCTGACCGGTCAACAGTGCGGCAATGGCAAATGAGAAAGAGACAGATAAACCCACATAGCCCATGTACAGCAATGGCGGGTGAATAATCATGCCAGGGTCTTGCAGCAAAGGATTAAGATCGCGCCCTTCTACTGGAAAGTAAGGTAATAAGCGTTCAAACGGGCTCGACATCAATAAGGTATAAAGCATAAAGCCAACCGCTAAGAACCCAAGTACGCCGAGCACCCGGGCGCGCAGCGGCCATGGCAACGATTTAGACATCAGCGCCACTGCGGCTGTCCAACCCGCTTGCATGACCAGCCATAATAAAATAGCGCCTTCATGGCCACCCCAAGTCGAGGTTATTTTGTAATACCAAGGTAGCGTGCTACTGGAGTGGTAAGCAACGTAGGCGACGGTAAAGTCATCGGTGACACTGGCGTAAATAAGAGCCGCAAAAGAGAGCAGAACAAAAATGAATTGGCCCACAGCCAAAGAGGGAGCTGCACGCATTAACCTGAGATTACCGGTATGCGCGCCCCACAAAGGAAATATAAACAACAGTACACACAGCACCATTGCTAAGGTTAGGGAAAAGTACCCGAGCTCTGGAATCATAATTTAGTTGCCGTAATTGCTATTGTATTTAGGTTTCTCGTGTTTGATACCCTTCACCGCTTCTGCCACTTCCTCTGGCATGTACTCTTCATCGTGCTTGGCGAGTACCTCAAATGCCTCTACCACATCGGTCTGCACTAAGGTGCCCTGGGCTACGATGCCTTGGCCTTCACGGAATAAGTCCGGCAAGATGCCTTTGTAACGGATGGTGACCATAGGGCCACTGTCAATCAGTTTAAACTCTACAAATAGCGAGTTTTCGTCGCGCTTAACTGAGCCTGGCACCACCATGCCGCCAATCCGTAGTTTTTGGCCAATACTGGGTTTTTCCAAATCTTTACCCTTGCCTTCAATCAGCTCACTGGGGGTATAGAAAAGGTTAATGTTCTCTTGCAACGCATATAGAGTAAGCCCCACCGCCGATGATAAACCGAGCAATAAGGCAATAATGGTGATTAAGCGTTTTTTGCGTCTTGGGTTCATAGTGACGACTCCTGCTGCGAGCGTTTCGCTCTCTCAATACGTTGCTCTCGTGCGCTTTGAGCGGCAACCTGCTTGAGCACGTTACGTTTCTCTAATAGCGAGGTCACTAAAAGCGCAATCAAAATAAATGCACAGCTGCCGAAGGAAAGCCATACATAAAAGCCATACCCACCCATGGCGAGAAATTCAGAAAAACTATTAAACTCCATGTTTTGCTCCTGTGGCGAGTGCTCTCACCCACGGTCGATGTTGTTCACTTTTTAACAGCTCCGTTTTCAAACGGATCAACGTTGCCCAGCCTAAAAAACCAGCAAAAGCGACAATATTAACCATTAACGGCCAAAACATACTTGGGTCGATGGCAGAGGTATCAAATTTAGTAATGGTTGAGCCCTGATGCAGGGTATTCCACCACTCGACTGAGAAGTGAATAATGGGTAAGTTGACCACTCCGACAAGGGCCAAAATAGACGCTGCCTTGCCTCCGGCACGTTTGTCTTCAAAGGCATGGTACAAAGACAAGACCCCTAGGTATAAAAACAACAGGATGAGCTCTGAGGTTAAGCGTGCATCCCATACCCACCAAGTACCCCACATAGGTTTACCCCACGCGGCGCCGGTCAATAATGCGATCACCGTCATTGCCGCCCCCACCGGGGCTATAGCAATCACCGCCAGTTGGGCATTGCGAATTTGCCATACTAACGCGACGATGGCGGCAATGGCCATCGACGAATAAGCACCCATCGACCAAATAGCCGACGGTACATGAATGAAGATAATGCGATAGCTGTCTTTTTGTTGGTAATCGGCCGGCGCATAAGCCAACCCCCAAACCCAACCTAAGATCATGCATATCACGGTAACCACTGCAAAAAACGGCAACAGTGTGTTACACAGCGTGTAGGCCCGCTCGGCCTTGGCATAGGGATGTAACCACTTCCACATACTAGTTAATACTCACTTTCAATGCTGATGAAACGGCAATAGGCGCAAGCACGATGGCGACGGTAAGAAATGCACCTAAGATTGCGAGCTGACCGCCATAAGCCAACGACATGCTGGCTGTATCAATGGCGGAAGTCGCAAAAATCAATACGGGAATGTACAGCGGTAAGACCAACAAACTGAGTAACACTCCCCCTTTTTGCAAACCCACGGTTAACCCCGCGCCGATCGCCCCGATCAAGCTTAATAATGGAGTACCGATAAGCAACGTTAACAACGTTGCATTGAGGGCCTGCATTTCTAAATTCATTAGTAATGCGAACAGTGGCGTTAATAACACCATTGGCAAGCCTGTAATGGTCCAATGCGCTGCAATTTTTGCCGACACACTGAGCGACAAAGGGAATGGCGACAATAATAACTGCTCCAAAGTACCATCTAGGTAATCATCTCGGAACATTTTATCCAGACCCAACATCGTCGCTAGTAAAGCAGCGACCCAAATAATACCCGGCGCCATGCGTGCCAATAAGTTTGGCTCAGGACCCACGCCAAGTGGGAACAGTGTAATCACGATTAAGAAAAACAGCAGCGGATTAACAATATCGCTGCGCTGGCGAAAGGCAAGACGCACATCTTTTTTATATACGCTGGCCCAAACTCGCCAGTAGGAGTGCTGCTGAATCATTAAATGCGATACTCCAACTGCAACTTACTGAGGTGAGAAAAGTGCGCGGTCAAGTCTTGGTGACTGGTGAGTAAAATCGCCCCTTGTTGGGCTAAATGCTGAGCGAAACGCTGTTGCAATAATGCCACGCCTTTTTTATCTACGGCAGTGAATGGCTCATCTAAAAACCACAGTTTGGCATCATTGAGCCACAACCGAGCCAAGGCGACACGGCGCTGTTGGCCAGCTGATAATTGCCGCACCGGAACATCTTCTAATCCTACTAAGCCAAGATTGCTCAACACGTCATAAATATTGAGGTCGGTTTTCAGTCCGTGAGTATCAAGCCAGAACTGACAATTTTCTAATGCATTTAACTGTGTGTTTACACCCGTTTTATGGCCAATAAACAACACTTGTTGCGCATAGTTTTCGTAGTCACGGCGAATACACTTTTGCATAAAGCGCACTTGCCCTTGCATAGGCTCTGAAAAGCCCGCCAAAATGCGCAATAAAGAGGTTTTCCCAGCCCCGTTAGGCCCCTCTAACTGCATGATCTCCCCAGCGTTTATTGAAAAGCTAAGGTCTTCAAACAGGCATCGCTCTTGCTTAATGCAAGTGACTGCGTCAACGTGTAACACGAACAGGCATTCTCAGTGCTTAAAATTGGGCGATAGTCTACCATAATGCTATGCTAATGCGAAAAATTGCGGGCAAAACTTTGATCTTGTTTCGGGGGTAATATGTCGGGCCCATCTGCCCCTTTAATTCATCACACACAAACGCTGAGCATCGCTGGCGATACGCAGCAGGCTAAGACACTCACGCTGCCCACTGAGCAGCCCTTGGCGGTTAAAAATGTTCATATCAGCGCTGACAAAGCAACAATGCAAGTTCAGCTGCAAGGTCAATGGCGGACCCTCGAGGTTCCCCTGCAATCAGCACCAAAGGGGCCGCTACCATTGACTATTGAGCAAGGCACCGTGCAACTTAATGCTCAAGGACAACTGCAATTAACGCCCAGCAAAACCTCGCTACCGCTTAGCTCCGCTCAGGATATAATGCGTTTGCTTGGCGCAGCCTTAACCAATGGTCAGGGCCAAGTTGTGAGCCCAACGCGTTTGGCGCTAACAGTGCAATTAACTGACAAAGCAGCCTTATCAATACCGGCGCTTAATGCCAGTTTGCATCTAAATAAATCCAGTGCCGAGATAATTAACGCTCAGCCATCGCCGACATCCTTGATCGTTCAGTTAGTGAAAGGAAAGATACAGGCCCACTTACCGCTTAGTGGAGGGAGCCAATTACCACTGCCGATGAGCCAACAAAAGCTCGTTGCCATGCTGCTAAAGACGCCGATGAACTTGCAGTTGCTACCACGTCCCGATGGTAAGCATGCTCAGCTCAACCTGGTCGGTGGCCAAGCGAATAAAGCCATATTGACCTTGCCGATAAACCGAACCGTATCGGCTCAACTGCCAACTCAGGGCCTCACAACAAGCCTGGGGGTAGCGCCAACATCACCTGCGTTACAACTCAAACTGCAATTACCGCGTATCGACTTACACGTTGCCCGCCCACAAGTGATTGTGGGCACTCAAAGCACCGCCACGGCCTCCCCGGCAACACAGCAACTCGGTGATAGGCCGGTAATAGACAACAAAGCAAACACCTCGTTATGGCAGCATGCTAAGCAACAATTACAGTCTTGGCAGCAAGGGCGAAGTGCGCCAAGTATCAATTCACTCGCAAGTGCTCAGCAGTTATTACAAAGTACTGCAAAGCCACTGCTTAGTACGGTGCTATTTGATACGCCGAAAAAGCTTGAACCGGTGTCTCTCAGCGCCTTTAATGGCGCGGCAAGACCCAACGCCATGGCGCAACCATTAAGCCCGAGCGTTGAGGTGAGCGCCTTGCTTAATACCCTTCGCAATCAATCGCCGCTATTAGCATTAACCGCACAGATGCAACACACGGTAAAAGCGACCTTGGTGTCTGGGGCTGCTACAGAAACGGTATCAGGGGCACAAGAAGTACTCTCCTTGCCTCTCAGTAAGGCGTTAATGGCACCACTAATAAAGCCTTACACAGCACAGCATAGCTTGACCCATCACCTTGCCAATCTAGACACTCTGGTGCAAAACGCGCCTAAAGAGCTACAGCAACTCGTCAATCAAGCTTTTAGTAAAATGGTTGGACCGCATACTCCGGCAGCCAACACAGTCAATCAGTTGCAAGCCCAATTGCAGCCTTGGTCACAGCCTGTTAGCCAATACCGTGCAAGCGTCACAGCTCAAATCGATACTCTTTTGCTATCACTGTTGGGCGCTCAGAGCCTGCAACAGCTGCCAAGCACGATAGCGACTCACAGCCAAAGCGCCTTGATGCCACTGATAAACCTACTTTTAGCTCAAACACCGCAAGCGCCAGCTTCTGCTGCTGAGCAAGTATTGCAACAACTGCAAAGTGCGGGGGCGCAAGCATTAGGCGGCGATTTGGCAGCCATTAAACAAAGTATGACGCCCCAGTCCAGCGCTCCACAATTAACAACGCAGCAAGATTCTAACCCTTTGGTACAGCTGTTTTTACCTATGCGTTTGCCACCCGAGGCAGGACAAACGCAGCTAAGTATTGGTCGCTACAAAGAAAAGAGCCAACAAGGCAAGGGCGAAGACGTGTGGTTTGTGCGTATGCAATTTGACTACCCTAAATTGGGCGAGCTCAGTGTGCAGGCGCACTTGTGTAAGCAAACCCTCAATTGTGAACTTCGCGCCAGCTCTCAGGCTTTGCACCACCTTGCTAACGAACACAGTGAAACACTAAGACGCAAGCTGCAAAGTCACGGCCTCGGCGTTGCGCCCATTAAGGTTGAGCAGGTGAGTGAACAACAAGTACAACAGTGGCGGCAGTTTTATCGCCGTCATAGTATCGTTAATTTAAAGGTGTAGTATGACAGCATCAACCCAACGCAGTGCCATTGGACTGCTCTACGAGCATGGCAGTGCGCCAACCGTATCGAGCAAAGGGTTTGGCGAGTTAGCCGAGCACATTATCGAAGCAGCGCAAGAACAAGGCATATTAATTCACCAAGATGCTGATTTAGCGAAGACCTTAGAAAAGCTCGATCAGGGCCAAGAAATCCCCAAAGAGCTTTATTATGTGATTGCTGAGCTTATTGCCTTTTCCTATGTATTACGTGGTAAGTTTCCACCTGGGTGGCAGAACTTTAGCAATAAGCTCAATGTGAAAGCTTAATTTTTCTGATGCAATGAGAACAGTAACTCAGCTTCTGCCCGAGGTAGCTCACATTCGCTCATCACTTCTTCCATGGGCGCACCTAGCTCAATCATTTTTACTGCTCGAGAGTAGATTCGTGCTTGCGGGTCTGCTTCACGAATAGTGTCTTGCTGTTGCGCCACTTCTTCGGTGCGCTGTTGAATTTGGCCAATACGGTTGCTCATATTTGCCAATGCTGTGCGCAACTCACTGACCTCCGCACGCAAAATTTGCGTTTGTGATGACGCCTGTTTTTCAGTGTCCATGTTTTGTCGCAGTGCCCGCATTTGCCGCGCTAATTGCGACGTACGTAACCACAACACTATTACTAAAACCGCCAGCAATAACACTATGCTAGCGGCTATCATATACAGCAGATTTGGGTCTTTCATTACTTAGATATTACTTAACTCGTCCCACTCTTCGTCACTGAGTAGTTTGTTTAGATCCACCAAAATCAGTAACTCACCGTCACGGTTTGAGACCCCTTGGATAAACTTAGCACTCTCTTCTGTGCCAATGTTGGGCGCACTGTCGATTTCAGAGCTGCGCAGGTACACCACCTCAGCGACCGAGTCGACCAAAATACCAATAACCTGCTTTTCCGCTTCGATAATCACAATACGAGAGTTGTCAGTGACTTCAGCGTCAACTAACCCAAAGCGTGAACGGGTATCAATCACGGTAACCACGTTGCCCCGCAAGTTAATAATACCCAGGACATAACTGGGTGCACCGGGCACGGGCGCGATCTCGGTATAACGAAGTACTTCTTGTACCTGCATCACATTGATACCATAGGTCTCTTCCTCTAACCGGAAGGTGACCCATTGCAGTACCTCATCACTGCTGTCTACATCTTTCGCTGATACTATTCTTTCTTCGCTCATACTTAGCTCCATAACGCCGTCTGTCATGAATCGGCCTTGGTTACCAATTAGTTTGTGCCTGATTACTCAGCCTGACTGTCTAACCCTTGCTCTAAAAGCAGTTGCAGGTTATCCACATCAATTAAAGCACACATTTTTTCTTTTATAACCCCAGCAAGCCACGGACGCTTACCATGGCTTTGTCGCCACTTTACGTCTTCACTTTTCAAGGTTACGTTGTTGATCAAATTCTCAGCGGCTAATCCCCACTGAGATTCTCCAAGCATTATCACATACTTATAGTTTAATGCCTGTTCCAGGTTTTTGTCATATTTTTCTGGCATTACCCAGCGGGCGGTGTCCACAAGGCTGACTTTTTCATCGCGGTTTAACATCACCCCTTTGAACCAAGGTGGTTTCCCGAATAATTGGTTTACTTCACCAATCTGGTGAATACCACCGAGAGATTTCAGAGGCACTGCTAATAGCAAACCAGCCACGTCAAAAAACAGCGCCTGAAATTCGCCCTGCATATATTCTTCTCGCGCCGCCTGTGGCGCGCGCAGCTTAGTGCCAGAGGATGCAGGTTTTTCCTTATTAATTGCCCGAGCAATATCCTCAACGTGCGTGCTGGATTGCTGTTGCTGTTGCTGTTGCTGTTGCTGTTGCTGTTGCTGTTGCTGTTGCTGTTGCTGTTGCTGTTGCTGTTGCTGTTGCTGTTGCTCGCGAGCCTGTGCTTGCTGCTCTGCCTGCGCAAGTAACTTTTCAAGTGGCTCAAGTTTATTTGCCTGAGGGGATTCAGTGATGACCGGCTTAGCTACCCGCCTAGGCTCTGCTTCTTCTTTAAGTAGCGCGCTGAGGTACTCCTTCATCACCTTTTCATTAGGACCACTCATGCATCCACCTGCTTGTTTTGCAAATAGTCTAAGAGCGCACGGTAGGCTTGTACGCCTCGCGCCTTAGCACAGTGCTTACTAGGCACCTGCTGCGCAAGGCTGGCATCGCGAAACTTGGTATCAATGGGGATCACACCCGGCCAAACACTGTCATGATACGTAGCGCGCAGTTTTTTGTATGCATCCAAAGAGGCATTGGTGCGCTTATCATACATAGTCGCGACCACCGTGTATTGATAGCTATAGGTTTGTGCACTTTGCTGCATCAGCTCCATCGTGCGCATCATGCGATCTAGTCCTTTGAGCGCAAGAAACTCAGTTTGCACAGGTATGAGCACGCGCTCGCTTGCTGCCAACGCGTTCACCATTAACACCCCAAGTACCGGTGGGCAATCGAGAATGGCATAGTCATAATGTTCGCTGATTTTCGCTAATACCTTTTTAAGTATTAACCCCATGCCGTTTTTATTACCCATGCTTCTATCAAGCGTGGCGATAGCCATGGTAGCAGGCAGAATATCAATATTTTCGACACCGGATGGACACAGCGATTGCAGTATTTCCTCACTCGCCATATTTTTACCGCGAGTGAAAACATCGTAAGCACTCACTTCGATGGCCTCTGAATCAATACCAAAATAGTAGGTAAGCGACGCATGAGGGTCGGTATCAATTAATAAGACACGCTTTCCTTGTTCAGCCAATAGACCGCCTAAAGACACCGTTGTGGTGGTTTTACCCACCCCGCCTTTTTGGTTCGCGACCGTCCATACCTTCATTATTGCTGTTCCTCATTGCGCGTCGTAATACGAATACCGCCATGGGGTAGTTGTATTATTTTTATTGTATTGTCAGTGCTTGGCAGCTCTTGCTCCACTGCGGGCTCAACTGATTCAACGGCACTGTCTTGTTGCGGGGTCTCTTGCAGAGGCAAGGCAAACTTTGAAATTGCGATGACCACTTTACGATTTTGCGCCCGCCCTTGGGCAGTATCATTGTCAGCAAAAGGGGTGTACTGCCCATACCCTTCCAACGCCATTCGCGCAGGGTTTATGCCCAGGGTTTGCAACTCTTTGACTACCGCCGCTGCACGTGCCGCTGATAACTGCCAATTGGAGCGAAACATTTCGTTATTGATACTGCGGTCATCGGTATAGCCACGCACACGCAAGTAATTGCGCATTGGCGAAATAATCTCAGCAATACGAGCCACCACTTGTTCGGCGCGATTCGTCACCGTGGCGCTGGCGCTTGGAAAAAGCAGCCCCGAACTCATCTCAATAGTAAGCCAATTCTCATTCAGTTGGAGCTGTGCATCACCTTGGCGAATTTCATTAAGCAAAGTGCCAGTTAACTTATCTAACAAAGTTTCTAAAGGCTCTCCGAGCTCTTTTTGCTCGATAAGACTCACGTCTGCTTGCTCTGGAATCAACTTTGAGCCACGAATAGGCTCTTTGACAATACTTTCACCTTCTAACACATTCTCATTGACGGGCAGTGGTTGTTGCAACACACCGTCTCCTGTGGATTGCTGCTGCTCAGTTAATATGGGTTGAGTCACTTGGGTAGCACGGTCAAAAAATTGCTCCAACGTCTGCGAAAAAATAGCAAACTCTTCGTCTTTTTTATTGATAGCAATCGCGTACATGACCACGAACAAAGCGAACATAATAGTCATATAGTCAGCGTAAGAAACGAGCCAACGGTGGGTGTGTTGCGACTCCTTTACATGACCTCGGCGGTGACGAATACGCATCATATTAGTACCCTGCACTAACATGGCGCTCAGCGCAGTAAGCCTCGAGTTTCAACTCTATATTTGCGGGCGTCTCTCCCTGCTGCATTGCCATGATACCCTCAGCGATAAGCTCATGATAGAGCATTTTTTCTTCAATCACTTGCTTTAGCTTGTTGGCAACGGGCAGGAATAACAAGTTGGCAAAGCCCACGCCATAAATCGTGGCCAAAAACGCGGTGGCGACCCCAGCACCCAATTTATCGGGTTCGCTAATGTATGCCATCGCCTGAATGAGCCCGAGCACAGCCCCTAAAATACCAATGGTCGGCGCATATCCTCCCATGGCCTCGTAAACACGAGCTGCATCTAGCAACCGCTCGCGCTCTAACATAAGCTCGATTTCTAGGGTGTCACGCAAGCGCTGCTCATGAGAGCCATCAATCAGTAAGCTTAAGCCTTTAGCGGCATAAGGGTCTTCACTTACGAGTGCTTGTTCCTCAAGAGCCAGGTATCCTTTTTGACGTGCGGTACTGGCCCACGATTTAATTTGCTCAATCCCAGCTTGGGTATCATAAAACGGGGGAACAAATACCCACTTAAAGACTCCCAAGGCCTTTTTGAAGGTCGCTAGTTGCGATTGTAACATTACGGCACCTAAAGTGCCGCCAAGGACAATGATCAGTGCCGGTCCATCAATCAGCCCTGAAACCATACCGCCCTCGAGGCTATAGCCTAAGGTAATGGCGATAATGGCAACAGCAAGGCCAATTATGGAAAGTTTATCCACAGCCGACTTCCTTGAGTAAATGCGCGGCAACATCGTCAAGAGCCACTTGGTGGTCATGCAAACCGGCGCTGGCTATCGCTTGCGGCATACCATACACAACACAAGACTGCTCGTCCTGCGCCCAAACCCGTGAGCCTGATTGTTTAAGCATCCGCGCACCTTCACGACCATCAGCGCCCATCCCGGTCAGCACAATGGCTAATACATCACCGCCAAATGCTTTTGCGCTACTGGCAAAAGTAACATCAACACTGGGTTTATAAGTAATTCTTGGGTTGTCGTCTTGAAATACCTTCAGAGTTTGCTGTTGAGCGCGGCCATCAAACATCATTTGCTGACCACCTGGTGCAAGATACGCCGTTCCAGGTTGCAAACGGTCTCCCTGTTGCGCTTCTTTTACCTTGATTTTGCAAAGGTTATTCAAGCGCTGCGCAAACGCAGGAGTAAATGCGGCCGGCATATGCTGAATAAGCAAAATAGGATGAGGAAAATTGGCTGGCAGCTTGGTCAGAATTGTCTGCAGTGCCACAGGCCCCCCGGTAGAGGTGCCAATAGCCACTAACTTGTACTTTTTGCCGCTGGGCTTGAATTGGCTAGCGCTTTGAGGCCGAGTCGAAGCTCCTTGGTTAAAGCTTCTATCAGGTTGCGCTGAACTGCGTGTGGTGACACTGGGGCGCGCTGGTGACGATGCCGTTGTCGAGGTCGTTGGGCGATTAAAACGCGAAAGACGACGACGTCCTAGCTCGCGCACCTTTTGTCGAAGTATCTCAATCGCATCTTGGTTGTTGCGCGCGATGTCTTCAAACTTTTTCGGTAAGAAATCCAATGCCCCGGCATCAAGTGCATCCAGTGTGGCACTGGCTCCTTCACGCGTCAGTGAGGAAAACATAAGAATAGGTGTTGGCGATTTCGCCATGATTTGTTTCACCGCAGAAATACCATCTAACACTGGCATTTCCACATCCATGGTGATCACATCTGGGCGTAACTTAACTGCTTTCTCCACCGCATCGGCGCCATTGACAGCTGCGTCAATGACTTCGATATTGGCATCACCTTCAAGAATTTCAGTAACCCGGCGACGAAAAAAGCTTGAGTCGTCAACTATTAGAACTTTGACAGCCATTTAATACTCGATTTTAGTTAACGCTGGAGCGCCCAGCGTAATGTTTTAGCATGCTTGGCACGTCTAGAATTAAGGCTATGCCACCGTCTGAGGTAATTGTCGCCCCGGCCATACCTGGTGTGCCTTGCAGCAACGCATCCAGAGGCTTAATGACTACTTCCTCTTGACCAATCAGCGAATCCACCACAAAGCCGACCTTTTTAGTACCAATTTGAACGATGACGACATGGCCTTCGGCTTTACGTTGGGTGCGGTCCGCCCCTTTGACTAACCAATGCTCTAAATAAAATAGTGGTACAGCTTTTTCACGTACAATAATGGTGAGCTGGCCATCAACAATGTTAGTTTTGGTCAAATCAAGGTGGAAAATCTCACTAACAGCCGCCAATGGCAGAGCAAAGGTTTGTTCACCAACAATCACCATCAGCGTTGGCAAAATAGCAAGCGTCAGCGGTACTTTGATATCTAGACGGGTACCAATACCGAGCTGTGAGTCGATATTAATGGTGCCGTTAAGCTGGCTGATCTTGGTTTTCACCACATCCATACCCACACCACGCCCAGAAATATCAGAAATTTCCTCTTTGGTGGAGAATCCAGGGGCAAAAATAAGGTTATAGGCTTCCGTGTCACTCAACCGGGCGGCCTGGTCGTGATCAATAACCCCTTTGCTAATAGCGATTTTTTTCAGTTTTTCGGCATCCATCCCTGCGCCATCATCGTGGATGCTCAGGAGAATGTGGTCGCCTTCTTGAGAAGCCGATAAGCGCACCGTACCGGTGCGAGGTTTACCTGCTGCTTCTCGAACATCAGGCATCTCAATACCATGGTCCACTGAGTTACGTACTAAGTGCACGAGTGGGTCAGCTAGGGCTTCGACAAGGTTTTTATCTAAATCAGTCTCTTCCCCTTCAAGAACCAAGGAAATATCTTTTTGTAAGCTGCGGGCAAGGTCACGTACTACACGTGGGAAGCGGCCAAATACTTTCTTAATTGGCTGCATCCGAGTTGCCATCACCGCACCTTGTAGATCGGCGGTGACCACGTCAAGATTTGAGATAGCCTTACCCATAGCTTCACTGTTGTTATTATTCGCTAAGGTAATAAGACGATTACGTACCAATACCAGCTCACCCACCATATTCATGATCTGGTCTAGTCGTTTGGTATCGACGCGCACTGTCGTTTCTGCTTGTGGCGGTGGCGCGGCTTTAGGTGCCGGTTTTTTGGCATCACCACTGCTAGGCGGGGTGCTCCCCTTTGCCGTACTCGGCGCTGGTTTTGCGGCCGCTGGCGCTTTACTAGGCGCTGGCGTTGCCGGCGGTGTGTCTTTAGCTTTACTTTGGCTTACTGGCGCCGCAGGATTTTCAACCGGCGCTGGCGAGGCTTCTGCAGAGCTTGCTTTAGGCGCATTGCCTTTGCCGTGCAGCTCATCAAGTAGCGCATCAAATTCATCTTCGGTAATGTCTTCATCATCACCACTGGCCGACTCTGATTGGCCCGGTGTAGTCGGTGCACTCTGCTGCGCAGCTCCCTGCTCGTCGGCGCTCGGCGCGGAACCATTATCGCTAATGGCACCAAAGCTGCCTGCTCCATGTAATTCGTCTAGTAGCGAGTCGAACTCATCATCGGTAATATCTTCATCATTACCGGATGCCTCAGCATCCGCTGACCCTTCACCCACAGACGGGCCTTTGCCTTGGCCGTGCAATTCATCGAGCAAACTTTCGAATTCATCTTCGGTGATTTCGTCAATCGCTTCGCCTTCGTCACTGCCAGCACTTGGCGCATCGAACAAAATATCATCGCCAAAATCATCGGCCCCTGATGCGACATTTTCAGGCACAGGTTCACTCGGAGTTGCGGCAGGTTCAGGCACAGCAATAGGTGCCTCATCTTCGGATTCAGGTTCGCTCAGTTTATGCAATACAGCAAGTAACTCAGGGTCTGCAGGTTGCGGCTGCTCTCGTGCTTGAATAAGCGCAAACATGTCGTTAATTGTATCGAGCGCTTGCAGGATCACGTCCATCAGTTCAGAAGTAACCTGGCGCTTACCTTGGCGCAGAATATCAAACACATTCTCAGCACCATGACAGGCATCTACCAGCTCATTCATGCCAAGGAACCC
The DNA here is from genome assembly GCF_022347875.1 of Pseudoalteromonas sp. CNC9-20. Lineage (NCBI taxonomy): Bacteria > Pseudomonadati > Pseudomonadota > Gammaproteobacteria > Alteromonadales > Pseudoalteromonadaceae > Pseudoalteromonas > Pseudoalteromonas sp. CNC9-20. The sequence goes on along the minus strand of NZ_JAKRFS010000005.1, from coordinate 245,907 downwards.
AGCTCCCCCTTTAACAGTGTGGAAGCCCCGGAAGATAGCGTTGAGCAAGTCTTTATCATCAGGGTTATTTTCAAGCTCTACTAACTGCTCAGAGAGCTGCTCCAATATCTCACCTGCTTCGACTAAAAAGTCCTGTAAAATATCTTCATCTACTTCAAAGCTCATGCAGCCGCTCTCCTCTTTAGAAGCCTAAACTAGACAACAAGTCGTCTACTTCATCTTGGCCTGAGACCACGTCATCACGTGATTCTGTGTCTATAATTGGCCCTTCTGGACCTTCTGCGTTCACAGCTGGTTTTGCTTTTTGTTGTTCAACCACCGGTTCTTCACCTTCGTTGCCCGCAAACACAGTTAATAAATTAATAAGGCTGTCTTCTACCTCGCGCACCAGCTCGATTACGCGGCGAATTACCTGCCCTGTTAAATCTTGGTAGTCTTGCGCCATCAGCACATTGTTAAGAAGGTCGTGCAGCTCCACTGTGCTGCCTTGAGAGCGGTTCATAAAACTATCGAGCTGATGACACAACTGCTTGAACTCACCTAATTCGAGATCGCGACGCATCAATTTATCCCAAATGGGTTTAATTTGATGTAGTTCAGTGGATAGCTGCTCAGCGATGGGCAAACTGGCTTCCACGGCATCCATGGTTTTATTTGCCGCCTGCTCGGTCATTTCCATCACGTAATTAAGACGCTGCTTAGCATCGGGAATGGCTTCTTGCGTGAGGTCGTTCAAGCGCGTATCGAGTTGGAAATTCTTCAACGACTCGTGAAGTTGCCGCGTCAACTTGCCAACCTCAGCAAACAGTTCGGACTGTTCCTTGGAGGCAGCATCGAGGATCAGCTGATCGGCTTTCTCCTGCTCACCTTGCTCAAGAAACGATACAAGCTGTTTGGCTTGCTCTAGGGTAATGTGAGGTGCAGCGGGAGCTGACATAAACCTCTCCTTCTCGGTTAACCTAAGCGCTCAAATACTTTATCCAGCTTGGTTTTTAATGTAGCTGCGGTAAAGGGCTTAACGATGTAACCGTTCACGCCAGCTTGGGCAGCGGCAATGATTTGTTCCTTCTTCGCCTCTGCAGTTACCATCAGTACTGGAATGTGCTTTAAGCTGTCGTCGGCGCGAATTGCACGGAGCAAATCGATACCCTGCATACCTGGCATGTTCCAATCGGTAACCACAAAGTCAAACTCTTGGTTTTGCAACATGGGCAGCGCGGTACTACCATCGTCCGCTTCTTGCACGTTGGTAAAGCCTAAATCACGCAATAGGTTTTTAATGATTCTTCTCATAGTGGAAAAGTCATCGACCACGAGAATTTTCATGTTTTTATCCAAAGTATCCTCCAGTGAGGTATGAACCTTTATTCTTACTACTAATTGACCCAGTCATTGACTTTCGCTTTGAGCTTAATCATTGCCTGACCATGTATCTGACTCACACGGGACTCACTTACGTCCAGTATTTGCCCAATTTCTTTTAAATTCATTTCATCGTTATAGTACAACGATAATACCAATGCATCACGCTCGGGGAGAGAATTAATTGCCGCTACTAATGCTTGGTTAAAGCGTTCGTTGTGAACGCTGGTGTAGGGCCGCCCCGTTTGAGATTGTTCACTGCTCGGGGTGAGTACATCTTCATCGACACCTAAGTCTTCGATACCGAGCACTTTAGAGCAATTAACATCGTTTAAAATATGATGGTATTCATCGAGCGAAATATCAAGTTTTTCAGCTACTTCAACATCCTTTGGTTCCCGACCTAGGGAGGTTTCCAATTCATGTACAGCGGTAGCTACAGCGCGGCTATTGCGATGTACCGATCGTGGAGCCCAATCTCCCCGTCGTACTTCATCAAGCATCGCACCACGAATACGAATACCAGCAAACGTCTCAAAGCTGGCGCCTTTACTGGCGTCAAAGGTTTTTGATGCCTCTATGAGGCCAATCATGCCGGACTGAATGAGATCATCGAGCTGCACACTCGCTGGCAGTCGAGCCAGCAAATGACATGCAACACGCTTGACCAGCGCGGCATGGCGCTCGACCAGAGTGTTTAATTGTAATTGATCTTGATATCCAGCCACTTTATTCATAAATCCGAACAACAGTTAATTATTGACCAGCTTTTCAATGAAGAACTCCAAATGCCCCGATGGTTGATTAGGGGTTGGCCATTTTAGTGCCTTGCCAGCGAGACTTTTCAGCGATACCGAAGCGGGTGAGTTAGGGAATAACTCCACGACGGCTTTCTGGCGACGTGTTGATTTACGCATGTTTTCATCATAGGGCACGGTGGCCACTAATTCGAGCGCCACATCTAAAAATCGGTCGGTTACTTTGGAGAGTTTGGCAAATAAGTCTTGCCCTTCACGCTGGCTGCGCACCATATTGGCAACGACTTTGAATTTGTATACGCCATGTTCACGACTAAGCACCTTGATCAACGCGTAGGCATCGGTAATCGAGGTTGGCTCATCGCAGACCACCACCACAACATCTTGCGCAGCACGCGAGAAGCTCAGCACCATATCGGAGATACCAGCGGCGGTGTCGACAATGAGGACATCAAAGTCGTTATCGAGCTCGCTAAACGCACGGATTAAACCTGCATGCTCTGCGGCACTCAGTTCAACCATGCTCTGTGACCCCGATGTTGCCGGAGCAATACGAATGCCCGCAGGCCCAGTTACCAGTATATCGCGCAGTTCGCACTCACCACTTAGAACATGAGAAAGGTTCTTTTCAACACGCAGACCAAGCATAACGTCACAGTTTGCCAGTCCTAGGTCAGCATCTAACACTAAGACACGTTTGCCTTGCTGACCCATGGCAATAGCTAAATTCAAGGAGACATTGGTTTTACCGACGCCACCTTTGCCACCGGTCACGGCGATTACTTTTACGCCTTGGCTATTGTTTTGATTCATTTTTCGAAGGCCACTTGCTTGATCGTGCACTGTGTTAATCATACATTCCTACTGCCTGAGACGCCACTGTTTGGCGCCCTGCTGGTGCCGCTGATTTTTGTGTTTTTTGGCGTTTGATAAACAATTGTTCAGCTTTTCTAACCATTTTTTCTGAGTTAGCAACGCGAATATCTTCTGGAACGCGTTGACCGTTAGTAAGATACCCTATTGGTAAGCGATTTTGAATCGCTACACTAATAATCTCGCCTAAACTTAGACTTTCATCAAGTTTGGTGAAAATACAACCACTTAAGTCAACTTTTTGGAAGTGCCTTACGGTTTCTTGAAGCACTTCATGTTGTGCTGTGGCACTGAGCACTAAATAGCTACGAATATCGACTCGCGTACTACGCATGAGCGTGTTTAATTGCTCACTTAAACGTAAATCGCGCTGGCTCATTCCCGCAGTGTCAATTAATACTAGACGTTTATTGCGTAATTGATAAAGCATATCGGCCAATTCATTGGCATCTTTTACTTGCTTCACAGGGCAACCAATGATGCGTCCATAAGTTGCTAGCTGCTCGTAAGCACCGATACGGTATGTATCCGTGGTGATCAGCGCAACCTTGTCAGCGCCGTATTTTTGCGCCCCTAATGCGGCCAGTTTTGCAACCGTTGTGGTTTTGCCTACGCCAGTAGGACCGACTAACGCATATACGCCGCCATGGCGTAAAATCTCATTATTGGTGGTGTGTAGCTGCTTTTGCACCATATCCAAGGCTGCACTCCATGCTTGCTTGCGCGATACGTCGTCTGGTACATAACGCACTAACTGCTCAGCCACTTCAGTGTCGATACCCATGCCCTGCAAGCGCTCGATAAAGCAGGCACGAGTTGGATCGCGGCGCGCTCGGTCCTGATGTAATAAGCCGGATACTTGATGTTCAAGAAGCTGACGAATAGCATTCATCTCATCGCGCATGGCACTGATCTCTTCGCTGTCCATGGCCTCTTGCTGTACAGAATCATTGGGCTGGCGGTGTAGCTCATCAAAACCGTCACCGTCCAAATCATCACCCATGGACTGCGCTGCAGCGCGGGCTTGCGTTGGCTCTGCCAGCGTTGGCTGCGGAGCGTAGTTATTGGCCGGCGCGGCGCGGCGCTGAGGCTGCTCAACAGGCTCTTCAGGCGCGCTCATATCAATACCTGATTGCGAAAACATGTCGGCGAGAGCAGCGTTCTTTGGTTTTGGGCTCTGACGCTCTAACAACGCCTGTAATGAATCAGCCACACCATTGTGACTTTGCGGCTCAGGACGTTGCGTACGTGTTTGTGGGCGTACCATACGCTGCTCAGTGGCACGCGGCTGCATTTGCTGCTGGGGAGCGCTTTTCGGTGCGGCTGCTGGGCGTTCATGGTCAATAGCAGCAACGATTTCAACGCCATCTGCAAGCTTTTTGTTCGACATGATCACCGCGTCAACACCCAGCTCATCTTTTACTTCTTTCAGTGCTGTACGCATATCTTTAGCAAAAAAGCGTTTGATTTTCATAATATTACCCTCTCACAACCGGCTTTCCGATCTATTGCTGTCCAACGGAGCTAACAATCTTAATTTGACGCTCATCGGGCACTTCTTGGTAAGACATCACCTTCAGCCCAGGGATGGTGTGCTTCACAAAACGTGATAACACTGTACGAAGCATCCCGGAGGTCAATAAGATGGAAGGTTCACCCGACATTTCTTGGTTCTGGTGGGCTTCGCTTAAAGAGGCCTGTAGCCGCTCTGCCAAGCCAGGCTCAATGCCAGCACCCTCATCTCCTGCGTTCTGAAGCGACTGATGCAACATCTGTTCCAACTCAGGCGCCAATGTTATGACAGGAATTTCTGGCGTAGCGCCAACCGCATCTTGCACAATCAAACGACGCAATGAAATACGTACCGCTGCGGTTAATACATCTGGGTCTTGGCTGCGCGGACCATACTCTACGAGTGTTTGCACTATGCTACGCATATCGCGAATAGCAACGCCTTCATTGAGGAGATTTTGTAGTACTTTCACTATGGTCGTCAGCGGTAACACATCTGGTACTAGACCTTCTACTAGACGCGGATGGCTTTTCGCTAGCATATCAAGCAGACTCTGTACTTCTTCGTGGCCCAATAGCAGTGAGGCGTTATTAGTGAGTAACTGGCTAATGTGGGTCGCCACTACCGTAGCAGCATCAACCACGGTGTAACCTAAAGACTGTGCTTCATCTTTTTGCTCTGGTTTGATCCACACCGCATCCAGACCAAAAGCCGGATCTTTAGTCGCCACACCATTGATTGGGCCAAAGACTTGACCTGGGTTGATGGCCAGTTCATCACCATGACTGAGTTCTCCATCACCGCTGGACACGCCCATTAGGGTAATACGATAGGCATTAGGGTCTAATTCTAAATTATCGCGAATATGAACGGGCGGCACCAAAAAGCCCAGTTCCTGTGAGAGCTTCTTACGGACCCCTTTAATGCGGCTTAACAATTCTCCACCTTGGGCCTGATCCACCAGCGGGATCAAGCGGTAGCCTACCTCCAAACCGATGACATCGACTTGCTGCACATCGTCCCAGCCCAATTCTTTTGGTTCGTCGTGGGTGGCAACATTGCTGCCAGGGCCCTGCTCAGCTTCTTGTTGCTCCTGCTCAGCAGCAAGCTTTGCCTGCTTTTGCGAATAATAAGCAACAAAACCAAGTAAGCCACCTAAGCCTAAAAACGCCACATGGGGCATACCCGGTACCAACCCCATAGTGATGAGAATACCGGATGCTATCCACAGTGCTTTGTCATTGCCAAGCTGGGTTTTAACTTGCTCGCCCATATTGTGTGATTCATTTTGGCGAGTTACGACGATAGCAGTACCGATTGATAACAACAGCGATGGCAGCTGCGCCACGAGGCCATCACCAATGGTGAGTAAGGTGTACACTTCCATGGCCTGAGAAAAGCTCAAGTCATGTTGGATCATACCGACAAATAACCCGCCAACGATATTAATCACTAAGATAACGATACCCGCAATGGCATCGCCTTTTACGAACTTACTGGCACCGTCCATCGAACCGTAAAAGTCCGCTTCACGGGTGACTTCTTCACGCCGCTCCCGCGCTTGCTCGGCGCTGATAAAACCCGCGTTCAAATCGGCATCAATGGCCATTTGTTTACCGGGCATCGCATCGAGGGTAAAGCGGGCAGACACTTCTGATATACGTCCGGCCCCTTTGGTGATAACCACGAAGTTGATAATAATTAAGATCAGAAAGACAACCAGACCCACGGCATAGTTACCGCCGATCACCACCGAGCCGAAGGCTTCAATTACTTTACCGGCCGCGTCCCCGCCTTGGTGGCCTTCTAATAACACCACCCGCGTACTGGCAACATTGAGCGCCAGACGCATAATGGTCGCGACTAAAAGCACCGCTGGGAACATTCCAAATTCAAGCGGTTTCATGGTGTAGACCGTAACTAACAGCACCACCAAGGCCAGCGCAATATTAAACGAAAACAGAATATCCAGTAAAAATGGCGGCATAGGTAATACCACCATTGCCAGTGCGGCGAGCACCAACAGCGGCGTACCTACGCCTTTTGCATATTCTTTTTTATCGCGATTAAGCTGGGTGAGAACGGCCTTAAAATCCATAAATGCTACAGCAATAAATTGACACTGCAGTCATCAAAGCAAGGAGTAGGCCAGTTTTTTATATCTTATATTTCAGTTGGTTAATACTTGAATTCATCAGGAATAGGTAGTTTGTCCGCCAGTTTAGAAGGCCGGCGACCGCGTCCTTTTTCAAAGCGTTTCAGCTGATACACATAGGCCAACACTTGCGCGACGGCGGTAAATAGCTGCTCGGGAATTTGTTCGCCTACTTCGGTGGTATGATAGAGCGCCCGTGTTAGCACTGGAGATTCTACCAGCGGGACGTCATTTCCTTTGGCTATTTTACGAATTTGTAAGGCCATTTCATCGGCCCCTTTAGCCAATACTATTGGCGCACCGGCTTTTTCAGTATCGTATTTTATCGCTACCGAGAAGTGTGTCGGGTTGGTTACCACCACATCAGCATCAGGCACATCTTGCATTTGCCGACGTTGTGACATTTCCCGCTGGGTTCGCCGAATACGCGCTTTGATCTGCGGGTCACCTTCGGAGTTTTTATACTCGTCTTTAACTTCTTGTAAGGTCATCTTCAACTGTTTATGGTGGTTGTGCGCCTGATAAGGCACATCCACCGCCGAGACAACAATCATGGTGCAACTCAATGCTAGAAACATCCAGGCAATAATTTCCAACGCGTGAGCTATATTGTTCGGTGGCGTTTCGATACTCAAATGCAGAATTTCGTAAAAATACATTTTGATCAAAAACACCGCACACGCTGCAACTAGCCCGAATTTGAGCAGCGCTTTTATCAGCTCAACTGCTGCTTGCGGCCCAAGTATACGTTTGAACCCTTTCATCGGCGACATCTTACTGGCTTTGGGTGCCATCGCTTGCCATGAAAAGTTAAATCCGCCAAGCATGGTATTACCAATAAACGCGGCGATAACTATAACCAGTACAAACATACTCATGGGATAGAGCAATGAATCCGCTACCGCCCCCCATGCCGCAAACATCTTGGTGGTGTCATAAGTTTCGTTACGACTCAGCGATAGCATTCGCTTCATGACTGTGTGTAAACCACGACCAATATCGGGGCCATAAATGAGCAAAGAAACCGCCGACATAATCAATACAAAGGTGGTACCCAACTCTTTTGAGCGTGCTATTTGGCCCTTTTTCTTCGCCTCTTGTAGCTTTTTCGGCGTGGGCTCTTCGGTACGTTCTTGACCTGAATCTTCTGCCATAACAACTCCTAAGGACTACAGCCTGCCATCGAGCAAAGTAGCTCAACCATGCGTAACCACTGCGCCTCAAACTGCGCCATGAAGTTTCCTAAGGTTGCCCAGATAATGGTTAGTCCCGCCACTAGGGTGAAGGGAAAACCAATTGAGAAGATATTTAATTGCGGTGCCGCTCGCGTCATCACGCCAAAAGATAAATTAATGACCAACATCGCAGTCAGCGGTGCCAACGCCAATACCAAAGCGGTAGTAAACATCCACCCACCCCAGGTAACAATATCCCAGTAGTGATCAACCGCCCACCAAGTGCCGTCGATAGGGACCGCGATAAAGCTGTGTACAATCATTTGGATCATCATCAAATGACCGTTAAAAACAAAAAATAATAAGGTGGTAAGAATTAAATAGAACTGCCCCACCGCCGGCACGCTTAGGCCATTTGAGGGGTCAACCACCGAGGCAAAACCCAAGCCCGTTTGCATTGCTAAGATTTGCCCAGCGAGAATGAAGGTATTCAATAGTAACTGCGAGGCAAAGCCCATAGCCACACCAATGAGCAGTTGTTGCAGCACCACAAACACCATTTCCAACGAAAACAAGTTGGTGAACTGAGTAGGAGGCAATACCGGCACCGCAACAAAGGCAATCACCAAGGCCAAACCAAGCTTAATACGCGAAGGGACATTGCGTGCCCCTATCCCTGCCATGACCATCAACATTGCCAGTATACGGACTAATGGAAGTAAGTAGTCACTTAGCCACTGAACAATGACAGCAAAGGGGTATTCCATGGTTATCCCGCAATTTCAGGTATCGACAGCACTAAGCGGTTAAAGAAATCCATAAGTTCCTGCGTAAACCAGTGGCCACCGATAATAAGTGCACTTAAGGTGACAAGCAAACGAGGTAAGAAGCTCAAGGTTTGCTCATTGATTGAGGTCGCCGCTTGGAATACCGCAACAATCAATCCAACAATCAAACTAGGGACAATGATCGCCGACACCAACTTTATCACCAAAAATAAAGCATCACTAAGAATATCGACAAAAATGCCCGGCTCCATTATTACACTCCCAACCCAAAGCTACGTGCCAAGGTGCCCATTACCAGTGACCACCCATCCACTAATACAAATAGCATAATTTTAAAGGGCAAGGAGACAATCATTGGCGAGAGCATCATCATACCCATGGCCATCAAGACACTGGCCACGACTAAATCGACGATAAGGAAGGGAATGAAAAACATAAAGCCAATAATAAACGCGGTCTGCAATTCGCTGGTGACAAATGCGGGGATCACCACGATAAAAGGGGTGTCCGCAGGCGAGTCTAGTTTTTCATAACCGGCTATTTGCGCAAAAGTTTCTAAATCTTTTATCCGTGTTTGTGAAAGCATAAAAGCCTTCATCGGCTGCTTAGCGGCTTCCAGCGCCTGCATAGAGGACATTTCTTCGTCTAGATAAGGCTGAATCGCTTGGTCATGCACCTGATTGTATATCGGTGCCATAATAAAAATACTCAGAAACAAAGACATGCCCAGAAGCACTTGGTTCGAAGGGGTTTGTTGCAAGCCGATGGCTTGGCGCAATATCGCCAACACCACAATAATACGGGTGAATGAGGTCATCATAATAACGGCGGCAGGGATAAAACTTAGCGCCGTCATAATCGCTAATACTTGCAAGGTGACTGAGTAATCCTGCGTGCCGTCGGCATTGGTGGTTACGGTCACGGCGGGAAGCCCCTGCTCTGCAAAAGCAGTCGGGCTTAAAAGCATAGCAAAAAGAAGTATTAGCCAGTATTTCATTATCTTAGGTCTTTTTTTTAGTATTGAGTATGTGGCTGAGTTGCTTTGCCAGTGGCGCCATCTCGCGCTCTTTGAGCGGCGTTTCCAGCTCATATAAGTAATTGATGGCACCTGGCGTAACGCCTAATAAATGTTGCTTATTATCGATTTCTACCACCAGCAGCCGCTCTTTAGTCCCCAGTGGCAAAGTGCGTATAACTTTAAAATCGTCATTATTGGCCATATTCGGATTAAAACGCTTAAGCATATAAGCTAATGCGATAATTGTCCCGACCACCAACAACAGCGACAACAACATAGACATAACATTGAGATTCAGCCCCGCGCCAGGCTGGGCGGCACCATTTTGCGCATAAACGGGAAGTGCCACGAGGGCAAAAAGCGAGGCCAATGCTCTCATCGTAGTTTTTTGATCCGCTCTACTTGGCTAATCACGTCGGTTAAGCGAATACCAAACTTATCGTTCACCACCACCACTTCACCGTGCGCAATCAAGGTGCCATTCACTAATACATCCAGTGGCTCGCCAGCAACGCGATCAAGTTCTACCACTGAGCCTTGGTTAAGCTGTAGCAAATTTCGGATATTGATTTTAGAGCGGCCCACTTCCATAGAAATGGTCACCGGAATATCTAAAATGGTATCCAGCTTACGCTTTTCCTCTGGCGTGACCTCATCGCGCTCTTCGGAGAGCTCGTCTAGCTCTGCAACCTGGGCATCGTCGCCACCGCCTTGTTCACCTTCTTCGGCTTCGGCTAGGGCTGCGGCCCATTCATCCATGGTATCTTGATCATCACTCATTACATACAACCTCTGTTGCTAGGCGCGCATGTGCGCACCTTTTTACCAATCTAAATCTACGCCTTCACTTAAATGCAGATCTTCCTCAAGCTCGGCTAATTCAGCATCTGAGTCGAGCTTCTTACCGCCTTTCGTAAACACATGAAGTTCCGACTTCACCGATTCTGGGCGTTTAATCTTTTCACTAATTTGCAATGCCACCATATCCCGAGAGCGGCCCATCTTCGCGCGGAAGGTCGGTAAGTCTTCAACAAACACAGTGATATGCTCAGGCATTTCTACTGGAATAATGTCTCCAGCTTTGAGCTCCATAATCTGCTCAAGACTCAAGTCTACCTCTAATAACCGTGTCGATAAGTCGACTTCAACATCCATGATTTCATCGCGCAGCGCTTTAGACCAGCGTAAATCAGTGTCTTCAGTATCAGACTGTACACCGGCATCAAGCAGCTCACGGATGGGTTCCAACATGGAATATGGCAGGGCAATATGGAAGTCGCCACCGCCACCATCAAGCTCAATATGGAACGAGCTGATCACCACCACTTCAGTGGGGCTGACAATATTGGCCATCGCCGGGTTTACTTCCGAGTCTAAATACTCGAACGACACATCCATGACCGGAGCCCACGCTTCTTTGTAATCCTCAAAGATGATTTTCAGCAGCATCTGCACAATACGGCGTTCGGTAGGGGTGAATTCACGACCTTCAATTTTGGCATGATAACGACCATCACCGCCAAAGAAGTTGTCTACCAATATAAATACCAGCCGCGCTTCCATAGTAATCAGACCGGTGCCTTTTAACGGGCGAAAGCGCACCATATTCAAACTGGTGGGAACAAACAAGGTGTGAATATATTCACCAAATTTAATCATTTGCACGCCGTTGATGGACACTTCAGCGGTGCGACGCATCATATTAAATAAGCTGATGCGCATATGTCGGGCAAAGCGCTCATTGACAATCTCAAGCGTTGGCATACGCCCACGGACAATACGATCTTGTGAAGAAAAGTCATACTGCAGCGCGCTCTCGCCACTGGCACTGGCACCCTCGGAGGTATCCTCTTCTTCGACATCGTCTACCCCGTGCAGTAGCGCGTCAATTTCGTCTTGAGATAATAAGTCGCTCACATCTACCCCTTACTGCATTACAAAGCCGGTAAAGAGCACTCGCTCTACGACTTTCGAACCCTCTACGCCTTCGAGGGCTTGTTGTACTTGCGTAAGCGCTTCATCACGCAAAGATTCTTTACCTGCTGCAGTGCTTAGCTCATCGGCATTGGTACCGGCGAACACACTTAATAATGTGCCTTCAATAAGTGGAATATGCTTTTTAGCGGCCTCTTCGTTCCCTTCGCCACGCACTAATAGCTGTACTTTAATTTGTACTATGCGGTCACGTGCAGCGCCCGGTACATTGAATACGAAAGGACGAGGCATGCCCACATACAACGCACTGCCAAGCTGTGCACTCGGTGCTGCACCACCTTGCTCTGATGCACCACCTTGCTCTTGTTCCAGTGTAGCAGGCGCCGGGTCGTCGCCCCCAGCAAACAGGAAATAGCCTGCACCACCACCGACTAATAGCACTACAACAGCAATGATTATAATCAGTTTTTTCTTTGAGCCGCCGCCTTCTTCTATTTGCAGGTCGGTTTGCTTATCATCGGCCATAGGTTGCCTCGAATAGAATCACTTAACTGTATAATAGCAATAGTTATTACGCATAGAAATCAATTCCTTGTTCCATTGGCGCGTTTTTCTGCTGTTGCTCTAAGCCATGGTTTTCATCATTGCTTGCTTGCTCTGTCAATAGGCCATGCTCGCTGCCTTGACCTTGTTCACCATCGTGCTGCGCACTTTGCTGATTTTGCTGCTCGACGTTGGTATCACCCAAAGATAATCCCTGCTGCGCTAGTAGATCTCTTAATCGCGGCATCGCCTGCTCTAGTGCTTCTTTAGCTTGTTGATTTTGCACTACAAAATTAACATGTGCTTGTTCTCCCTCACTGCGTACCCGCACTTGCATACTTCCTAACTCCGGTGGATCAAGACGGATTTCGGCTTCTTGGTTATTGAGGTTAAGCATCATATTCACGCGCTGCTGTATTTGCTGCGCAGCGTCGTTTTTAGTGATATTAATTGCTTGCAGCAGTGCAGGATCCAGCGCCATACGCTGAGTTTGCCCTTGAGCTTGGCTGTGCTGCGTACTTTGCGTGGCGGCTTGTTGCACCTGTTGCCAATGTGCAAGGTCCGCCTCAATTGCACTGCTGAGCTCGGTATTGCCTTGCGCGTGTGCCACTAAGGCACTGGCAAGCTGAGTCACTTTAGACTGAGCGCTCAAAGCATTGGCTGAAGGCTGAGCGTTCTCCCCTTGCGTGCCTTTACTTGGCGAAACCGCCTTATCCCCTGACTCAATCATAGGCTCGGCGCTGAATTTACTCGCTGATAGATTAGTTTGCTTATCCCCTTGTGGCTGAGCCGCTTTCATTTGTGCATCGCTCAACATTGGATTAACCGCTGCTTGGGTCGTTTTGCTGGCACTGGGTCCGCCTTGGTCGGCTTCAACTTTGGCTGCTGCCAATATATGCTGGGTTTGGGATTGGCGTTGCTGTTGCTCTGGGTTTAATGATCCTGGCGCCGCGCTCGCGGTACTATTTTTTGCATCAGACTTAACAGCCTCTGCACCAAGGGTTTTGCCATCAGCGAGTACTTTATTCAGTTCTTGCTGAACGTCACTGGCAACCTTAGTTGAATTGTTTAGTTTGCTGGCATCCTCAGCACTGCGTGCTGCTACACTCTCGGCTGGACGCTGCACCTGTTCGCTGGCTTTTGCCATGGATAACTCTTTGGCTTGCGCGGCAATACGTTCAGCATCGCTCAGGCCTGATTGCACTGGGGTGGCCGCTAACTGATTCAGTTGTGTCTCTATGCTAGCCAACGCTTTTGCATCTATCCCCGCTGCCGAGGCCATTTGCTGCAGTTGCACACTCAACTCACTGCGCTGTGCCGGCGTTAAACGGGCAAGCGATTGTTTAAGCTCGATTGGCAGCTTAGCAATAAAGTCGACATCAATATCATCACTGAACCCGGTACCATTAAGAGCGCTGCCCACTTCTTTGGCGACCGCAGAGAGCTCTGTGCTCATCAATAATTGCGCAAAAAGTTGCTGATAAAAGTCATCTTCACTAGCAGCTATGGGAGTGGTCTGCGCCACCTCCTCGCTAGGCTGCGCCGTATTACTAAGCGGCTCAGCGCCATCAGCTGCGTCACCCTCGCCATCCAAAACGGTTGTTGATGGTTCTTTATCTCTACTTTGCTCGATAACCTTTTCCGCTGATTTATCAACGCTTTGTTCGGTTTCCTGAGTATTCTTTTGGGGCTCTTTTGAATCACTTTTTTGACCCACAAAGCCGCCAATGGCCTGCTTTTCATCCTCTGGGGAGCGCTTCACACGGTCTTGGCGTTGCTGCTCTTGAGAATAGAATTGCGCAAACTCTTTCTCACCAGAATCGTAAGTGGATGATGCACTCTTATCTTGGCTCTGTCCCGATTGGGGAAGGACAATTACTGATTCTACCTGTGTCATCATATGACCCCTTCAAAGGTGGCAAAGCAGTGCCGCTTTGCAAGGTTAACTAAGCTTTTAGAAAATTACAGCAAGTTACATACCAGTTTCGCCTGAACGCCGTCGGGCATAAAACTGATTGGTAGCGAATTCATCCAACATTTTTTGTTCTGCTTTCGCTAACTTCGCTTGTTGCTTAAGTTTTTCTTTTTCAATTAACTTGGCTACGGCTTCAGTACGTACCCGCTGTTGACGCCATTGTGATTGGCGCTGCTCCGTGACTCTGTGGGCAGTTTCAACCACCTGTGTTTGCTGCTCAATGGCTTGGTCTATTTTGCTGATGAAGTTTTGGTAGTGACTAAACCCAGCGCTGGATAGACCGGCCTGTGCCTTTTGCGTCAGTTGTGCAAAATACTCTTGGCGAAACTGGTTAAGTCCATTGAGCTTTTGCTGATGAGACTGCCAGTGCTGTTGCGCGCCTAGAAAGTCGGCACGCAGTTTTTCTTCTTTGTCCGATTCAAGTTTATAAAGCAGCGCCAGCTTAGCCATGGTTGCCTCCCTGTCCTAACAAATTGGCTAACGACGTTAAACACTCATCGTAAGGCACTACATCCTTCATTCCCTGGCGTAAAAAGTTATTAATACGCGGCATCATATCAATGGCTTGGTCGAGTATCTGGTCGGTGCCTTTTTGATATGCGCCTAGGGTGATCATGTCTTTGTTTTCATTGTACATTGCCACCACTTGCTTGATTAACCGCGCTTGCTGCATATGTTGCTCTGAGACCACTTGCGGCATCACCCGACTAATCGATTTTTCGATATCAATGGCCGGGTAATGGCCACTGTCGGCAAGCTCTCGTGAGAGCACAATATGGCCATCTAAAATAGCTCGTGCGGCATCAGCAATCGGGTCTTGCAAATCATCCCCCTCTGACAACACCGTGAAAAAGGCAGTAATGGCGCCTTGGCCTTCACCGCCATTACCCGCACGCTCAATAAGAGCAGGTAGCTTGGCAAACACCGAAGGGGGATAGCCTTTAGTTGCGGGTGGTTCTCCAACGGCGAGTGCTATCTCCCGTTGTGCCATGGCATAACGAGTGACCGAATCAAGTAATAACAATACATTGAGGCCTTGATCGCGAAAATATTCGGCAATAGTGATGGCGCTTTCACAGCCTTTTAGACGCATCAATGGCGATGCATCAGCCGGCGCGGCCACCACCACAGAACGACGACGCCCTTCTTCACCCAGGATTTCCTCGATGAACTCTTTAACTTCACGACCACGCTCACCCACTAAGCCGACCACAATAACGTCGGCCGCACTGCCTCGGGTCATCATCCCTAACAATACCGACTTACCCACACCACTACCGGCAAACAAGCCCATACGTTGGCCTTGACCCACGGTGATAATGGAGTTGATAGCACGCACGCCCACGTCCATAGGTTGGCTTATTTGTCGCCGTGCTAAAGGATTGATGGTGTTTTTTGCAAAGTGAGTAAACTCCTCGCAGCGCAGTGGCCCGAGTCCATCTAAAGGGCGCCCCAAACCATCGACCACACGCCCGAGTAAGCTCATCCCTACTGGCAACCCTTGCTGCTTGTGTTGAGGGATAACGCGGGCTCCAGGCAACACCCCAGAGATACGGTCATTGGGCATTAAATAAAGCACGTCGTCGTTAAATCCCACCACTTCGGCATCGACTAAGCCTTGGTTTGTTTCGACCTGACACTGGCTACCCAGCGGTGCTTGCAGCCCTTTTGCTTCAAGGGTCAGGCCAACAACGCGGGTCAAGCTCCCCGCTACCGCGACCTGAGGTTGATGGATGTGTTTACGCTGCTGGTGCAAACGCTCACTTAATGAAGTTGTCATGATTTTGGCTCATCACGCACATGGACACCGCTGTCGTGCAAAAACGGTTCCAGTACTTGTTGGATTCGCAACCCCAATGTGAAATCGATAGATGAACGCTGTTGCTTGATTTTACAATCACCGCGCGCCAAAGTCGGCTCACCGAGTAACTGCCAATGGCGATTATCCAACTCGGTGTCACTGAAGTGCGACATCACTATAGCTAAATCATCTGGATGGAGGCTGATTTGGCACATTGCCTCATTACTTGGCAAGGCTTCGGTTGCCGCGCGAAGCGCATTTAAAATAGTGTCGGGGTTGGTTTTTAACTCACTCAAGGTAATGGCTTTGGCTAACTCGCTGGCGAGAAAGATCAGCTCATGCTCAACCTGCTCATCAATATGTTTGGCGGGTTCATCAAGCGCTTCTAACGTGCTTTTTAACGCATCCAGTTGTTCGTCAATGATGGGCTTCGCATCTTCAAGCCCTTGCTCTTTGCCTTGCTTTAGCCCTTCTTGGAAGCCCGCTTCTTTGCCTTCACTGGCACCTTTATCAAATCCGTCAACGTAGCCTTGTTCATGCCCCTGTTTGAGGCCTTCTTCGTATGCGTCTTGGCGAATTTGCTCTAACTCTTCAAGGGTTAGTTTAGGAAAGTCGGTCTCCTCAGGGGTCAGGATCTCTTCGCCATCGCTCTGCTCATCTTCCTCGACATGCTTTTTATAAAGCTGTTCGAGCGGTGTCCCAAAGGCGGTTGAACGCCCTTGATATTTCTTTGGATCTGCACTGACATCGGGAATAGGCCAGTTCTCCAGCAGTTCATCTGCTGCCTCACTGGCGTCTAATCGTTGCCCACGACGTAATTTTGACTCACTCATGGCTTAGAGGAACTCCTCGCCACCACCACTACCAAGCATAATTTCACCGGAGTCGGATAAGCGTCGCGCCGTAGAGAGAATCTCTTTTTGCGCCGCTTCCACTTCGCTGATACGCACAGGACCCATGGCTTCAAGGTCATCACGCAGCATATCGGCTGCCCGTTTGGACATATTGGTGAAGATTTTCTCTTTCAGTCCGTCATCGGCACCTTTGATTGCCTTCATCAGCACATCTTGCTGTACTTCGCGTAGGATGGCCTGAATGCCTCGGTCATCGACATCCATAAGGTTCTCGAAGACGAACATAAGATCTTGAATTTGCTGTGACATTTCTTCGTCGTGCTCGCGAATAGAGTCCATTAACTGGCCTTCGACATTGGTATCGAGGTAGTTCATGATATCGGCCGCCGCTTTCAGGCCGCCCATCTTCGCAGCTTGTGCCCCAGCTTGACCTGCAAATTGCTTCTCCATAATCTCGTTGAGCTCTTGCAACGCTGCTGGCTGCACTTCTTCGAGGTTGGCAATCCGCATGGTTAAATCCAAACGTACTTTCTCTGGGAACTGGGCCAGAATTTCTGCACTTTGCTCTGGCTCCAGATAAGATAAAACAATGGTTTGAATCTGCGGGTGCTCGTTGCGAATAATGTTCGCCACCTGTTTGGAGTCCATCCATTTCAACGAATCAAGACCTTTTGCACCTGAGCCCATCACAATTTGGTCAATCAGGCTTGCCGCTTTATCTTCACCTAATGCGGCTGTCAGAGCTTTCTTAATAAAGTCTTCTGATTGGAAGCCAATGGTGCTGAACTGCTGAATTTGCTCAATAAACAGGTTGTGCACGGCGCTGATCTTATCCTGACTAAGGTCATCAAGCGCGGCCATGGTCATCCCCACCTTTTGCACTTGTTTGGGCTCAAGGTGTTTAAGAATTTGCGCGGCATCCTCTTCAGACAAGCTCAGTAGCAGGATTGCTGCTTTCTCTACGCCTTCGAGTTTATCAACATCGAAGCCGCTAGTTAGTTGCTGTTGTTCTTCAGTCATCTTCACTCAACCATGCTTTAACTACTTGCGAGGATAGTTCAGGCTCATTGGCAACCAAGGCGCGAACCGCTTTTAGGAGATCTTCATCACCATGTAAGTCTGGCAACTGCAGTGTCCCGTCGGAGGAGAAGCCCACCGCTGCCGAGTCGAAATCTTTGTTTAGCATCTCTAATGTACTATCACCGATATCAACACCCGAACTCAACGCATCTTCATTGTATTCTTCCAGTGTATCATCTGGGTAGATAAGTCGTTTAAGCATGGGGCGAACCACGGCAATGATCAACACGATTATCACTAATGCGCCCAGTGCTAAACGCACTATCTTCATAAACCAATTTTGCTCCCACAGTGGCAGTTCAGCAACCGCGCCCATATCTTCACGTACAAAGGGGACACTCACGACTTCTAAGGCATCACCACGCTGCATGTCGAAACCCACGCCTCCTTGTAATAGGCGACGAATATTGTTGAGCTCCTCGGCACTGCGCGGTGCACTGGTGGTTTGCCCATCCGCACCAGCTGTTTGTGTGTAATCCACAGCCACGGAAACACTGATACGACGGATCACCCCAGTCTGCTTACGTTTATGAGAAATAGTGGTATCAAGCTCATAATTACGGGTCGCTTCTTTGTGACTGCGCGACGGTGAGCGAGTTTGCGCACTTTGCTCGTCCAATGCATTCTCTGGAATGTTAGAGTTCACTGGCGGTTGATTTGTTAAAGCACCAGGAATGCCGACCGCTAAACCACCAATATTATTCTCTTCTAATGTGGTTTCACTGCGCACCGCTGGCAAATCTGGGTTGTAACGCTTTTGAGTCTCTTCTACTGCGCTGAAATCCATGACCAAGTCTACCTGCGCAGTATAGTTACCCAGTCCGACCACCGGGATCATGATGCTATCAATTTTTTCTATATATTCCTGCTCTCGTTGACGCTCAATCTCATACTCTTTACGTGAGCGCGCCGATAACGAATTTTGTGAACCGGAGTTAAGCAGACGACCATTTTGATCGGTCACCGTGACCCGTTCAGGAGACAGTCCTTGCACGGCCGAGGCGACGATATCGACGATAGAGTCTATCTCTTCACTGTTGAGGTTACGGCCGCGTTTAACCGTCGCAACAACCGTTGCTGAAGGCTTCTTCTCAATACGAGCAAATACATTTTCTTTAGGAATGGCCAGTAATACTTTGGCGCGAGATACTTTATTAAGTTCTTCAATAGTACGCGCTAGCTGCTGCTCGCGAGAATGCTTGAGACGTTCACGTTCAAGACGCTGTGATACGCCAAATCCCATGTCTTGCATCAAGATATCGGTGCCAGATTGCGGGCCTTGCGTAAGCCCCTCTCGAGCCATATTCAGTTTTATATCTTGATAGGCATCTTCGGCAACCATGATCACGTTGCCATCGAGTTCATAATCGATTTTTTGCGCATCCAAGAAATCCAAGGTCTGAATCAATTCCTCGGTGGGCATTTTGCCCAACGGGCGCATATCAGGCTGACGCGCCCAAATAATGATAAAAATAGCGATGGCCAAGCAAATAGCCAAAGCGATGATCAGCGTCACCTGTCGTAGCATATCCACGCCATTAAGGGCGCTTAAATAACCAGACTTTTGTTCTTGCTGTTCACCCGAGGAGTCGGTGTTCATGTCAACACCGCCATCGGCAAGGGCTAAATCTGTTGATTGGTTTGCTTGTGCCACAACTGTTCTCCGCTATCCGTTATACAGGCATGTTCATGATGTCTTTGTAGGCTTCCACTAGCTTGTTACGAACCTGCACAGTGGCCTCAAATGCGACAGAGGATTTTTGCGATGCGATCATTGCTTCGGCAAGAGAAACGCGGCGGTCACCCATCTCCACAGCAACCACTTTCGATTTAGCGTCTTGCTGTAGGTTATGAACATTATCGATTGCGCTACTTAGTAGCTCACCAAATTGGCTGGTCGATGTTTGCGGCACTTGGTTTTGTGCCTCTTTCAATGGGTTACGAGCTTGCGCTTCTTGCGCGAGCGACTGCATTTCTTGAAATAATGAGTTGGCTTGGACTTTCATCTTGGGCATCACTCAGTTAATTAAACTTACCCTGAACAATGCACAAGTCGTGCCAACAAAATATTGTTATTTAACAGTATGTTATTGCTATTTTAATTTTGACACTGAGGAATTAGGCAAGCTATATTTTTGACGCCCACAAGAAAGCCCGAGCTTATCCCGGGCTGAAATAGAACATTATGACGAGACTATGCAGGAAGGTGGATCCCCTGCTCGCGCATTTGCGCTATTTTGTAGCGTAAGGTACGCGGGCTGATCCCTAAGGCATCAGCAACATCCTTACGCTTACCGTTGAAGCGCGCTAAGGTATCGAGAATTATTTTGTGCTCTTTGTTTTTAAGCTCATCTTTAAAGTTATGGGCTTGGTCTACACCTTGGGGCGATGCCACTGGCAGCTCATCATAGTGTTGATTGAGCGCAGAGGGCATATCTTGGTGCGCATTGAGCTCAACTTCATCATCAGTGACGAACTCTTCGATATAAATGGCGCTGGCGTGCACCTCATCACCGGATTTTAAGATCAGCGCACGCTGAATAACATTATCAAGCTCACGCACATTTCCCGGCCAAGTATGCGCCATTAAGCGCTCTTTGGCATCGGCACTGAGCGAGGCAGTCGCTTGTTTGCTAGCTTGGCAATGGCGTTCCAATAAATGTTCAGCCAGTGGAATAATATCCCCGGGGCGCTGATTGAGTGGCAACCAGGTCAGCGGGAACACGTTTAGACGATAGTATAAATCTTCCCGGAATATACCGGCTCTGACCGCTTCTTTGAGGTCACGGTTTGAGGTGGCCAACACCCGTACGTTGAGCTCGATGGTTTTGCGACTCCCTAAGCGCTCAACCTCGCGCTCTTGCAATACACGTAGCAATTTCGCTTGTAGGCCTAAATCCATTTCAGTAATTTCATCAAGTAAAATGGTGCCATTTTGTGCTTGCTCAAATTTACCTGGACAGGCATTCACAGCGCCAGTGAACGCGCCTTTCTCGTAACCGAACAAAGTCGATTCAAGCATGTTTTCGGGAATGGCTGCACAATTGATAGCGATAAATGGCGCCTCTTTGCGCGGCGATTGGTCGTGAATATAGCGCGCCAATACCTCTTTACCACTTCCACTTGGACCCATCACCATGACACTCGCGTCACTGTCAGCCACTTTATTGGCTAAATCGAGTAGCGCCAAACTTTTGGCATCAGCGACCACTGGGCCACTTTGGCTAGCCGTCTCATTGGGTAAATAACGACTCACTAAATTTAGTAAGACCTCGGGGGCAAATGGCTTTGCCATATAGTCGATGGCCCCCAGACGCATGGCTTCGACCGCATCATCAATAGTGGCGTAGGCCGTCATCATTAATACCGGCATGTCTGGATAGTTAAGCTTGATGCTTTTTAGTAATTCAATGCCATTAATACCGGGCATCTGCACATCACTGACCACTAAAGCAACACTGTGCTCTTTTAGCATCATGATTGCTTCTTCACCACTTTTTGCTGCAATGCAGCGAATATCTGACAGTGTTAATGTATCGATTAGGGCTTCGCGTAACCCCTTGTCATCCTCGACAACAAGTACATAGTTATTCATTGCTCTGCTCCTGGGTATTGCTGTGCAAAACAGGAAGCGTTAGCGTAAATTGCGCGCCACCGTTTTGAAGGTTCTCTACTTTTATTTGCCCCTTATGGGCATTCACCACTGAGGCAACCACAGCCAGACCTAAACCTGTGCCCTGACGCTTAGTGGTAAAAAAAGGCTCAAAAATTTTGTCAATAATCTCTTCATTGATCCCTGGGCCATTATCGCTAATGATGATATCGACATAATCACTGTTCGTGCGTTGACGACGTGCCTGCATCTTAATATGCGCACCACTGCCTATCACCTGTAAACTATTGTGCACCAGATTATTGATGGCACTGGCCAAGGCTGTACGATTGCCCATGACTTCGATATCGGGCTCAGGAAGCTGTACTTGTAGATGCGCTTCATGCTCGCTAAGCATGGCTTCACTGCCAGAATTTACATCATTAAGTAACTGCCCTAATGACATCGGCTCAACGACTTGCTGCTCACCACTTTTGGCAAACAACAGCATATCATTCACTTGGTTTTCCAAATCTTTCAAACGCGACATGAGCTTATCGTGACAGTGGGCACGCGATTGATTATTCAATCGCGACGAGCCCAAATTGGCCCCATATAACATCGCTGCCGAGAGCGGTGTACGCACTTGGTGGGCTAAAGTAGCCACCATTTTGCCAAGCGCGCTTAAACGTTGCATGTGCGCCACTCTTGATTGCAAACGACGCGTTTCTGTTAAATCGGTCATTAAAATAAGCTGCCCGGGCTCGGGCGTGAGCGCGCGGATTTCTAATTTTATACGCCGTCCATCGCGCAACGACACTTCATGGCCATCGTCCTGTTGCGGGCGGAATGAGCGCTGGATCACCGCAAACCATTTCTCACCTTCGAGCGGCTCGCCTAACATATCACTGGCAATTTGATTGGCTTTGGCTATCATTCCCTGTCCATCAAGCACCACCACACCCGCAGGCATGGTATCGACTAAATGACTCAGCCAGCTGGCTTGTAGCCGCAAGTCGCTCAGCTCTCCAACGTAAGCCTCTTGCGCTAATACCGGACTAAACTGGCCATGATGAAGGATTTGTGGATTGATAACACTCGCTAATGCCATGATTTTCACTCTTAAACACAAGGTCTAATCCATAAAAGCACAAAGCGTACCAACTTTATTTTATTTAATATTCATGAAGTTACATTGTTATTATTGCTATCAAAAAAATGACACTGTATAAAAAAACAGTTACCTGATACATTAGTTGATAACGCTTTCTACAAGGAGTTTTTATGTGTATTCGCTGCGCCTGGGTGGACTTAAGTAAGCCCGATTACGTTGCCTACCATGACGATGAATGGGGTGTGCCTGTTTATGATGATCAACGCTTATTCGAGTTTATTACTCTCGAATCGGCACAAGCTGGTTTGAGCTGGTATACCATTTTAAAAAAACGAGACAACTACCGCCGTGCTTTTGCTGACTTTGATATTCACACTGTCGCCGCTTTTGATGGCGAAGACATCACGCGCTTGCTCAATGATGCCGGTATTGTGCGCAATAAGTTAAAAATTAATGCCGCTATTAATAACGCTCAACGCTTTATTGAAATTCAACATCAGTTTGGTAGCTTTAGCGCGTATCAATGGCAATTTGTGAATGACAGACCGCGCGTCAACAGCATCGCGAGTCCTGAAGATTACGTAGCAACCAGTGAGCAATCCGATATTTTTGCTAAAGATCTGAAAAAGCGTGGCTTTAAATTTTTAGGATCCACTACAGTGTACGCTCATATGCAGGCTTGTGGCATGGTTAACGACCACCACAACCAATGCTTTCGCAAAGAGCAGGTGATCGCTTTGTATTAGCTTTGAACCTGAGTTAACTACTTAAGGGGCGCTGGCACCGCTTGTGTTACTGCGGCAAAGCTAATCGCGGTTGAGATTATATTTTTTCATTTTCTCAACTAAGGTGGTGCGACGCACGCCCAGCACCTCAGCAGCACGGGCAACAACATAGTCATAGCGCTCAAGCGCTTGCGTGATAAGACTCACTTCTAACTCTGCAAGGTATTCTTTGAGGTTGACTCCATCATCAGGCAGCACCCCAATATTGTCCGCTGCAGATTCATGCTCAGCAGGTAGTTGCTCATCGTCATCAACAAAGCCTTCACCGAAAATATCATTCAGGGCTTGGCGCTCTAATAGCTCTTCGGGGTACTCTGGAACAAATGCTTCAACATCAAGATGCTGATATTTCTTCGGTAAGTCTGGTACATCAACCACTTGATCCGGAAACATAATCACCATGCGTTCGACAAGATTACCGAGCTCACGAATATTTCCGGGCCACGTATGGCCTTTTAAACTTTCAATGGCGCGGTCGGTAAACTTAACGCTTTGACCGCTTTGCTGGGCTGTTCGCTTAGTCAGCTCTTTGAGCAATAAGCCAATATCATCGCCACGTTCGCGCAACGCCGGATTCTCTATGGGAAAAACGTTCAAGCGGTAGTATAGATCTTCACGGAAATCTCCCGCTTCAATCATTTGCTCTAAGTTTCGGTGCGTCGCTGCGATCACTCGAACGTCGGCTTGAATGGCTTTGGTACCACCAACTCGCTCGTAAGTACGCTCTTGCAATACACGCAGTAACTTAACCTGCATTTGCAATGGCATATCGCCGATTTCATCCAAGAACAAGGTACCACCTTGAGCCAACTCAAAGCGCCCCTTACGCGCTGATATGGCGCCAGTAAATGCGCCTTTTTCATGGCCAAACAATTCGCTTTCTAATAATTCGCCGGGGATAGCGCCACAGTTTACCGGCACAAACGGGCCTGAACTGCGTCCCGAAAGAAGGTGTACGTTACGAGCCACCACTTCTTTACCGGTGCCTGACTCCCCAAGAATGAGCACATTTGCTTCCGTTTTCGCCACCTGAGAGATCAAAAAGCGAACATGATTGACGGCTTCGGTATCCCCCACTAAGCCATTGAAGGCTTTAGGATTGTGCGCACTTTGGGTGGGCTTCATGCGCGCATATTGCTGACAGTCATGGAGCAATTGGGTGGTTACATCATGGTGAAAAGGCTCGGTTATAAGGCCAATGACGTTAGCGATATCTAATAAGGGTTTTAACGTTTCACCAATTAATA
Source organism: Pseudoalteromonas sp. CNC9-20 (assembly GCF_022347875.1). NCBI lineage: Bacteria > Pseudomonadati > Pseudomonadota > Gammaproteobacteria > Alteromonadales > Pseudoalteromonadaceae > Pseudoalteromonas > Pseudoalteromonas sp. CNC9-20. The sequence goes on along the minus strand of NZ_JAKRFS010000005.1, from coordinate 221,339 downwards.
AAAATGGTAACTCTGGATGCGCTTTAATTAATTGCTGGTGTTCGCCGTTATTGAGTGCCCCGAGCACGATAATGGGCTCGTGGTGCTTATCAATATTTGCACACAAATCACCTGAGGTGGTCAGTTCATTAGCCTCACCCACAAAGGTTAGTGCTGAGCTCAACCCTTGGGCTCGAGTCGTATTGTCATCTAGAATCAGGATCATCGCGCCGCCAAATACTAAGCGATTGTTATAACTCTAGATTGTATTGCAGTTCAGGGAGGATTCAAGGAAAAGCGGCATGTTTTTGACGTTAATGCCAAAAATCAGACGCTTTTCCTAGTTTTGTTTGATTCAGCGCATAGTGAATCACCATTACAGCAGTCCTAAAATTGCGGCGGCGTTTTGGTTAGCTTGGCCGCGCAGCGCGATAGATGCTTGGTTAAGGATGTCATTACTGGTGCGCTCGCTCACCGCTTTTGCATAGTCAGTGTCAGCAATGCGGCTTTGACTTGCTGCAACATTCTCGTTTTGCTCGCTAAGCGAGCGAATTTGACTGCTTAGGCTATTCTCGAAAGCGCCCAGCTGCGCTCGCTGCTGGTTAACCTGCTCTGCGGCTTGCTCAGTCACATCTAACGCTGAATTAGCGCCCGCTTGAGTGGTGATATCAATAGCATTTACGGCACTAAGGAAGTCGCTATTGGGCTGTTCAAGGGCGTTTGTTTGATTCGCATCAGCGCCAATTTGGAAGCTGACACTTTGGCCATCAAATAACGGCTTCCCGGCAAAACTGCTTTGCTCTAACGTGTTGGTAATTTCACTTTGCAGTTGCACGACCTCTTCTTGCAAAGCCTGGCGGTCGCTATCGGAAAGTGCACCATTACCAGCTTGTATGGATAGCTCGCGAATACGGCCAACAGAATCATTGACGTTACTCAATGCTGACTCACTCACTTGCGCATAGGAAATACCATCATAGGCATTACGGCTGGCCTGTGTAAAACCATTTTGCTGCGCCGTTAAGCGGTCAATAATTTGAAGCGCAGCTGCATCATCAGCCGCTGAGTTAACGCGCTTACCTGTAGCGAGTTGCTGATCTTGGTTACGAATACTCGATAACGTTGACTGCAGCTGCTGTTCTGAGTTTTGCGAGTTAATTTTCATACTAGGCTCCAAGGAGTAAGTAACTTAATACTTAATTATAGAAGTTCTTAGCTTGTTGTCACTGTTGTTACATTGCACTTTTGTTAGGCTACCGCGACGCATTTGCCATTCTATACCTGTATCACCATGACTTTATTGGCATAATTACTGCTTCATGCGCTAGAGTATAGACAGAGCGTCAAATTAACGTTAACTATTAGCTTATTATCTAACCTACGGCGGGTTTGGTTTATGTTCGACAACAAGTCAATTCTAATCACAGGTGGTACCGGATCTTTTGGTAAAAAGTATGTAGGTACCTTATTAAAGCACTATAAGCCCAAGAAAATCATCATCTACTCACGCGATGAGCTGAAACAATTCGAGATGCAGCAAGAGTACGATGCGCCCTGCATGCGTTATTTTATCGGCGATGTGCGAGACAAAGAACGGCTGCGCAAGGCGATGCGAGGTGTCGACTTTGTAATCCATGCCGCAGCGCTCAAACAAGTGCCTGCAGCAGAATACAACCCAATGGAGTGCATTAAAACCAATATTAACGGTGCCGAGAATGTGATTGATGCGGCATTGGATAACGATGTAGAAAAAGTCATAGCATTGTCTACAGATAAAGCAGCGAGTCCAATTAACTTATACGGTGCGACTAAATTAGCTTCCGATAAACTTTTTGTCGCTGCAAATAATATATCCGGTGGTCACAAGACCCTATTTTCTGTGGTGCGTTATGGCAATGTCGTGTGTTCGCGAGGGTCGGTCGTTCCAGTCTTTCAAAAGTTCATTGACCAAGGATATGACCACATCCCCATCACTCATGAAGAGATGACCCGCTTTTGGATAAGCCTGCAACAAGGCGTTGACTTTGTGCTGAAAAATTTTGAGCGCATGCAAGGCGGCGAAATATTTGTGCCGAAGATCCCCTCAATTAAGATCACGGATCTCGCTACGGCTATGGCACCGAGTTTAGAACAGAAAGTGGTTGGCATCAGACCTGGTGAAAAAATACATGAAGTGATGTGCCCTGCTGAGCTAAGCTTAGACACCTATGAGTATGATGATCATTTCGTCATCGCCCCAGGTATCAAGTTTTTTAGTCGTAGCAACGACTTCACGATTAACGCTTTAGGCGAGCGAGGTAGCGCTGTTGAGTATGGATTTGAGTACAACTCATTCAACAACGAGCATTACCTCACGCCTGAGGAAATCACCGAATTCAACAAAAAGGCTATGCTATGAGGTCATACGGGCGTCAAAGTATCAGTGATGTGGATATTGACGCAGTTGTTAATGCGCTTCGCTCTGACTTCCTTACACAGGGTCCGGCGGTCACTCTTTTTGAACAAGCACTAAGCGACTACACAGGTGCAAACTATGGGGTGGCCGTTAATAGTGCCACTTCAGCTCTGCACATCGCTTGCCTAGCACTTGGCGTGGCACCAGGTGATCAAGTTTGGACTGTCGCTAACACCTTTGTCGCTTCCGCCAATTGTGCTCGTATGTGCGGTGCCGTTGTCGACTTTGTGGATATTGATGCCTCAACAGGGAACCTTTGTATCTCGAGCCTCGAGACTAAGCTTGAACAAGCCGAACTTACCGGGCACTTACCTAAGGTATTAATTCCCGTTCACTTTGCAGGCCAAAGTTGCGATATGGAAGAAGTGAATCGCCTTGCCAAAAAATTTAAATTCCATGTCATCGAAGATGCCTCCCATGCACTTGGAGGGAGTTACAAACGCAGTAAAATCGGTTGTTGTCGCTACAGCGATATTACTGTTTTTAGTTTTCATCCGGTGAAAATGATCACCACGGCAGAGGGCGGGATGGCCGTTACCAATAACGAGGAATTAGCACATAGAATGCGCAGTTATGCTTCTCACGGTATCGAGCGGACGCCTTTGTCTGCTGAGGAACCCTGGAGCTATTCACAAACGGATTTGGGTTACAACTACCGCATGCCGGATATTTGCGCAGCATTAGGACAGTCACAGTTGCAACAATTAGATAGCTGGGTAGAGCGGCGAAATATGTTAGCAACGCGCTATAATGAGACTTTTACCGCCTCGAGTGTACAGCCACTGACGGTGTCAGAACACAATCTATGCAGTTATCACATTTACGTAGTTAAAGTACCGCCAAAGCAACGTCTGAGGATTTTTAATACACTTAAAGCCGAGGGTATAGGTGTTCAGATACATTATGTACCAGTCTACAAACAACCCTTTTATAAGTCCTTATTCAATGGCCCTTCTTTTTCTTTAGAGCAAACAGAAAATTATTACGCGTCTTGTCTCACTTTACCTTTATACCCGTCTTTATCAGAACATGAGCAAGATACAATTATTAATAAACTCCTTAACGTATTAAATAGTAATTAGGTTGGTTGGAGCTCCTTTTGAATATTGCACTCATCCCGGCTCGCGGCGGTAGTAAAAGAATCCCAAGAAAAAATATTAAGCCGTTTCTCGGTAAACCACTGATTGCTTATTCAATAGAGACAGCTCTCGCCAGTGGTTGTTTTGACCATGTAATCGTTTCTACCGATGACGAGGAAATCGCAACAGTTGCTAAACGCTATGGAGCAAGTGTGCCCTTCATGCGTCCGAAGCAGCTTGCCGATGACTTTAGCCCCACTCTCGCGGTTATTCAGCACGCAATTGCACAGTTAGACCAGCAATACGAATTTGACGCTGTTTGCTGTATCTACGCGACGGCACCACTGCTTCGTCCAGAAGACATACAAAAGGGGCTTAAGGTGCTAATGAGCGACAACCCTACTTATACCTTCTCTGCAACTGAGTTTGACTTTCCGGTGCAGCGTGGCTTTACCCTTGATGGGGAGTTGAGCTTGCTGATGCCTGAACACCTAAATACTCGCTCGCAAGATCTTCCCACTGTTTATCATGATGCGGGACAATTTTATTGGGGGAAGAAGTCGACGTTTGCTGCTGGCACCGCCATATTTTCACCGCAAAGCCGCCCAATAGTGCTTCCTAAATTACGCGTTCAGGATATTGATACACAACAGGATTGGGATTTCGCAGAAGCGCTATATAAGTATGCAATGTCATGAATATTGCTATTCGCGTCGACTCCTCGTTAATAATCGGCAGTGGTCACTTAATGCGCTGCCTGAGGCTGGCTGATGGCCTCACTGACCATGGCCATAAGGTGTGCTTTTTCTCACGCGATCTACCAGGGAATAAGGTTCAATTACTGCAATCTCGAGGCTATCAGGTCGACTTACTACCTTTACCTGATGGCTACCAAGCAAAAGCAGATGACTACAAGTCCTGGCTGGGCGTGACGCAAGCAGAGGATGCGCTTACATTTTCAATGTTGGTGCAATACTGCGACCTAGTCGTGGTTGATCATTACGCCCTGTGCAAACCTTGGGAGCTTGACGTGGTCCGTCGTTTAGGTTGCCAGGTAGTCGCGATTGACGATTTAGCGAGAGAGCATCATGCCGCCTTGGTGATAGACACAACTCCAAATAGATCATCTGATCTCTATAAAGTGGATCACAGTCACACAAAACTGCTTGTCGGCAGTGATTACGCTTTATTGGCGCCGGAATTTGTGTCGCTAAGAGAAAAGTTAAATACCCAACCAGTTCAAGACCCCGAGCACCGTTTACTGCTATTTATGGGCGGTGGAGATGTTCATGGTTGCACTAGTTTAATCGTTCGCGCCTTACTTAAACAAAACACCGAGTTGCCGATAACTGTGCTGCTTGGTGAAAATACTCCAAGTTTCAAGAGCGTCCAGGCCCTAAGCCAAAACTACGAGAAACTAACACTGATTACCCACAGCAATACTATGGCAGAACTCATCGGTGCGCATACTCTCGCTATCGGTGCACCTGGCGTTTCAGCACTGGAGCGTTTATCGCTAGGGATACCCAGTATCCTTGTTCCCGTGGCGGATAACCAAACTGGTAACCTCGATGGATTGAGAGACAATGAAGCAATAGAGGTCGTTACTTTAGATGAACTGCATAAACTCACAGTGTGCTTACGACGCCTTATGCAAAACTACATGCAAAAGCGCCTGGCTGCGATGTCAATGTGTGATGGATTAGGACTGTTTAGGGTCGTGGATGAAATACAAAGAATGCCCTGCAATTCAAAAGGACAGATACAACTGCGGCCAGCCACAAGTGCGGATATAAATCTTGTTTTTAATTGGCAACAACTACCACAGACCCGCCGCTACGCACTGACACCACGAGCGCCTAGCTGGGAAGAACACCAGCAATGGATGAAGAGAAAGCTTAGCAGTGCGTGCGACTATATGTATATCATAACCTCGTCTTTCGAGGAGCAAGAACACAGCGTAGGTATGGTTCGCCTTGATAATGCAGGAGACAATCGCGTTATTATCTCGATACTCATTGATCCGCAATACTACGGTCTTGGTATCGGATATGCAGCATTGAATGAAGTGGCCACGAGGCACAGCGATAAGACGATTGAGGCTACGGTCAAAAGCGAAAATAAAGCATCACAAAAGCTGTTTACAAAAGCAGGATACATACAAAGAGAGCGTGAACTTTTCATCTTAGAGGCAAAGAACAGCTATGAGTAGTCATAAAGAAGTAGTTATAGACGGGAAAAGTATAGGGCTGCATCACAAGCCGTATATTATCGCTGAGATGTCAGCAAATCATAACGGTGACATTGAGAACGCCTTCAGAATAATAGAGATGGCAAAGCGCTGCGGTGCAGATGCTGTTAAAATTCAAACTTACCGCGCCGATACTATTACCATGAAAAGTGATAATCCAGAATTCACTATTAATGGTGGGCTGTGGGACGGAAAAACACTTTATGACCTATATGAGCAGGCGCATTTACCTTGGGAATGGCATAAACCCTTATTTGCTAAAGCTAAAGAACTAGGAATCACAATTTTTAGCTCTCCCTTCGACTTTACCGCCGTGGATTTGCTTGAAGAGTTAGACGCACCCGCCTATAAGATTGCTTCATTCGAAGCCATCGATATTCCGTTAATAGAATATGTCGCGAAAACAGGCAAACCGATGATTATTTCAACCGGTATGGCCAACGAGCAAGAAATAAAAGAGGCTATTGAAGCGGCGCAAAAAGCTGGCTGTAAAGACCTAGTCGTACTTCATTGCGTCAGTGGTTACCCAGCCCCAGCGCAAGATTATAACCTAGCCACCTTAGCCGACATGGCGCAACGTTTTAATGTACTAACAGGCCTCTCTGACCACACTATCGACAATACCACCGCCATTACCTCTGTTGCTTTAGGTGCGTGCTTAATCGAAAAACATGTAACGCTCGATCGCAATGGTGGCGGACCGGATGATAGCTTTTCTTTAGAAGAACCAGAGTTAGCGCAACTGGTCAAAGACAGTGATGTTGCATGGCAAGCGCTTGGCCATGTAAATTATCAGCGCAAAGAAAGTGAAAAGGGTAATACGATTTTCCGCCGCTCTTTGTATGTTGTAAGAGATATCAAACAAGGTGAGAAAATCACTGCGGAAAACGTACGTAGTATTCGTCCTGGCTATGGCATAGCGCCCAAGCACTATAAAGAGGTTATAGGTCGAACTGCATTACAAGATATAGAAAGAGGCACACCACTAAGCTGGGAGCTTTTCTCTACAGAGTAGATAGTGTAGGGCTTGACCCTACACTATCTACTAGTTAAAAGCCTTCACACCGCTCCCGCCAAGCCGTTTTAAAGTCGCTTTTTATTGTGACTAGAAATTCGTGCCAAATTGAGAATGCCTGCTGAAAGTACTCCATATTCTTCTCTTCATCTTCATATTGATAAAGCAACGTAATTAAAGGGCAATGCATGTACAACATAGTTCCTTTAAAAACATGGAAAAAGTGCGGATGCGCAGACTTTCTGTAAGCATAAATAAGCCGTTGCTGTGCCTTGAGAATAGCCGCAGCCTCAGCTCGAGTAGAAAACTCTCGCTCACCGATTTCGATTAAATAATGGCACAGAGATTCAAATTCAGCTATATCCACAGCTTGGTCATCTGTTGATAATTCGACTTGCTTGAAAAACCCAGATTTGATCTTGGATTGGACACTTGCTTTATCAAGTACGGGGCAGTCCTCTAGCCATACATCCTCTGCTCGCAACGGCGCTGCTCCATTTATTTTTGCGCCAGAACCAATATTATAATATTGACGAGTCGGATAATGAGCTATCAACCCTTCTAGCATATCTTTAGAGGTTAACAGCAAATTCGTCGCTTTAATTTTTTCTCCGAAGTTACCCTCTATTTCATGCCTTGGGTTTTCATGTGCTTTGTACTTACCTTTGAGCTTATCATCGCGATAAATACTGAGTTTAGAATGGCTCACTCCTTGAGCGACATAGCCATTGTCAACTCCAGCAAAGTAAGTTGTATTAAAACCAAACATACTGGCGAAAGAGAACGCCGTATTAGAAACCAATGGACCAGCGTTAGGAAGGCTGTTCATTAAAATTCCATACTTTTTTTGTGTTTGACTTTGAATCATCACACTCGACGCTTCAGGACCTTTAAGTCCCATTCCTGTCCAACCATATAAATCAGGAACTTCAGGGTACATAACATCAACCATCAATAAGTTTAAGTTGCTGTAACCTTCTTCTGGCATGACATCAACGAGTACATCGTAAGTATTTTTCGGACGTTCCACTAGCACATGAAAGTCAGGGGTTATTCCCGCTTTCAACAATGATTGAAGTGCAGTACCGGCCGCGAGGATAATCACACGATCTTGATATTTCTTCAAAATTGGCAGAGCTTCATCTAATGAAGGACCGTTCCCAACTACAAAAACAGGAATATCTTGAATTTCCTGCGTCGAAGAGTCTGACTGGAAGAAAAAAGGAATATTGGATTCTATATTATCCATCGCATGCGCTAACCCAGTCGTCGCATCGTTGTAGAACCCAAATCCTTCTTGAAGCTCATAATAACGCTCAAAGAACCCCTTAATCGCAGTATTTATACGCTCAGATGGATAGTGTTGGTAGCAATAACTATTAATTAATGAGAAAGCGCCAATGTCCTGAGCCGTTCCTTTAAGGCCTTTAAAAAAGTCATCAACTTCTACACCGATATAAAGAAACAAACACCCATCTCTTTTATCTATATCCCTGATAATCTTATCCCAATCAATACAAAATAAGCTGGCGTAAAACAGCTCGATTTCAGGCTCGCAAATAAAGAGGTAATCAAATTGGTGATCTTCCAGAAGAACAGGAAGATGGTAACCCAGCCCCAAACCAAACATTAAGCAAGTTGGATAGCTCTCGGGAAGCGCCTTCAATACCGCTTTGTCTTTCTCAGAGATATCATGCAACTTGTTATATAGCTTACACATATATTGCATGTGAATACGCTCATCAGCTTCGGCTAAACGCCCTCTGTATGCTGTCTTCCCAAAATAAGGTTGTTCGGTGTACCTTTTTACCTGAGCTTTTGCTTGGGCTAAGGGATCATCGCCGTATAAAGGCATCACTTGATCTTTCATGTAAAAATTAGCATGGCCAGAGCGAGTGACATGGAGGCAAAAATCTGGCCTCGGCTCAAAGTCGATAATTGCTTGATAAAGGTCTGGATAGTATTTCTCAAAAGCTGACAAATTTTTGGCGAAGCGCAGGTTCGCCTCTTCTGCAAATATAGCTTCTCGTTGTGTTACATCTCGCGCTGTTTCTAGCTTTTCCTCTGCTTCTCGCAGCAAGTCTTCTATGGGAGCATTCTTATCTTGTGTCATGAAGCAATCCGACAAATAAAATTAAGTACCTTTGCAATCAGTTTAGCAAACTACGTACCAATTTATATCTTAGGATTCAATATTTAACGGGGGATTTCGTAGGCTCTGAGTTTATTTTGATTGGTCGTAAAGTTTGACAAGTCTTTTCTTGTCTTGTCACGAGCGGTATTAATTTCTTGAGCTAGGTTGAGAAGCTTGGTGTGAATAGCCGACAGTGCTTGTTGGTTGTCTATTATTTCCTGTTTCGATAGCGCACGTATTTGCTTGTCTATCTGCTGATATAATTCAGCCCCATCGGCGTAATCACCAGAGGATAGCTTTTCCTCTAGTGAAGTTAGTTGCTCTTGAATAGTAATGACCTTAGCCAAGCTGAGCCTCTTTCGTACTTAAGGTTTGTTCTCTCACATCCACGGGAATACTATCCCAAGCAGACTTTATTTCTTTGAGTAGAGTGATAACCTCGTCCACTTTATCAACGTTATTTTCCACGCTAGCATCGATTAACTGATCAAGCATGTATGAATAAAGAGCGTATAAGTTTTCAGTCACTTCCCCGCCGACTTCAAAATCCAAACACCCACGCAGCGCTTCGATAATCGACGAGGCTTTACCTAAATGTTCAGCTTTTGCTTCAAAGTTTTTATGCTCTATGGCCACTTTTGCATGAACCATTTTCTCTACGGCGCCAGCCATAAGTATCTGAATAACTTCATACCGGTCAGCGCCTGCTAAACGAGTTTTAAGTGCTTCTTTTTGGTAGTTTTTAACTTTTGCATTATACATAATTCATAGCCTTACTGAGATGATGATTTGCCGCCACCGAAGCCCGGTAAACTGGCTAATTGAGCGCCTAGGTATTGCTGAGTCGAACTCATTTGTGCCAATAAAACATCTAGATTGGAGTATTGCTTGCGTAGACGCTTTTCCAACTCGTCCATTCTATACTGATGGTCTATTACATCTTCTTCCAGATCATCAATCTGATTATTAATGTCTTCTTCGCGGGTTTTTAGAATGCCACCCGAATCAACAAACGACCCAAGCAATTCGTCAAGCTTCTTTGCCACACCGTTTTCACCTGCAAAAGCCTTGCCAATATCATCATAATTGGTATCCATAGCTTCATCCAAGCTGCGAACTAAGCTGGACTTTTCTAAATAGCCTTTGTCATCTACACCCAAACCAATATCAAATATACTGGTAAATGGCCCTGCATCGGTCAGCTCACTTGATAGTGTACTAACGAGTTGGTCACCCAAGGAGCGCATTGTTGCATCACCGCGCAACCCTACTTGACGTGTCTCATCGTAGCTTGTGTGATAGGCGATGGTGCCAACTAAGTTGTTATAATCTTCAATAAATTTGTTTACTAGCTTACTGACGCTTTCTCTATCAACGCTTACATTAATGCCTGCACTTTCTCCGGCCTCACTTACCTGCTTAGCGGTGATAGTCATGCCTTGCACGGCATCTTTAAACACATTGCTGTCGTTAACAATCTCGATACCATCTACGGTGATTTTAGCGTCTGTCGCTTCGTCTCCCGCCGCAATGCTCATGCCTCCTGCACCGCCACCATTAGCGACCGTTGAGACAGCGTCAAGTTCGGCATTGTCATTGGTAATAACAAGATCATTACCCGATCCAGTTTCGTTTGAAGTCAGCACTAATTTAGCTTCACTACCAGTGTTGATAATGTTGGCCGTTACGCCAAAGTTCGTGTCTGAATCGTTAATAGCGTCACGTAAATCTGATAGCGTGGCTCCAGCATCCAAGGTTACATCAAAGCTTTTGTCACCAGCTCCGAAGCTCAACGTACCACCGGATGCACTGACTACGGCCGTATTGTCAGCAAAAGCATTGGCCGCTGACATGGCACGGCTGCCTTGAGCAAGCTGCTGAACCTGCACATCAAAGTTACCTGGTGTTATGTCACTTGAAGGGCTAACCGAGATAATATCGCCACTAGGGGGCTGTGAAATATCAGCTAATCGCTTGTTGAAGTTATCAGGATCACTCAGTTTCTCCATAGTGTCTTTTAACTTAGACAATGCTGACTTAACGGCACCTATAGAAGATAATTCAACTTGAAGGCGCTCATCTTTCTGGATGAACTTCTGCATTTTAGGAACATTTTCAGCCTCAATAGACGCACTGATAATGCTCTCGAGGTCGAGACCCGAGCCAATGCCCGCCTGTGTGATTAATGGCATAAAAACCTCCTAATTCTGTTTTCGTTACGCAGATTGGTCAAAGAATACACCGCGATTATCAAGTTTATCGGCAAATTCTTCTAAAGCTTTAGCTATGTCGCGGAACTCTTTCGGAGGGATTTCCCGAATAACCTCCTCACTTTCACGATCCACAACCTTTACAACGGGTGGGTCGCCAAGCTCGTCAAATTCAAAAATCAAATTAGTTGATCTAATTGGAACAAATTCATTTAATTTTTCTAAACTTTCACGTAGCTCTTCACTTTGCTTTTGCTGCTGTTCAAATAACTGCTCTGCAACTGATTGCGATTGTTCACGCGGCACGTCACTGGTTGATGACTCTTCAGCCTGCACCTGTGACTGGGGCGCTAAATCAGGTTTCTGAACCGTTTGTTCAGACGCCTTATTTTGATTTTTCGTCACGTTACTTTGCAAAATACTTGCCGTATCTTGACTAAGATTTATTTCAGCCATGAGTTCTCTCCAACTTCACATAGTAGAAGTATAAGCCATAACCGACTAATGGTCAGTTATGGCCCAACTCTATCAATTAGCCAAGTAGCGATAGAGCGACCTGAGGACGCTGGTTCGCTTGGCTTAGAATTGACTGACTTGCCTGTTGCAAGATTTGGTTTTTAGTCAGTGCGGCTGTCTCAGCAGCAAAGTCGGTATCTTTAATACGCGAACGTGCAGCACTTAAATTTTCCGAGATATTCGCTTGGTTACGAATCGTTGATTGGAAACGGTTCTGTACTGCACCAAGCTCAGCTCGTTTCTTATCAACTACCGCAATCAACGAGTCCATACCTGCCATCACTAATTGTGCATTCGCTTGAGTAGATACAGACAGCGATGAAGCTGCTGCAAACACTGCGCTAAACTGCATATCAGCAAGAGTAACCGTAGAGTCCATACCTGAGATGGTACTTACATCCCCTGCGGTATCTAAAACACCATTTGTACCTTGAAGCGTTTTACCGGTTACCGCTGAAGCAATCGCTGCAATACCCGAGAGCGTAAAGCCACCATTTGCTGTTAGCGAGTTATCACCATTAGCCGATGTGCCTACTTCCTTCATACTGAAACCGATAGTTTGTACCGCATCAGCACCTACTTGGAAGCTCGCTTCATAAGAACCATCAAGAAGATTTTGCCCACCAAACGTGGTATCGGAAGCAACTCGGTTAGTTTCTTCCATCAAAGCACGGATTTCTTCTTGTAGTGCTAAACGGTCTTCATCAGTGTTTGAACCGTTCGCAGCCTGTTGCGCTAATGTACGGACACGCTGGAACATGCTAGTTACTTCATCCATCGCACCTTCAGCAGTTTGTGCTAAAGAGATACCATCATTGGCGTTACGGTTACCTTGGGTAAGACCATTTACTTGGCCTGTCAAACGGTTTGAGATTTGCAAACCCGCTGCATCGTCCGACGCGCTGTTGATCCGAAAACCAGAAGACAAGCGCTTGAAAGATGTATCAAGCTCATTACCCGAATTCATTAACTGACGCTGCGCATTGAGCGAGCTAACGTTCGTATTTACATATAAAGCCATATTAGCCTCCGCTTTATCTTAATTTTATGAACCTAAGCGAAATACCCCTATTCAGCTTAAATTCACGATAAGAACTAGAGTTACAGTTCTCTAGCTCTGTTATCGACAGATTAAACGAAGGCTTTAATAACTTTTTTAAAAATACGAATAAAGTATCAACTTATCCTTGCAGCAAGCTCAGCGCTGCCTGCGGACGCTGGTTCGCTTGACCAAGAATCGTCTGACTTGCCTGTTGCAAGATTTGGTTTTTGGTCAGTTTCGCAGTTTCCATAGCGAAGTCTGCATCTTTGATACGTGATTTTGCAGCACTTAAGTTCTCAGAAATATTTGCTTGGTTGCGAATGGTCGCTTGGAAACGGTTTTGTACCGCACCTAATTCCGCCCGCTTTTTATCTACAACAGCAATAAGCGAGTCCATTCCTGCCATTACCAACTGCGCATTTGCTTGCGTAGATACAGAAATAGATGTGGCTGCAGCAAATACCGCACTAAATTGCATATCAGCGGTAGTAATGGTGGAGTCCATACCTGATAACGTACTCACATCAGCTGCTGTGTCTAATACACCATTGGTACCTTGGAGAGTTTTGTTAGCAACAGCCGAAGCAACTAGCGCGATCCCCGATAGAGTAAAGCCACCGTTAGACATCAATGAGTTATTACCTGCGGCCGAACTTCCTACCTCTTTCATACTGAAACCAATTACTTGCACGGCATCCGCTCCCACCTGGAAACTGGCCTCATAACTACCATCAAGTAAATTTTGGCCACCAAAGGTGGTATCAGAAGCAACGCGGTTAACCTCAGCAGATAGCTGGCGAATTTCTTCTTGAATAGCAAGCCTATCTTCGTCAGTGTTAGAGCCGTTCGCTGCTTGTTGAGCAAGTGTTCTCATACGCTGGAACATGGATGTCACCTCATCCATCGCACCTTCAGCGGTTTGCGCTAAGGAGATACCATCATTGGCATTTCGGTTACCTTGGTTTAAACCGAGGATTTGTGACTGCAAACGGTCAGAAATCTGTAAACCTGCCGCATCATCGGCAGCACTGTTAATACGCAAGCCAGAAGACAAGCGTTTAAACGAGGTATCTAACTCATTACCAGAGTTCATTAACTGACGCTGTGCATTAAGCGCACTGACGTTGGTATTTACATATAAAGCCATAATAGCCTCTCTTTCACTCTCAATTAGGTTATTAACCGCTGCTTGCGGCGAATTGTTTCCACACTAGGGCGGATCCTTTACGCCGCTTTCAGAGGGGGCTTGGCAATTATTTGCCGTTAAAAACCCGCGCTAGCCGCGTATAAGAGTAAGTGAGCAATAAGTGGGCCAATATGAAAAAAGGGCCATTACGGCCCTTGTGTTTGAGAGTGAAATCGACTGCCAAAAAATTGTTATACTTTTTGGCATAATAGCTGCTTATACTGAGAGAAGTTGGGTGGGATGTAGCACCCTGCCCAACTTTGGGATTTTTTTAGCAATTAGCTTCCGCTTTAAAATCCAACTTTGCGCCCTTGCTAATACCCCATCAGCAAGGGCGCTTTTCATTTTACTTATCCAAGAAGACTTAATGCTGCCTGTGGACGCTGGTTTGCCTGACTAAGAATGGTCTGGCTTGCCTGTTGCAAGATCTGGTTCTTAGTTAGGTTAGCGGTCTCTTGAGCAAAGTCTGCATCTTTAATACGTGACTTCGCCGCATTCAAGTTTTCAGAGATATTCGCTTGGTTACGAATCGTTGATTGGAAACGGTTCTGTACTGCACCAAGCTCAGCTCGTTTCTTATCAACTACCGCAATCAACGAGTCCATACCTGCCATCACTAATTGTGCATTCGCTTGAGTAGATACAGACAGCGATGAAGCTGCTGCGAACACTGCGCTAAACTGCATATCAGCAAGAGTAACCGTAGAGTCCATACCTGAGATGGTACTTACATCCCCTGCGGTATCTAAAACACCATTTGTACCTTGAAGCGTTTTACCGGTTACCGCTGAAGCAATCGCTGCAATACCCGAGAGCGTAAAGCCACCATTTGCTGTTAGCGAGTTATCACCATTAGCCGATGTGCCTACTTCCTTCATACTGAAACCGATGGTTTGCACCGCATCAGCACCTACTTGGAAGCTCGCTTCATAAGAACCATCAAGAAGGTTTGTACCACCAAACGTAGTGTCAGAAGCGACACGGTTAACTTCATCCATCAAGGCACGAATTTCTTCTTGCAGTGCTAAACGGTCTTCATCAGTGTTTGAACCGTTCGCAGCCTGTTGCGATAGAGTACGAACACGTTGGAACATACTGGTTACTTCGTCCATCGCCCCTTCAGCGGTTTGTGCTAAAGAGATACCATCATTGGCGTTACGGTTACCTTGATTCAGGCCCATGATTTGTGAACCTAAACGGTTACTAATTTGTAGACCTGCCGCATCGTCAGCTGCGCTGTTGATACGAAAACCTGATGATAAACGCTTGAACGAGGTATCTAACTCGTTACCTGAATTCATTAACTGACGCTGGGCGTTCAGTGAACTTACGTTAGTATTTACATAAAGTGCCATGTCATTTCTCCCACAGTAAACTTTGAATTTACTCTCAAACTGTCAATTACTAAGCGAAAGCTTGTTTTTTGACGTTTTGCTAAGTTACTTAGGTTATCGGGCGAGCACTTTTTTCCTTTAGTATTTTTTTATACTTTTTTTCAACACTATGAATTTAAATATAAAAATTAATAACTTTACTTATAAGTTGGTACGTTGAGGCAGGAGAAGAGCGAATAGTTATAGGAACAAAAAATAAAAAAGGGCCTCACGGCCCCAACCACAAATAGCAACCTCAACTAACCGATATAGTCAAATAAGGATAAGTTCGACAAGCGGTTAAAAGTGGCTTGCGAAGCCTGCAGTGCAGTCTCATGACGAGTTAACTCGGTTACCGCTTCAGCCATATCCACTTCGATGAGATCTGCTTTAGCCTCTTTGTTATTAACATCAACGTCGGCATTGGAAAACTCAATGCGCTCGGCTGTATTAAGACGTCCACCTAGGCCAGCTTGAGTCAGAGACACTTGATTTTGGGCGCTACCCAACTGTACTAAGCCATCAGCTAAAACTTGATGATAGTCCTGCATAGCCAAACCCGGGGTGGTAATGTTATTAATCAAATCTTCAAGGGTGTTAAGCACGTTGTCTCGCCCCGGCGGGGCCAAATCGAAGGTCGCCTGTCCAGGAGCTGCGCCTTGAATATCAATTTCCATACCAGCAAACTTAATCGGCTCACCGGGAGTGTAGGTCCCAGTAACCGCAGGCGTTAATGGCGCCCCGTCTTGCAGTATTTGATAGCTATCGGGAGGGCCGGCCGTGATATCCACCGTCATCGTGTTGGCGGTTGCGCCAGCGGCTGGGTCTGAGTTGTAATTTTGTTTATGAAATTGGTCAAAAGCGTTTTGTTCGTTCACATACACTGTTGCCGAAGTCACACCGCCGCCGGGCGTTGCTGTATTGCTGTCAACATTTAAACGCGTGGGTACTTTTTCAAAAACATCGAAACCATTGTCTGATGATTTAATGCTCACTCCCTCGGCAACCGTAACTTTATGTTGGCCTTGGTCGCCACCATACTCGTAACGCCCACTTGCACTATTAAACTGGTAACTCTGGTTGTTATCTTGATAGCCAGAAAAGATAAACTTACCGTCTTCAGACTTGGCATTCATCAAATCAAGCAAGTTAGCCTGGATGGCTTTTAACTCTTCCGCTAAACCTTTACGGTCTTGCTCTGTTAATGCACCATTACCAGCCTGTACGGTAAGCGTATTAGCACGTTGAATAGAGTCTTTAATGTTTTTAAGGACACTGTCTTCTGTCTCTAAACGACTGTTGAGCAAATTAAGGTTCTTGGTGTATTGCTCGTTACTAGCAATAGCATCACCATATAGCATGGCTCGCGTTGTTGCAGAGGGATCATCAGATGCAGTTAACACGCGCTTTTGCGTATTGATCTGCTCTTGTGCTTTGGCAACCTTAACCTGGTTTTCTAAAATACTGGTTAAGCCTTTTTGATAAATTTGATTATTGGATAAACGCATATTACTTACCTCGCGGAGCTAAGCAGGCTATCAAACACCGTTTGTGCTGTAGAGAGCACACGCGCTGATGCCGCATAACTTTGTTGGAAGCGCAGTAAATTAGCCGCTTCCTCATCTAAATTGACACCTGACATCGACTCATACCAAGCGTTCGATTGCTCCTCCAACGCAGAGAAAGCCGCATGACTGGTTTGTGCTTGGCTAGTTACAATCCCTATATCAGTCACTATACCTGCGAATGCCTGGTTGAATGTTTTGAGATTATCGGCGCTGCCACTGCTGAGCACATTTTCTCGCACTAACTCTTCGCTTTGTAGCCCAGCGAGTGCCAGGCCATTACGGTTATCGTCAAAACCCCCGGTATTAAACTCGAGGCTAAATGTATCACCTGCAGCCGGGTTGCCCTCAATATTAAAGTCAAAGCCATAGTTAGCGTACGGTGCTCCTGCTTGAGCGAGCATATTTTCAGCAGGCGGTGTAATGGTAAAAGTCGTTGTACCGTTGCCATCGGTAATCGTGTACTCGTTAGGATTACCTGTTTTTTGCAAGCTGATTGGCCCATTCGTCAAGCTTGGCGGCGGGCCCACAGTGATGCCCGTTGAGTTGGCAATATCAGTCACAGAACCGGGAGAAATTGCCGCTTCACTGACGTTATTTAACGCTGTTTCGGTGCGAATTGGCGACGCTAATGCCAGCTTTTCTGGCCGCGTGGTCGCCAACCCAACATTGCTGGCTGCAAAGGCATTTAACTTGATATCAAAGCTATCTCCCGCCGCTGGCGCACCTGTCACATCAATATCTAAGCCGTAAGACTCGCCACTTGTTACTGTGGTTGAGTCTATCACTCCCGCCGTTACGTTGGCCGTCGACGGCGTACCGATAGGCTCACCTTTATTATTAAGGGGCACTATCTCTACGGTTGTTGGCGAAGTAAAGGTAACACGGAAATCCGTTGCCGGAATCTCTTTGCCCATCCCCTGCTCTAAACCAGCCTGCAAATTGCCCGACCCCGCATTAGCGGCGAATGGTAAGCCGTTGACGGTGGGCAAAGTGAACAGATCACCTCCTATTTCACCGTTGGCGTCCATCCCCAAGCGGTTTTGCTGGTTGAAGGCGTCGGCCAATGATAAGCCCATTTGCCCCAGCTGATTTTGCGCCGGTATGAGTACCTCGTCTCGATAAGCCAGCAGGCCACCAATCTCACCTTTTAAGCTGTTGGTATCAACCTCTAAGCTATTGGCTTGTCCGGAGGTCACATCAAGGCGAAGTTCCTTAAGATTCGGATCTGGATCGCCATTTAACGAGAACAAGTTAAAGCTACCATTTTCCATAACCAAGGCTTCACCTGTAGACATGAACACCAATTTTTCACCATGAGGCCCATCGAGTGTTTCTAGGTTCATTAGCTCTGAAAGATCTTTAATCGCTTTGTCGCGCTCGTTATAGACCGAGCTGGCATCAGCTTGATCTTTCTTGCCATGAACAGCCGTAATTTGGTTATTCAGCTCACTAATTTTCTCAATTAAGCCATTGGCTTCATCAGCAAGGATCCCAAGCTGATCATTCACCACACTCTTTTGTTGCGATACAATTCCTGACAACCTATCCATCTGATTAACAAAGTTTTCCGCGTTGGTGAAGAACAACGAGCGGGTAACGTTGTTAGAGGGCTGGTTCAGCGCCTCCTGCAAATTATTAAACATGCCATTGATTTGCGTAGATAGACTATTGGACTCCTCAGAGAACTGACTATCAATACGCTGTGCTTCCTCCATGAAGCGCTCAAAGAAGGAGCGATTAGAGGTGTCTCTGTTGAGTTGCTGTTGTGCAAACTCATTGAGCAAACGATAGGTTTGCCCACGGCCAACCTGATTGTCGAAGGTGGTGCCATGCTCTGTACGCTCGCGCACGTAGCCTTCGGTATTAATGTTGGCAATATTTTTACTGGTAGTATTAAGCAGCTCGGTATTGGCACGAATGCCTGAACTGGCAATGTTTAGTAGGTTAAATGACATGATCTACTCTCCTTGCCTTAGCAGATCACCGGCTAGGGCGCGTAATTCGCTTTGCCCTAACACACGTTTAATTTTCTCTGCATACTGTGGATCGGTGGCGTAGCCAGCTTGTTGTATAGCGTCGATAAACTGATGAGGCTTATCGGCCACATCTAAAGCCTGCTGGTAACGGGGATTAGTTTTCAAAAATGAGACAAAATCATCGAAACTTTGCTTAATAGAGTCATACACTCGGAACGGTTCTTTGCGCTGAACCGCAACTCCTCCTTCATACTCTAATGTTGGTTTTACAGTCGCTTCCCCCTGCCAGTCACGGTGCGCTTTGATATTAAATAAATTGTTCGAACTTTCACCGCTCGCAGTTTTAATAATGTGCTTGCCCCAACCAGTTTCCAATGCAGCTTGAGCAACCATAACACCGGGGTGCACACCGATTTTACCGGCCGCTTCACGGGCAACGTCCCACACCCCTTCGACAAACTCTTTGGCATTGGCGAAATCGGCTTTGTGAGCGATAGGAGATGCCTCAGTGTGTTGTTCTTGGGTTTTCACTTGCGCGTTGTTTAATCGTGCATCACGCAAAGCTGACGCAGGCATATAGCTGTCTTTTTGTGGCGATAACTGTTGCACAATCAAATCGGCCAAGCCCAATGAGCCATTCGCCGATAACTCACTGGAGAGCTGCTGATCATGCATGTCTTGGAAGTATTTAACGCTGCTGGCATTAAACGGACTGTCTTCATCTTCGAAGGCTTCATTGGCTTTGCGCATGCTTTTGAGCAGCATTTGCGTAAAGATAGACTCAAACTGCTGCGCTGCTTGCTTTAAGGCCGCGCGCTCGCCGTCGCTGCCGGCAGGCTGTTTTAACGCATCTTGACGAAGCTTATCTAAGCTATTGAGATCGAAGACGCTTTGCGTTTGCAGTTGGTTAGCATCCATAAGACTGACAAAGTTATGACTAGATGCAAAAACTAAAGCAAAAAACGTACCACTGACTTTATAGTTCTGATTAACAAGAACTTAGATGGCTATAAAAACAGCAAACCCCAAGGCTTTGGGCACTTGGGGTTTGCTGTTGCAGTATCAGATTTAAATGACCACCAACTGACCATTAATAGCACCAGCCTCTTTTAACGCCTCAAGAATGGCCATTAAATCTCCCGGTGCGGCGCCCACTTCATTAATTGCGCGCACAAGGTCGTCTAAACTCACCCCGGGGTCAAAAACAAAGGCACGCGAGTCGTCTTCACGCACATCAATAATACTTTGATTGGTCACCACCGTCTCACCCTCTGCCAATGCATTAGGCTGCGACACTTCTGCATTTTCGGCGATGGTCACTGTGAGCCCGCCATGAGTAATAGCCGCTGGCTGCAACTTAACATTTTTGCCAATCACTATGGTGCCAGTACGGGAGTTGACAATGATTTTCGCAGCATTATCGGCAGGAGTGAATTCAAGGTTTTCCAGCGTCGATAAATAAGCAACTCGTTGCGAAACATCACGTGGGGCAGTTACGCGCACTGACGCCGCGTCCATTGCCATTGCGGTATTCGGCCCGACAAGATTATTAATGGTATCGGACAAGCGCTTCGCGGTAGTAAAGTCAGGGCGATTAAGATTAAAGGTAATGTAATCCCCTTGGGTAAAGGGACTCGGGATCGCGCGCTCGACAATGCCGCCATTAGGAATTCGACCCACAGTTGGCGTATTGACCACCACACGTGAGCCATCAAGCCCTTGCGCGCCGAGGCCACTAACAACTAAGCTACCTTGAGCAATAGCATAAATATTACCATCGACACCTTTTAAAAAGGTTTGCAATAAGGTACCACCGCGTAGGCTCTCGGCACTGCCTACTGAAGATACAGTGACATCCATACTCTGGCCGGGTTTGATAAACGCCGGCATATCCGCATGAACGGCAACCGCTGCAACATTATTAATCTTAGGCTTAAGGTTGGCCGGCAAAGTAATGCCAAAGTTATTCAACATCGCTTTAAAGCTTTGTTCGGTAAAGCGGCTCTTCTCTCCCGTGCCAGGCAGACCCACAACCAGACCATAACCCACTAATTGGTTACTACGTACGCCCTCAACCATGGCCACATCTTTGACACGCTCGGCAAAACTTTGCCAGCTAGTCAACGCCATGCAGAACACGATAAGGTTTAACCATTTCATGACTGGACTCCTTAGAATGGGAACAAAGTGCTCATAAAGAACCGTGATAGCCAACCGGCACTTTGCGTTTCTTGCAGCTCGCCTTTGCCAGAATATTGAATACGCGCATTAGCGATACGGCTACTTTCTACGGTGTTTTCGGAGCTCACGTCAGCTGGGCGAACAATGCCTTCTAAGCGAATAAACTCCTGCCCAGTATTAAGCGTTAACCACTTTTCGCCACGAATCACCAAATTACCATTGGGCAGCACGCGCATCACGTTCACGGAAATGTTGCCTGACAAACTGTTGGATTGATTAGATTTAGCGTCGCCGGTGAACGAAGCATCTGAGTTCACACCCATTTGAATGCTATCTCCACCGATATTGACCGGATTGCCGCCTAAACCAATAACCGGCTCTAACCCCAGCTCGGTTTCTCTGTCAGTTTCCGTTTTTGCCGTTTTTGATGCTTGCGTTGACTCACGCAGTACCACAGTAATGATATCTCCAGTACGCAACGCTTTCTTATCGGCATACAAATCGTTCGCCAATACGGGGTTGAAAAGGCCGCCACTTTGGGTCATGTTTTGTGTTGCTTCCTGCGGATACATCGGCGCATAGTAAGGGTCGTTTTCGACAACATGGGAGTTTTGTGTAGAAACACACCCTGTAGCAAGTACAAAAGTAATTGATAGTGCAATTGGCCTAATCATAATGCCCTCACTTATAGCTGCTGATTAATATAGCTGAGCATCTGGTCTACAGATGAAATCACTTTAGAGTTCATCTCATAAACACGCTGTGTCTCAATTAAGTTGACCAGCTCTTCGGTCACATTGACGTTCGAAGTTTCCAATGCTCCTTGAACAATGATACCCAAGCCGTCTACTCCCGGGTTACCTTGCACCGGAGCGCCGCTGACAGCGGTTTCGGTGTAAAGGTTTTGGCCCATAGGTTCAAGCCCTGATGGATTAATAAAGTCACTGATCACCAACTGACCAATCACTACATTGTCCGCCTGTCCGGCTACGCGCACCGAAACCTCTCCGTCTTGCGACACAGTAATAGACTGCGCGTCATCGGGCACGTTCATTTCTGGTTGCACCGGAAAACCAGCACCACTGGTGACGATACGACCGTCTTCGTCGGTCGTGAATTGACCATTACGGCTGTAAGCAATATTGCCATCAGGGAGCAACACCTCAAAAAAGCCTTGTCCTTGAACCATCCAGTCGAGGGAATTCTCCGTGCTTAGCATATTGCCCTGGGAGAAATTCTTCTGGTTAGCAACCACCTTGGCACCGGCGCCAAGCATCAACCCCGAAGGCATCTCTGTATCTTGTGAAGAGCGCCCGCCAGGTTGGTTGATATTTTGATACAACAAATCTTCAAACACGGCGCGGCTTTTCTTGTAACCGACCGTGCTGGCATTAGCCAAGTTGTTGGAAATAACCGAAATATCGGTCTGTTGGGCGTCAAGCCCGGTTTTACTGATCCACAATGCTGGGTTCATAGTAGTGACTCCTCGCTAATGTTACATAATCCGTAGCAGTGACTCAGCACGCTGGTCATTCTCTTCGGCGGTTTTCATTAGCTTGACTTGTAATTCAAACTGACGTTGATGGCTGATCATATCGACCATTTCATGCACAGGATTGACATTCGACATCTCGAGAGCCCCTGACATGATTGAGACATTTTCAGAAACATCAAGTTGTTGGCCATTCACGGGCCGAAACAGACCGTCGTTGCCCTTTTCCACCTGATGCCCTGTGGCCTCAACGATTTGCAATCTGTCCACTTCTTCAAGAAAGTTGGCCGGTGCGCCTTGAGGGCGAACTTGAATGGTGCCGTCTTTGCTGAAACTTATTTTCTCAATCGGAACAGGCAGGATTACAGGCCCCCCTTCGCCAACAACTTGACGGCCATCTCTATCGAGTAGCATCCCCTCTTGGGTCATTTTCAATGAACCGGCTTTGGTATAGGCCTCGTTGCCGGCATCATCTAATACCGTCAGCCAACCGTGCTCACTCATAGCAATGTCTAAATCGCGACCGGTTTCAGAAATACCGCCGGCTGTGGTGTTGGTCCCTGCCCGTTCTTGTAGAGCAAAAACGCGTGTCGGCAACCCTTCACCAAAGGCCTGCATCGAGCGTGCCTGAGCGATATCGGCTTTAAAGCCTGTGGTGTTAGCGTTGGCAAGGTTGTTACTTTTAACCCCCATCCCCAGTAGGCTTTGCTTAGCTCCTGAGGTGGCAATGTACAGCATCTTGTCCATTGGCTTGCTCCTTAAAATCGTCGTTATATTGACTAAAGCAAGATTGATACCAAGAAAAAGGAGTTATTTAAAAGGAGAGACTAGAGGGATGAAAAAAGGCCACCAAAAGGTGGCCTAGTAGGATGTTTCTTATCGGATCTGCAGGATATTCTGTTGCAGCGTTGAGTTCACCTCTAACGCCCGAGAGTTAGCCTGGAAGTTTCGTTGTGCACTGATTAAATCAACTAGCTCATTAGTAAGGTTGGTATTCGATTGCTCCAACGCTTCGGAATTAATCGTGCCCAAGGTCCCGGTTCCTGGCTCACCGGCGATGGGCTCACCAGAGTCTAAGCTTTCTTTCCAGCTGGTATTACCTACCTGCTGCAAGCCCTGAGAGTTAGGGAAACGAACCATCGCTACCTGACCTAAGAAGGTAGAGTCGCCATTACTATATGAGGCAACTAACTTACCATCACTACCGATTTCAATATTAGATAAGCGGCCCACGGTCGAACCATCTTGTTCCAACGCCTTCACCTCGAAGCGGCTAGAGAATTGGGTTGGGAGTTTGTTACCCGTCGCAGCTTCATCACGCCAGTTTAAGTTAATATCATTAAACTGGGCCCCGTTGGTCAAAATACCACTGGCGCTAAGGTTAGCACCCGATAGCGTCATAGGGTTAAACGTCGCGCCGGTGTTGGGCGTACCATCTGTTTGCAATGGTAAACCCGCTGCATCAAAAGTAAACTGGGTGATGGGGCCTGCACCTGCGTTACCCGCGTTATCAACTTCAGTGCCATCGACGGTAGCACGCACATCCCATTCGTTAGAGGCCGTTTTTACAAAGAAAAACTGCAACACGTGGGGCTCACCCAGAGAGTCATAGACTGTTGTTGATGTTGACGAATTATAGGTGGCTGAGTCATTTGGGTTAAATGGCGTTACCGTTGGAACGGTGGCACCTGCATCCAAGTTAAATGAACTGTAGACATTATCTGTCGCATTTGGAGAGCCTGATGAATCAGGTATTTGAATCGGATTGGCCGTACTCAAGCTCACCGAAGTGGTATCACCGGTTACCGGATCCGTTGGGAAACCTTGCAGTAAGTTACCTTTAGCATCGACTACGAAGTTATCATCATTAAGCTTGAACGCCCCAGCACGCGTATAGGTAAAATCTTGCGAAGCTAAATCGTCAGCCATAGCAAAATAACCTTCACCGGTAATCGCTAAATCCAGTGCATTTGACGTGAACTTTAAAGAACCTTGGTGAAACTGCTGCGCGACCATGGTGGTTTGCACACCATCACCGTTCTTCGTTTTACCGCCACTGAATACTGATGCCGCATACACATCAGCAAACTCTGCGCGGGATTCTTTAAAACCTGTGGTATTGACGTTCGCAATGTTGTTTGCGGTCACATCTAAGTCTTTTTGGGCTGCCGCCAACCCTGTTAAAGCGATATTGAAACTCATGTTTCACCTCTTCGTAATAACTGCCCGCAGGCAAATGCTTTACACTGAAATCTCAGCCACCTCAGCGAGCTTCACTGCGCCCTCTTTGGTGTTCACGATGATCCCATTCGCGCCGTTGATATTAACGCTTTCAATATTTTTGAATGTCGCCATAGGTAAAGAGCTGTATTCACCATTGATGCTGCCCTCTGCCACAATGTCGTACTCACCAGGAGGAAACGGATTGCCGTCTTTGTCGAGACCGTCCCATTCAAAGCGAATTGCACCAGCAGGTTGCGAGCCTAAATCAACCACCTCAACCACCTGACCTTTATCGTCTTTGATAGTGAGGCTTAAATTATCAACAGGCTCTTTAGCAAGAACAGTCCCTTTACTCACTTCACCGCTATACAACTCGATAGTTTCAGATTCCAACAACGCCTTTTTCCCGACTAGCGTTGACGCCTGCAGCGCCGAGTTAGATGTCATTGACGCAGCCAAAGAGTTAAAATTCTCATTGAGCTTTGAGATCCCCTCAGCCATGGTGAAATTAGTCATCTGCGCAATCATCTGGTCATTATCCGCAGGTTTGCTCGGATCCTGATAGGACAACTGCTGAGTCAGCAAGCTGAAAAAATCTTCCTGGGTGAGCTCATCACTCTTTTCTTCCGGCGCCTTATTTTGGTTATCCCAATACAGGGAGCCTAGACCCGTTGCTGATTGCACATTATTGTTCATGCTCTATCCTCGCTTTAACCCTTACCAAGCTGCAACGTTCTCGTTAGCATTTGCTTAGCAGAGTCGGCTATTTGCACATTCGTTTGATAGGAGCGTGACGCCGAAATCATATTGGCCATTTCTTCAACCACATTGACATTGGGTTTATAGATATAGCCGTTCTCATCCGCCATCGGGTGACCTGGGTTGTATTCAATTTGCAACGGTTTGTCACTCTCGACTACACCCAGCACTTTCACTCCCACAGACTCACCTTGCTGTTTGCCTACCGCTTGCTGCAGCTGAGCAGCGAAAACAGGTTGGCGAGCGCGATATGTCTGCTCCACTGAGGAGCTAACCGAGTTTGCGTTTGCTAAGTTGCTGGCCGTGGTATTTAAGCGCACGTTTTGCGCACTCATGGCCGAACCAGAAACATCAAAAACATTAAATAAACTCATGATTATGCTCCTTGACCACCTAGGGCTTTCTTAAGACCGGAAATCTTGCCGTTCATAAAGCGTAAGCTGGCCTGATACTCTATAGCGTTCTGTGTATACAAGTTCCGTTCCACCTGTACATCAACAGAGTTACCATCGCCTGTATCTGGTTGATTTGGAACACGAAATTTTGCTTCACCCATACTCATTTGGGTACTTGCTTGGAGGTGTTCCGGATGGGTGCGAGCTAAGCTATTGCCGCTTAACTGCCGATTGTTTGCCGCTTTTAACGCGCTGGCAAAATCAATGTCTTTCGCTTTATAGCCAGGGGTGTCTGCATTGGCAATATTCGACGCCAATAGCTCAGCCCTTTGCGAGCGAACGAGCATTGCTTGGGGATGAATACCAAATGCTTTATCAAAACTGATAGCCATAGCCTCTCCAAATTTTTGACTCTCTTAGAGGGGCTACAGCAATTTTTAGACCATAGATTGTAAGGCTATGTATTTAGGACTTTTTTTGGTAGATGATACCGGGATTACAACGGATCATATCGAACTCGGTACTCAAGCCTGTCATTGATTCACTCGCTCCTAAAAACAAATATCCCTTAGGGTTAAGCGCTTGCGCGAATTGACCAATGATCTTGGCTTTTACTTCCGGAGAAAAATAAATAAGGACGTTGCGACAAAAGATAATGTCAAACTTACCCAGCAACGCATATGAATCCAATAAATTCAAATGGCGAAAGCTCACCATACGTTTTACATTGTCATTAACTTTAGCCATACCGTTGCCGCTATCGCTAAAAAACTTTTTGCGTCTTTCAGCACTGAGCCCCCGAGCCAATGCCAATGAGTCATACTCAGCATTTTTACAAATATCGAGCATGGTATTAGAGATATCCGTACCGATTATTTGCGCTCCCGAGGACAGTTGACCTGGGCGAGACTGTTGATATTCGGCCACTGACATCGCTATTGAGTAGGGCTCTTGCCCTGAAGAACTGGCCGCCGACCAAATTTTTACCGGCCGACGTAAATCTTTGCACTCAGGTAAGAGCTTTGTCTTCAATAATTCAAACGGATAAGAGTCGCGAAACCACAATGTTTCATTGGTGGTCATGGCATCAACAACAGCGGCACGAAGTTGCCGCTCATGCGGACTCAACGTCTTGCTAACTAGCTGCGACAAAGATTCAACGCTAAAGCGAGCCATCAGCGGAGCCAAGCGACTTTTAACTAAGTAAAGTTTGTTATCACCCAGCACAATGCCACACTGCTGTTCTAAAAATGCACGAAACTGGTTGTATTCACCGAGCTCTAAATGCTTATTTTCCAAATTACTCTCACCTAACTCACTTGAAGCGGTTACAAGACAAGGCGGCATTAATCACAATGCACCCACTTTTTAACTGCTGTAGCCAGTTCGTCGGGGTTAAATTTGGCAATAAAATCATCCGCCCCAACTTTTTCTATCATCGCATGGTTAAATACGCCACTTAAAGAGGTGTGCAGTATCACATGCAATGGTGCCAGCTTCGGATCCGCTTTGACCTCTGCTGTTAAGGTATAGCCGTCCATCTCTGGCATTTCCACATCCGATATCAGTAACGCCACTCGCTCAGTGATATCATCTTTGCAGTCGAGCTTCGCTATTTCTTTTAATCGCAGCAGGGCCTCTTTACCGTTTTTCGCCAGCTCAGTTTGCACCCCGAGAGGCTCCAGCGCCCGTTTTACTTGATTACGCGCCACGGCAGAGTCATCGGCAATAAACACAATACGCTCACCGAGATCTTTCTGCATCTCGCCATCTGAGGCAATGCCCTCACTGACCTCGGTATTAACAGGGCTGATCTCTGCAAGAATTTTTTCGACATCCAAGATTTCTACGAGCTCGTCATCAATCTCAGTCACTGCGGTAAGGTAAGAATAACGCCCCGCACCTGACGGCGGTGGCATAATCTTTTCCCAGTTCATATTGACGATACGCTCAACGCCACCCACCAAAAACCCCTGCACAGAGCGGTTATATTCGGCGATAATAATAAAGCAATTTTCAATATCAGTGATGGCCGGACCGCCTACAGCCATAGACAAATCGATGATAGAAATAGTTTGTCCACGAATATGCGCTACCCCACGAATATAAGAATTCGTTTTCGGCATATTTGTTAGTGGTGGACACTGAAGGACTTCTCTAACTTTAAAAACGTTGATCCCGAACCGCTGGCGTCCTTTTAGTTTAAACAGCAATAATTCAAGGCGGTTTTGACCCACAAGTTGGGTTCGTTGATTGACAGAATCTAAAATGCCAGCCATCGGATTCTCCTAGCATTAATTTACAACTTCGCACACTCGCGCCAAATAGGAACGCATTTTGCTTCTTAGCTTCATACGTTAGTATAACTACGCTAGAACGCCCAGTTTTTGACGCTTCGTAGTTATACCCTGTTTTACCCAATAAGCATAGTCGAAACATGGTGAGTATGTTCAAAAAAATTCAACTTTTCCAAAGCTTATGGTTAATAGCCGGTGTATTAATAAGCTCAACGGCTGAGGCAAACAACGGCCAACAACAGCGCTATGATCGCCACGCTTTGCAAACGCTTGCTGAGCAATACATCACAGAGCAAGCGCAGATTCAGCCCGATCAAGAGCTGCAAGTGCAAGCGATGGACTTAGATGCGCGCATAGGTCCCAGAGAGTGTGCAGTAACACCGCAAGCCTCTACGGCTAGCGCTCCGCCATTTAATCGGCAGGTAACAGTAAAACTTAAGTGTTCAAGTCCTGCTCTTTGGAGTCAGTATGTCCATGTACGCATCAGTAAGCTCTCTACTATCGTGGTCGCCAATGATCACATTGCCCGTGGGCAAATTATTAGTGCTGATGATTTAACGACGGAGCAGCGTCCGCAACATTTTGTTCGCGCTCGCTACATAGAGCAGCCAGAAGTTATTGTCGGCAGCCGCAGTAAACGCAGTATTCGCAGAGGATTGCCAATTAGTATGAATCAGTTGTGTATGGTGTGTAAGGGCGATAATGTGAGCATTATTGCCCGCTTTAACGGACTCACTATAAAAACATCTGGAGAAGCGCTAGAAGATGGCGGTGTCGGTGACAATATTCGCGTGCGTAATGTAAAGTCTGGCCGGCTGATCAATGCCAAAGTAACAGCAGTGGAAACCGTGGCGGTTAATATTTAAATTTTATGCTAAAGTATTGGCTAGAATGGCCGATAAACAGTGCAAAGGTCAATATAGCTTAGGTAATTAGTGATGGTGAATCAAGTCAACAAAGGCCAGCAAGGCTCGGTGTACAACACACCACAAAATAAAGTGGAGCAACAAAAGCTCAACCAAACGCAAACGCAAGGTAATGAGGCAAATGCAAAAGCCAGTACGAAGGCTGCAGCAGACTCAGTAAGCCTTACCCCACAAGCAAAGCAAATGAAGTCTTTGCAAGAAAAAGCTGAGCGCTCATCAGGGTTCGATCAACAAAAGGTTGACGAATTAAAGCAAGCTATCAGTGAAGGCAAATATCAAGTAGATAGCGAAAAGCTTGCTAAAAACATCGCTGCGTTTGAGTTCGATTTGTATGGCTGATTCGGCACTTAGTGTGGCTCTCGGCCAACAGCTCTCAAGTTTACAAGACTTGCTACAACTACTTGAAGATGAGCTGAGCGCTATTGCCGGGCGCAGTGGTGATGAGCTGAAGGAATTAACGCCTAAAAAAGAACAGGCGCTTGTTCAAATTCAGCAACAAGACCAGCATATTGCTCAGCTATTAAAAGCGCAAGAGCAAGAGGTATTAGCGCCGCACCAAGAGATGATAGAGCATGCACAGACTTTATTGCTAAAGTGCAAACAGCAAAATCAAGTGAATGCTCAGGCTGCTCACAATGCCCAGCTCACCGTCAAACAACTCAAAGATATTCTTATCGGCGCACCAAGTTCATTAACCTATGCTGCCGACGGCGGGATTGACCGCAGCGAAAATAAAATCGTAAAGAACTTAAAAGCCTGAACCTACTAAGCTAAATATTGATTTGAAAAAGGGAGCCTAAGCTCCCTTTTTTACCTCTTACAGTTCGCCTTTGCCCGAGCTATCCAGCATTGCTTTGATCACTTCATCATCGCCAACAGTGGCATATTGCGAGGCTCCTCCAAAGCCATGCTCCTCGCTCGTTATTGTTTGCTCTGAGGCTAAATCATCAAATTGAGCTAATACCTCTTCTGCCTCATCGGGATTATCCAAAATAGACTCAGCGCCTAACAAGCCCGATTCACTGATAGTTTGCTCGGCATTGACTGTGATTTCTTTTACTTGGTTAAACTCGGTAAACTGCTCGCCATTTAAGCTCAAGCTTACAGCCTCATAATCCAGAGTTTCAACACTGGCATAATGGCTTTGCTCACCTGATTCGAAGGCCAAATCATCTTCGCTTGCCACACTGGCCTCCAACGTCTCATCCGCAGCAGCATTGTCATAAATTGAGCCGCGATCCACTTCTTGATTGTCAGTGTCTTTTACGAGGTAGTTGCCGGCATCATCAATAGTCACGAAGTAATAATCTTCACCGCTAAGTAAATCAACATCTAATAAAGATAGAGTGTACTGCCAGTTGCCATCACCGTCAGTCGTCGTGCTGGGGTACGTGCTTAACACATCAAGGTCGATGCCAGCTAGCCCTACACCTAGCAGGCTAGAGCCAATAATGTAGATCTCTGTACCTGCAGGTGCTGTGCCTTCCGCTGACGGTAGCACTAATCCCAAAATGCCGGGGTCAAAATCAGTGACCTCAAAGCTAATGGGAGTTGTATCTATGATACCGCTATCCACAGCACTGCCGGTATTTCCCGCTTGGTCGGTAACACGTGCGGTCACCGTATATTGACCATCGACCAGTACTGCGCTGGCGCTAATAGACCAATCACCGTTGTTATCTGTGTTGGTGGTCACCGTGTGGATAGTGCCCGCATCATCCACAAATTGCACACTCACCTGAGCATTCGCTTCATTTGAGGAGCCACTGACTTGCGGGGTGTTGTCATTAGTTAGTGCCACGCTGCTTGGATCAATGCTTACTGTCGGTGCAATGGTATCTATGGTGCCAGTGTCGCTTGCACTGCTGCTATTGCCAGCAGCATCAGAAACACTGACGGTTACGGTGTAATCTCCTTCAGCTAGGCTGGGGGCAGGCACCGACCAATTACCACTGCCGTCTACCGTCGCACTGAGTGTGTAAGTATCACCGTTGTTATCCAGCACACTAATACTCACTTCCCTGCCTATTTCACTCGATGTACCGCTCAGCAGCGGTGTGGCATCGTTCCCTAACCCTAATGGGTCAAGGGTGACACTCACTCCTTGAGTATCAATACTTCCGGTATTAGACACTGTGGTGATATTGCCCGCATCATCCATTATCGTTGCACTCACGGAGAAGGTGCCGTCAGATAACGCTGAAGGCGTCACAGCCCAGGTGCCATCGGCTGCTACAACAGTAGAAATATTCTGGCTATCACCATTGCCGTCAGTGACTGTGACAGAGACAGTGGCACCTATTTCATCACTGGTCCCTGAGATAAGCGGGGTATTGTCATTGCCATTTGCTGGCACGTTCACACTTAGGCTAGGGGCGGTGGTATCCACCTCGCCGGTTGCGCTCACTTCGGTTAGATTGCCAACGTCATCACGTACTGCCGCTGCTACAGTAAAACCACCTTCAGCCAGCGCCGTAGGCACAGCCACAGACCAGTTGCCATTTGAGGTAGACGCTTGCAGGGTTTGCTGGTCACCGAACGCATCGGTCACTATCACCTCTACCACGGTGCCATCAGCCACATCCGTTGTGCCACTGATAACTGGCGTGCTGTCATTAGTTAAGCCAAGGGTATCAATGCTAAGGACAGGCGGTTCATTATCAAAATCGAGTGTACTGATGGTGGTCGAATTACCAGCGGCATCAGAGGCTGACGCAGTCACATAGGCTAATGTCAGAAGCGGCACCGTCAAATTAACTAAAGTCCAATTGCCATCCGCATCGGTGATCGCTGTGTACGTTGCACCAATCCCTCCTCCGACGAGGTGCTCTGTGATGGTGACCTCACTGCCTGCGGGCAAATCCGAAGTACCAGACAAGGAAACGAGATTACCTAACAGAAACGATGGCACTATGGTCAACTCAGGGCCAATGGTATCAATTACAGCACTCTGAGAATCAGTACCCGTATTGCCTGCATCATCAACAATGGTCGCGGCCACGGTATAAGTACCATCGGCTAACGCTGAAGGAGCGGATACCTGCCAATCGCCATTGTCATCAGTGGTAGTGACTACGCTTTGACTGTTCCCCTGAGAGTCAGTAAAGATAAGTGTTAATTGGCTGTTCGCCTCGCTTGAGCCCCCAGAAATAAGGGGCGTGTTGTCGTTAGTGAGCTCGAGTGGGTCAATCTCAACACTTGGAGCAAGAGTATCGATAACCCCTGTCTCAGAATCCGTTGAGGTGTTGCCAGCTCCATCGTCAACGCTGGCTGTGATAGTAAACTCTCCTTCTGCCAGCGCTGCACCAACGTTTGCGCTCCATGTACCGTCTGCGCCGACTGTGGCGCTCAAGTTCTGAACATTGCCAAGGGCATCAACCACGACTATTGACACCACGGCTCCAGGCGCAGCGCCCGCTGATATACCAGAAATAACAGGAGTGGCATCGCTTATCACTCCTACGGGATCAATCGTGATCCCTGGACCGGCAGTATCAACAGTACCAGATTCATTGTCGGTGCCCTCGTTTCCTGCGGCATCAGTAATGCTGGCGGTAATATCAAAATCCCCCTCAGCAAGTGCAGTGGGCACCTCAGCTGTCCAACTGCCATCACCGGCTAACAGTGCCGTAAAACTCTGGCTATCTCCGCTGGCATCAACTACGGTAATTGATACAACATCTCCCTCATTGCCTTCAGCACTGCCACTAATTACAGGGGTTTCATCATTCACACTGCCAACGGGCGAAATTGTCACAGAGGGTGCTGTAATATCCACTTCGCCTTGGACTTGATCATTCGCTTGGTTACCGGCATTGTCACTGACTTCGGCGGTGATAGTGTATTGCCCTTCAGCTAAAGGCGCAGCGAGCGACGCACTCCAAGTGCCATCACCTTGCACCGTCGCCTGAACCGTCTGGGTATTACCGCTGGCATCGACCACGGTAATAGCCACCGTTGCTCCAACCTCAGAACTACTGCCAGTAATGATTGGAGTTGTGTCATTGCCTATACCCGGGTTGTCGATGGTCAAATCCGGTGCGCTGGCATCAATACTGCCCTGCGCTGACGCTTGGGTGTTATTCCCTGCTTCATCAGTCACTGATGCAAGTACAGTATAATCCCCTTCAGCTAACGGCTGGGAGGCTTCTACCTGCCAGCGGCCATCGCTTTGCACCACTGCTGTTAACGTTTGCGTCGTACCATCGCTATCGGTGACCTCGATAACCACGCTTGCGCCCACTTGCGAACTAACACCGGAAATAATAGGCGTGGTATCACTTTGCGCTCCAAGCGGATCAATACTGAGCGTCGGAGCCGTAACATCTATTTGCCCTTGGGCATTTGCCTGCGCTTCATTTCCTTGGGCATCAGTAACACTCGCTGAAACGGTAAACACCCCCTCAGCAAGCGCCTGCGGGACAGACACTTGCCAACTACCATCTGCCGCCACTACCGCTGTTACGGTTTGTATCTGCCCATTTGCATCGGTGAGAGTCAAATTTACTGCGGCACCTATTGCACTACTGGAACCTGAAATCGTTGGTGTTACATCATTGGTAGGTGATAGCGGGTCGATGCTCAAATCGGGAGCATTGGTATCAATTGTTCCACTTGCCGTTGCTGATGTGCTGTTTCCAGCTTCATCGCTCACACTGGCCTCAACTTGGTATCCCCCTTCAGCAAGCTCTGCCGGCACCTCCACTTGCCAACTCCCGTCGCTTTGCACCACAGCAGTGAATGACTGAGTTGTGCCATTCGCATCAACCACTTCGACCGCTATCGTTGCTCCTATCTCATCACTTGTTCCGGAAATCACTGGGGTGGGATCGTTCGTGACTCCCAAGGGAGTCAGGGTTAGGCTCGGCGCTGTAGTATCCACTTCGCCTTGAGCAGTATCATTGGCATTATTACCAGATGCATCAACAACACTAGCATATACTTGGTAAATTCCCTCACCTAGCGCCTGTTGAGTTTGTACTTGCCAGCTACCATCTTGCTGAACTGTCGCTTCTAATGTTTGTCGATTGCCCTCAGCATCAGAGACAATCACAATAACGGTGCCCCCAACTTCACTACTGGTGCCAGTAATAATGGGGGTTGTGTCATTGGTAATCACAGGAGAATCTATCGTTAACTCCGGCGCACTGACATCTATAACTCCTTGCTCGTTATCGCTGGCGCTATTACCTGCCACATCAGTGACATTAGCCTGTACCTCAAACTCTCCCTCAGCCAGCGCCTGTGGCACCTCCACCTGCCAGCTACCATCTGCCTGGACGACAGCCGTTAAACTTTGCGCAACTCCCGCCGCATCTGTAACCAATATATTGACGGTAGCGCCGATTTCATCACTGCTGCCACTGATTATTGGGGTGCTATCACTGATGGTTGCCAGTGAGTCAATGACTATACTGGGCGCTTGGCTGTCCAATAAACCAGACTCTGAGTCACTGGCCTCTAAGCCACCCGCCGCTACAGATGCGGTCACTGAGAATTCGCCTTCGGCCAATGGCTGAGCCACATCAATTTGCCACTGACCGGCAACAGCTGTCGTGGTTATACTCTGCTCATTTCCCAAAGCGTCAACGACAGTGATAATGATCACACTGCCATCAGGGGCATCCGTGCTGCCCGCTAGACTCGGCGTACTGTCGTTTGTGGTGCCAATCGCAGCGATATCAATAGTTAAACTCTCTAGGTCAGTGTCACCATTAAAGCTGCCCTGTGCCTGCGCCTGGCCAATATTCCCTGCTTCATCAGTGCTGCTAGCAACAACACTGAACTCCCCTTGCACCAATGGTTGCGTCACTTGCACTTGCCAAGTGCCGTCCTCCCCCACAGTAGCGACCAGTGTTTGGATAGCGCCTGCTGCATCTGTAATGAGCACATTCACTGCTGATCCAGCATCTAAATCGCTGCTCCCCGAAATAGCTGGCGTCGGGTCATCTTCATCTATAGGTGTAGCGATAACAATAACGGGGGCTGTGGTGTCCAGCTCCCCTGATGTTGTTCCCACCACAGTGTTTCCCTGAGGATCGGTGGCCGTAACAGTCACTTCGAACGCACCGTCTGCTACCTCATCAGAGAACACCACTTGCCACTGACCGCCCTCATCGATAACCACTGTCTGCTCAACCGAAATACCATCAGCTGTGGTCAATGTCACAGTCGCAGTTTGCCCTGCCATATTTGTACTGGTGCCACTGACTTGAATGTCTGGGTTATTAGTTAAACCTATCGGCGTCACCGTAATAACTCCGCTCTCACCACTCGCTGCTTCACCCTCTGGCAACACCCCATCGCCGGTATTCTCAACCGTTATCGCACCTTGATTCTGAGCACTAAAATCGTCATTTAAGGTCAGTTGCTGACCTGATAGCGTTTCGCTGATACGTGTGAGCTGTACAAAAGAGGTCCCTCCTCCACCAGCGGCGCCTCCACCCGCACCAGCTGCGGTTGCTTCTAAGGCATCGAGAATGTCACCGTCACCTTGCAGTGCATCCAAAAAAGAGGAAATACTGGGGTCTTCGTTAGTGGCAGAAGGTGAGGTCGGCTGTGCATCAAGGCCATTGATTGCCTCGACTACACTTTGCTGTGCGACCTGATGCTCATCCAAGCTCAAACCAAATTCAGCCAGCGTGTCTGCCCCTAGCGATACATGCTGATTGGCAGGAATTTCAAAGTCGCTGTGAGTGCCTGAGAGTGTCACTGAGCTTTGTGCTTGGGTCATTATGCGCGCGCCTTGGACGATACTATCGCCAACGCTAACAAGCTTTACCTCACCATTGGGCAAACGTACAAATACTTCCCCTACTACCTCTTTTACAATTAACTGGTCCATGGCGGTTTCCTCACTGAATTTGGCCGACAAATTAAGTGTAGAAACTGACGAGCGGAGTGTTATTGGACAGCAGTCCAATTTTGTCGCCAAAAAACCATACTTTTATACTAAGTCGAACGAATTTTAGAGGTACAAAAAATGATTTTATTGCGCATCGATGAATTCTCGACTAAATCATACAATTGACATGGCAGTACTGGGTTTATTTAACAAAACTGGGAGGTTAGCATGGATCGTGAACAGGCTAACAAGGAGTTCATAGGTCTTAAACCGCTTCTACTTACCGCTATTGCACTGACTACGATGTTTACAAGCTCGTTATCACAAGCACGCTCTACAGAACCACTTTCTTACGCCGCCAAACAAGCAATTGACACAAATCCGCAGGTAAAACAGCGTTGGCATGAATTTAAAGCGTCAATGCATGGGGTCGATGCTGCATTCTCTGGCTACTTGCCTAAAGTCGACGTCAATGCAAGCACTGGGTACGAGACACGTAATTACGGCGTTGATGATGACTACGCGCGAAATACCGCCGAGTTGAGCGTGACTCAAATGCTCTATGACGGCTTTCGCACTAGCAACGAAGTTGAACGGTTTGAGCAAATCCAGCTAACACGTTACTTTGAGCTGCTAGCCCAAGCACAACAAACCAGCTTAGATGCTGCTACCGCCTACCTTGATGTTATTCGCTACAACAAGCTGGTGGAGTTAGCAGAGCAAAACCTTG
Source organism: Pseudoalteromonas sp. CNC9-20 (assembly GCF_022347875.1). Lineage (NCBI taxonomy): Bacteria > Pseudomonadati > Pseudomonadota > Gammaproteobacteria > Alteromonadales > Pseudoalteromonadaceae > Pseudoalteromonas > Pseudoalteromonas sp. CNC9-20. Next base: position 184,708 of record NZ_JAKRFS010000005.1, on the reverse strand, counting down.
AACAACACCAAATGGTGTTTCAACAGATAGAGCAAAGCGTCGGCGCAGGCGTAGCCAGAGCAGCCGACTTAGAGCAAATCACCGGACGCTTATCGCTGGCCGAGTCTAACGTTATGACCGAGCTTGCCAACCTGCACGATGTCAATGCCCGCTATCTACGGATTGTCGGCGAGCTGCCCCCTAGCAACCTCAACGAGGCGGGGATCGATGATGAACAAATTCCGTTTTCTATCAACAAAGCGTTAGCGCTAGCATATGAAAACTCTCCGCGCTTTTATGCCACGCTCTATGGTATCAGCGCCGAGCAAGCCTTTGCACAAAGCCAAAAGTCTGGATTTCACCCCAATGTGAACTTATCCGCTCGCTATGGCATGCAAGACAGAGATGAGCTTGGTTTTAACACAACTCGCTCTGAAGGCCGAATTGGCATCGATGTAAGCTACAACCTGTTTAATGGTGGCCTTGATAGTGCCAATCTCGAGCAAGCATACGAACAAGTTAATGTTGCTAAGCAACAGCGCGATTTAGCCTGTTTAGAGATACGCCAAGGCGTGCAAATCGCCTACAATAACGTACGCATTTTAGAGCGTAAGCTACCGGCCTTAGCGCAGCACCAGGCCGCCTCTGAGAAGGTCAAGCTGGCTTATAAGGATCAGTTCGATATCGGCGAGCGTACTTTGCTGGACGTGCTTGATGCTGAAAATGAGGCGTTTCAATCCAGCCGAGCCTATATAAATGCCGAGTATGAGCGAATGAATAATGTATTGGCGATGCTAGCAGAGATGGGCGGTTTACTCGAAGCTTTAAGTATTACCAACGAACAATACCCTACTTTAAGTGAGTTAACTGAGTCGCCGCTTACAGCAGATAGCGAGCACCTTTGCCCCAAAGTCGACGTTGCCAGCCAAATGTCTCGCAAGTCTTTTCTTGCCGAGAAAAATAAGCGCAACAACGCCTATAAAAGTATAAAAATAGACACCACATTACCGGCTGCTGGTCTTAGCAGTAACGCAGCCGTTATGAATGCTGATGACGACAGTGATGGCATTGCTAATGATAAAGACCAGTGTCCGGCCACACCATTTGCAACCGAGGTCGACGCCCAAGGCTGCACTAAATATACAGCGGACACGCGCTCGGTGGAAATAGGTATTCCCTTTGCCTTTGATTCTGACGTGGTAATGCCGCAATACTACGCTGAGATTGAACGCCTCGCGACATTCTTAAAGCAACACCCAGATAAAACCGTTGAAATCCACGGCCACGCGTCACTTGATGGCGAACCTCGGTATAACAAACGGCTGTCAGAGCGCCGCGCTTTTGCTGTTACCGAGATCCTTATCAATAACTTCGGTATTTCTGCGCAGCGGGTCACTGCCATGGGCTTTGGTATTGAACAGCCTATTCAGCAAGAAATTTCGGTGCGCGCCAACGCGCTCAATAGGCGAATTGAAGCCAAAATCAATAGCTAACCACCTACTAGAAATGGCGTTTTATGAAAATGGATCATGCTCACGGTGGTGCCTTAGCGGATTGCTTAGCGATAATATGCAATTATCATAATCGCCCCTTCTCTGGCGAAGCGCTTATCGCTGGCCTTCCTCTTGTTGACTATAAGCTCACTCCTTCTGTGTTGTCACGCGCCGCCAAACGAGCAGGCTTTAAGTCGAAGCTCGTACATCGAGACCTTGATGCGGTTAATACCGCTTTACTGCCTGCTATTGTGTTAATGGCAAACAATCAAGCCTGTGTGCTGCTAAGCTTCGATAAGCATAACGAGCAAGTATCTGTGATTTACCCTGAACTTGCAGATACGCCAGTACAACAAAGTACTGGGGAGTTTGAAAAAGCCTATAGCGGCGCGGTTATCTATCTTCAGCCTGAATTTGCCTACGATGCCCGCGCGCCTCTGACTAATAAAAATAGCCGCACCGGGTGGTTTTGGCCAATCATCAAAGAATGTCGCTCGCTGTATCGCGATGTGATTATTGCCGCACTATTCATAGGCTTGTTTTCAGTGACTATGCCGCTGTTTGTGATGAACGTATACGACCGCGTTGTCCCAAACCAAGCCGTACATACCTTATGGGTTTTAGGTATTGGCGCTATGTTGGCGCTCAGCGCCGACTTGGTGTTGCGTTTGATGCGCAGTTACTTTCTTGAATTAGCCGCGAGCCGTATCGATGTGAAAGTCTCAGCCACCATTATGGAGCGGGTACTCGGCATGCAACTGAAGAATAAGCCTCAATCTTCAGGTTCATTTGCCGCAAACCTTCACGCTTTTGAGTCTATCCGTGGGTTCTTTAGCTCTATGACCTTAGTAGCGTTAGTCGATTTACCCTTTGTATTAATTTACGTATTAATCATCGCACTGATTGGCTTAGAGCTAATTGTGCCGCTGATCATTGGCGCTATAGTCATTTTGCTGTACGCCCTTGCCAGTCACAATCGCCTTGAGCAGCTAAGTGACAACACCATGAAAGTCAGTGCCATGCGCAATGCCGTGCTGGTTGAGAGCTTAAACAATCTTGATGATATCAAAGCCTTTCATGGAGAATGTAAAGTGCAATCAGCGTGGGAGCGAGCGACACTGTACTTGGCGCGTATAAATGCCCAAAGCCGTTTGCTCAGCGCCTCAATTACTAATCTGTCTACTTGGATGCAGCAAGGAGTCGGCATTGGCCTTATCATTGTTGGCGTGTACTTGGTGATTGACGGCGAATTAACGCAAGGCGGATTGATTGCAGCGTATCTGTTGTCTTCTCGCGCCATGGCCCCAATCTCGCAAACAGCTGCTGTGATGGCACAATATCACCACGCGGCTACGGCTATGGATTCACTTAATGAAATAATGGACAAGCCAGTAGAGCGACCAGAGGGCAAACACTGGTTATCTCACCCTGTCCTTAACGGCCACCTTAAGTTAGATCAAGTTAACTTTAGTTATGATGAAAACGCAGTGCCTATTATACGCAACGTGTCACTGCAAATTAATGTCGGTGAGCATGTGGCCCTGGTCGGTAAAAATGGCTCTGGCAAAAGCACCATTGAGAAGCTTCTTATGGGGTTATATAGCCCTAATGCAGGCCATATATTAGTTGATGACATTGATATCGGCCAACTCGACCCGGCTGAGCTACGCCACAATATAGGATACGTTCCCCAAGACGTGAGCTTAATGTACGGTACGTTAAGAGACAACATCACGCTTGGTGCGTGGCATGCCGAAGATGAACAAATAATAGCAGCTGCAGAGAAAGCTGGTCTAATGGAGGTTATCAACGCCCATCCTGACGGCCTTGATTTGCAAGTTGGCGAACAAGGAAAGTTTCTCTCTGGCGGACAACGCCAAGCCGTTGCTCTGGCTCGGGCCCTCATCAATGATCCTCCGGTGTTGCTATTGGACGAGCCCAGTGCAGCCCTAGATCACAGCAGTGAGCAACGGTTAATTCATACCCTAAAACACTACTGCTCCAGCAAAACGCTAGTGCTTGTTACCCATCGTTCAGCCCTACTAGACCTCGTTGATAGAGTTATAGTCATGGACAAGGGTCAAATCATCGCCGATGGAGATAAAGCGACGATCACCTCTCACTTGACGAAAAAATCGGTGAAACACGCATCATGAAAGAGCAAGAACACCCGCCATCCAGTATTGAGCAAGCGAGTTTTGAGCGCTTAGGCCGAGGCATTCAACGCAGCGCCAAAAAGGGGTTATTCAATCGTCTGTTTAATGGTTTCTTCGTGCCTCCCAATCAGCAAGATTGGGTGGCTGATGCGCATTGGCAGCAAATGCAGCAGCAACCACTGGCGGCGCGCGGTCTTCTGTATGCTATAGCCGTGGCGGTTATACTGCTGCTGGTGTGGGCCGCCTACGCACAACTAGATGAAGTGACACGCGGCGAAGGGCGGGTGATCCCCTCGCAAAAACTGCAAATTGTGCAATCTTATGACGGAGGCATGGTCGAGCAAATTCTCGTCAAGGAGGGGCAAGTTGTTGAACAAGGGGACCTCCTCGTCAAGGTCGACCCGACTCGGTTTGTCTCCAGCCTGCGTGAAAGCCGCGCCCAATATTTAGGGTTAAGCGCTGAAGTGGCTCGCTTACAAGCACTCACCGCCCATACCGAACTGGTATTTAGCGACGAATTAACGCAACAGGCGCCGAATGCGATTAAGTATGAGCAAGCCCAATATCGCAGTAACAAGCAGGAATTGACCCAGCAAATTCGTATTCACCAACGGCAATTAGAACAGCGACGCCAAGACTACAATGAAACAGCAGCAGCCATTGAGCAGTACCGCGCCAGCTTAGCACTAAGCCAACGAGAACTGAGGGTAACACGACCATTACTGCAATCTGGGGCCGTCTCTGAAGTCGATATAATCCGCTTAGAGCGACAGGCTGTGGACTTACAAGGTGAGATCAAGCGCGCCCAAGCGGCATTAAAGCGAACCCAGGCGGCGATTGAAGAAGCGCAAAGTAAAATTGATGAGGTCGAACTGACCATGGTGAACCGCTGGCGCGACCAACTCTCTGACTCGATGCTGCGCCTCGACGCCTTGCGGGAAACACAAACGGGGCTTGCTGATAAGGTTACACAAACAGATATTCGCTCGCCAGTTCGTGGCACTGTGCAACGCCTATTGGTCAATACCGTGGGCGCGGTGTTACAACCTGGCAGTGACTTGGTAGAGATCATCCCCCTTGATGATCAACTGCTTGTGGAGGCCAAAGTTGCGCCACAAGACATTGCCTTTTTACGCCCAGGACAGCCGGCGATGATCAAACTCACAGCCTATGACTTTACTATTTATGGCGGGTTGGAAGCCCAAGTCACTCACATCAGTGCCGATACTGTCACCGATGAGCGCGATAACACCTATTACTTAGTGCAATTAAAAACATCGCGCGGCTCATTGAGCGAGCAACTCACGATTATCCCAGGAATGACAACCCAAGTGGATATTATCACTGGGCAAAAAACGGTATTAGACTATTTGTTAAAACCCATTCTTAAAGCCACTTCTCAGGCGATGACGGAGCGTTAGCCATGGATCTGTTTATAACCGAACAAGGGCTCATATCTAGCCATTGGCAGCGCCTAGGTGAGCCAATAGAAGTGCTTTATACACTGCCCGAGCAAATACCCGACGCTCGTGTTGCTTGGGTACTCACTGGTATGCCCGATTGGCAACAGATCATTGGCCAATTACATGCTCGTCATATCGCAATTATTTTGATGACCCGTAATCCCTGTGTCAGTGAATTACAACATGGGTTTAGCTTAGGTGCGCGCGGCTATGTTGAACTGTTCGCCACTACGGCTGTACTTAAACAGGCGCGTGACGCGATTGAAAACAATGCTCTGTGGCTTCCTGGCTGCTTGCTAAGCAACCTTATTGGTGCGCTTTCCATCGCCGATAAGGCCTGTTCACCTACTTCTGCGGATTTAAGTAAACTGAGCGAGCGTGAATGTGAGGTCGCCAAGCTCGTGGCTCAAGGACAAACCAACAAGGCTATCGCGGCACGACTTTATATTTCTGAGCGTACTGTTAAACAGCATTTAAGCTCGACATTTGCAAAGCTACAGGTTAAAGACCGACTGCAATTAGCGTTGCATGTCAACGGTGCTGGGCAAGGGCATTAATGCCCCTGCTGAGTTTGAATACGGGCACTTACTCCCAACTCTTTGAGTAATTCAACAGCAATGTCTTGAGCCAATTCCTCCACCACGACCATCACTCCCAAAGGGCGCACTTGTGCACAAATATGCCTCACCAACTGTTGGGTGGCCTCATCATTACTGATGTTGTGCACCAAGGTGTTATCAAGCTTTATAATATCTAACCCCAACTGTTCTAAACCATCAACTTGGTTCAATGCTTGACCTGCATCCGTTAAACCTAATTGGCAACCCACTAATTTTGCCTCTCGGCAGAACTCTTTCACTTGTTCAGCCATGTTGATTAAACATGACTCAGAAAACTCCAAGGTTAGGCGCGATGCTAGCAGCCGCTCACTCGATATCAATGCAAGAATACTGGTATAAGCGATTTCATCTTCTAGAGTCGCTTCACTGAGTTTGATAGCAAGAGGCTGAGCGTAATGCAGCCATAACTTCTCATTGAAAAATGTTTTCACCGTTTTCCAGTCCAGCTGCGCATCCAATTGTTGCTCACTGAGCAGACGTTGATAGTAGCGTCGCGAATGGACCTTGTTACCCACTTTCAAATATAAACCGACTTCACTTTGCACGCAGCTATCGTCAAAATTCAGTACGTCTGTGAGCTTTAATTCAAACTGCTCTTTTTCAAGTGCTTGCGTTAAGGATTGCCCAGTCACCGCCGCTACTTGGTGATGCTCGGTTGCAGCATCGGCGTACATATCTACACCGGAAGCAGTGGCCATAGCCAACAACCGCTGACCTTGCTGCAAAGCCTCTTCACCGCTTTGCTTTTCTTCAATATAGGTAATACTGTGCCTCAGCTCTACCAGCCCATTATAGGTATCGCTAAATTCACTACAGCATTGCGTCAGCGTCCGTGAGCTATCCTCTGCAGCCATTACCTCATTGAGTCGAAGAGCAAAGTCACAATGACTGATACGCCCAAGTTGCCAGTCATGAAGGTTATCTTGCTGAGTTTCTGCATACCTAATCAGTAACTGCGCCAGCTCTTTCTCCAAGCTATAAAACTGTTCCGGGTTTAAGCTCCCCCGCAGTTGCTCGTAATTTGCTAAACGCATTAGTATCAGCACTTGCTGATGATGACTAACTTGCTTTAACTCTTGCTCCATACGCGACAGGAAGTACCGACCATTGGCTAGCCCTGTTGTTGTATCATGCTGGGCTAGGTATTGTGCGCGGGCGATACGCTCGTTCCCTTCGCGCAGAATGCCACCAAAGCGCTCAGCCAGATGATTCATCGCCTCTGTCACCTCAGCTAGTTCGGCCGTATTGGGAACTGCAAGCTGCTTAAATTGCTTTTTTGAGAACCCTTGGGCTTGAGCGACCACTCGCTCTAAAGGCTTCAGAACCCAACGTAAAATGAGTGAAGCAGCAATACAGCTCAATAACGCAACGATAGCAAAACCACTGGCTAAATTGAGCACATTGTCCCATAAAGCTTCTAATGCATATCTTTGCTGACTCTGAATATACAAGGTGCCGTATTGCTGCCAACCATTGCTTATTTGTGCAACGCCGGCGTCGACCTCAAAAGCAAACATCTGTGCAAACCAACTAGGTACTGAAGCATGTTCGTGCTGTGTAAGCGAACGCTCAACTACAACTTCACCCTGTGTATCGACTAATTTAATCTGCTGATAGTGGCCGGTATCAAAGGCTGCTGAGACGAAAAGCTCAACGGTCACTGGGTCTTTATCCATCTGACTGAGCGCAAGCGCTAAGGTTGTGGCATTATCGGCGTTTTTCAAATAAAGCTCTTCGGTGAAGCTAGATTTAACATTGTACCCGCTAATGAGTACGCTGCTGATCAACCCACTCAAAGCAATAACCACAATCACCAGCCACAGTTGTACCACCAGAGATATACGGTGCGCCCCACAGGACGCTGTAGATGCTTGCTTTATCACCACCTAACTCCTTGCTGTTCCATTTTCTTTAAAACCGAATGCCAGCGAGATAATCTCGCCCGAGGGTCGGCCACACTGTGAGTTGACGTTGCAGTCCACAGACCTTCACTGTTAAAGCTGAATACCGGATATAAATCAGTGCGCTTCGCTGCTGGCAAAATAGCACTTGTGAGCGAGTCGAGAATGATGGGTTGGCTACTGGGGGTCGGGTAATAACCCAACACCATATGCGCTTGAAACTCTTGGCTGCGAGGGCCGCCTATTTGCGCTTTAACATAGATAAGCCGCAGCTTATTATCAGCGATGCCTAGCATCCTCAATGACGCGTATTTCGCTATGGCGTAGTCTTCACAATCGCCCAGCCCTTGCCCTAAGGTTTCTAATGGCGTTGCCCAATAATCTTGTTGTTTGTAGAGAAGTTGGTCGGTGCGGTAGCGCACTTGCGTGGCAAAAAACTGATTGACCAGTTGCACTTTGCGGGTTTCGGTTTCAGCACTCAAGCTAGCTAGTAATTGCTGCCAGCGCTGCGCCACCAGTAAACGTTGAGTACCGTATTGGTTGCGCATAAGCGTTTGAAACAAGCCGCTGTCCATAGTTGCGCCAGCGTGAATGCCACTCATGAGCAACGTCATGGCGAACACTAAACCTAGCCCCAGCCACCGTATTTTATTTATAATTTTCGCACTGCTCACTACGTCCTAAAGGCCTACATAGTTTCTGCGCACCGCTTAGGACGCAATGGGTTTGATTTATTAAAGCATAGCAGTGATTTTCAGTTCTGCAGCACCCGATGTTAGCCGTAAATGCAGTATAAAGAGGTGCTTAGAATAAGTTTGATATTAGAAATTAAAGCAAAAATGCAGGTGTATAAAGGCAAGAAAAGATAAACCCAAGCGCACTGGCGTACACTTGGGGCAATGTTGTATATCAGCAAGCACCTCAGTAGTAAGTGACCTTTTTTACCTTGCGAGGCTTACTCTGAGTAATGTAAAGATCGTGTACTAGCTTCATATCCAGCTCTAATTCAGTCGCATAACTATCGCCAACAACATAACTGCGTTTAACTCGAGCCCCTCGGATCACCCCTTGAACCCGCGCTTGCAGTACATCATCTCCAGCAATGGCATTGGCAACGGTGGTTTGCCCTTGCATTTGTTGGCCATAAACCTGCTCCGCCAACTCCCGATAGGCTTCTATCTTTGAAGCTTTCATCGCCATCAGCGATTTTTGCTGAGCGCTTTCACCGGGCTGCGGTGCAATAGGCGCGTAGCCAATCGCACGTAAAATCGGATAATTGTCAGGCTGCTCTATGGCGTATTCAACGTGCTTATCAAACACACTGCTGCAACCGAGCATGCTCCATGTGCTGATCAGCAGTATCATCATTCGTAGCATGTTTTGCTCCACACTGATTGTCTCTAAACCTATGTTCAGTAGTATGCACGATAAATGCCACTATTACAGGGGAGTTGGTATGTTCTTTGCTATCTTTGTTGCAAGAACATTTTTAGGTGGGATAACTATGCGATATTTGGCATCTGTGTGCGCACTGATGATTGCACTAATAAGCCCGAGTGTCAGCGCCCAATGGTTGCAAACCACAGGGGTTGCGACTTTAGAGGATGGAGATACCGAAACAGCACGCGCCAACGCGGTCAGTGACGCTATAAAACAGGCGTTATTATATTCAGGGCTGGAGCTATCCAGTGTGCAGACCTTGACTAACGGCGTGCTCACTCAGGATCACCTTTCTTTGCAAGCACATGGTCAAGTACAACAGATGCAGCTGCTCGAAGAGCAACAAAGTGATGGCATGATCAGTGTCACCATGCAAATTGAAGTGTTAGACAACCCACAGCAATGCCCTGAACAAGACTTTATTAGCCACTTTGCTCTCACACGCACGGCATTGGATAATCCACAGCAAGCTCGTTATGGTCAAATATTTGACGTAGCCCCTGCTTTTACTAAGCAGCTCTACGCAATTATGAGCCAAACGCAATTAGCTATGCTGCCTATTCCTTATTTTAAAGAAGCGGTGGATGTTAGCCCCTTCTTTACACAGCAATTTCAGTATGATGAAAACGTACTGGAATATATTCGCGACAAAAGTAACAGTCAGTACGTGTTACTCTCGCAAATCACCGATATTTCCACCGGCAAGCAATTGAATAATGATTATGCATTTTGGCAGGATGAAAGCTATAACCGCTATTTTAATGTAGAGTTTGCGTTATTCGATGCCTTGAGCTTTGAAAAAATATGGCAAAAAGCCTATCAAACTCAAGGGCCTTGGCAGTTTGAAAAAACCGCTCGTATCGATGTAAACAGTGGCACTTTTTGGCAAAGCCAATACGGACGAGCCATTACTGCGCTTAGTGAGAAAGTGATGTTTGACCTTAACAATGAGCTGCGCTGCCTACCCACCCGTGGATTAATTCAGCATATTGATGGTGACCAAGTAGTTGTCAACTTAGGTAAAGCCAACGGCTTAGTGATGGGTCAGCAACTCACTTTGGCGCATAGCAGCAACCTCACCACCTATGCAGGCAAACATTTGCCACGTCAGGTAACCACCTTACACCGTGTAGAAGTGAATCAGCTTTACCAACACAGTGCCATTGCCACTAATATTGGTAAACGGCCACTGGCGAATATTCAACTCAACGACTTAGTGTTGCTGAGCCAATAGCCTAGGCTCAGCACTTCCCTGGGTACCATTTAAAATCAAGATACGTTCAACGTTCGATTTTAACAATCAAAGTCATCAATTCTTACTGATATACAAATCAATTCGCTTTTGTCACACTGTACCCAACACATCGAAAGGAGATTATCAGTATGACAACATTTAACAACAGCGAAGGCCAACGAATTCCTCAGGTGACATTTGCAGTGCGTAAAGGCGAGCAATGGCAACAACTTACCTCAGACGATATCTTTTCAGGTAAGACGGTCGTGGTGTTCTCATTGCCCGGTGCGTTTACACCAACCTGCTCGTCAACACACTTACCACGCTACAACGAACTTGCCGGTGTACTAAAACAAAATGGCGTAGATGACATTGTCTGTGTGTCGGTAAACGATACATTTGTGATGAATGCCTGGGCTGAGCACCAAGAAGCCGACAATATTACCTTACTCCCTGACGGTAACGGCGAGTTCACCGACGGCATGGGCATGCTGGTCGACAAGAACGACCTAGGTTTTGGTAAACGTAGCTGGCGCTACTCCATGCTCGTGAAAGACGGTGTGGTCGAGAAGATGTTTATCGAGCCGCAAAAACCAGGCGACCCTTTTGAGGTATCGGATGCAGATACTATGCTTGATTATATTAACCCCAAACAAAGTAAGCCACAGCCGGTAAGCATTATTACTAAGCCGGGATGCCCGTTTTGTACCAAAGCGAAAGCAATGCTTTCGCAGCACGGTCTTGCTTTTGAGGAAATTGTGTTAGGTAGTCAAGCGTCGCTTACCAGCTTAAAAGCAATATCCGGTAGAGATACGGTCCCGCAAGTATTTATTGGTGGGCAACATATAGGTGGCTCTGATGAGCTTTCCCTTTACTTCACTAACAACTAATTCATTTTAAGGGCCTGCGGGCCCTTTTTATAAGGACACTGCTATGAATAAAGTGAGCACCGATGTTTTAGTCATTGGCGCAGGCTCAGCCGGTCTAAGTGCTTATCGCAGCGCGAAAGAACATACCAATAAGGTACTCATGGTTGAGGCAGGCCATTACGGAACAACTTGTGCGCGAGTTGGCTGCATGCCTAGCAAACTCTTGATCGCCGCTGCAGAAGCAGCCCACAGTGTGCACACAGCAAACCGTTTCGGTATTAATACCCAAGCCCCTATTATTGATGGTCAGGCAGTGATGCATCGCGTGCGCAGCGAACGTGATCGCTTTGTTGGCTTTGTAATTGATGCAGTCGAAGATATCGACCCGCAAGACCGTCTGATTGGCCACGCACAATTTATTAATGATCATCAAGTTCAAGTCGCTGATCATACGTTAATTGAAGCCAAGCGTGTCGTTATCGCCACCGGCTCCCGACCTAGCTACCCAGAAGCGTTTAACAACTTTGGCGAGCGCTTAATTGTTAACGATGAGGTTTTTGACTGGCAAGACTTACCCGAGTCTGTGGCTGTTTTTGGCCCTGGCGTTATTGGTCTAGAGCTTGGCCAAGCATTGCATCGTTTAGGGGTACGCGTAAAGTTATTCGGCGTTGGCGGAGCGATTGGCCCGCTAAGCGATCCAGTCTTAAAAGATTATGCCGCCACCACCTTCGCTGAAGAGTTTTTCGTAGACGCCGATGCTCAAGTGACAAATATGCGACAAGTCGGCGATAAAGCTCAATTCACTTATACCGACGGTCATGGACAACAACACAGCGAACAGTTCGACTACGTGCTTGCCGCCACAGGCCGCAAACCGAACGTCGATAAGCTAGCATTGACAAATACATCGCTAGAGCTTGATGAGCGAGGAGTCCCCATTGCCGATGAATACACTATGCAATGCGGGGACAGCAACATATTTATTGCCGGAGATGCCAGTAATATGGTGCCGCTGCTACATGAAGCTACGGATCAAGGCACTATCGCAGGGCACAATGCAGGACGCTACCCTGATGTGCGTAATGGCTTACGTCGAGCGCCAATTGCGGCTGTATTTAGCGACCCACAAATTGCGATGGTTGGCGAGTCTTATCAGCAAGTAAGTAAACGCTTTGGTGATTGTGGCTGCTATGAAATCGGCGAAGTAAGCTTTGAAAACCAAGGACGCAGCCGCGTTATGTTAAAAAATAAAGGGATGTTAAGAGTTTACGCAGAGCAAGGCAGCGGCCTATTTTTGGGCGCCGAAATGATAGGCCCTGCAGCCGAGCATATCGCTCACTTGCTTGCCTGGGCGGTGCAAAACAAAATGACTGTACCACAAATGTTAGAGATGCCATTTTACCACCCAGTCATAGAGGAAGGCGTGCGCACGGCGCTACGAAACGTTAACGCCAAGCTAAAGTTTGGTCCTGATATTATTAGACACTGTATAGAGTGCGGCCCTGGCGCCTAGTAATACCTGTTTCGGCCTCTGAGTCCACGACCCAGAGGCATAGGTACCTAAGCACGCATCGCAAGACCGTTATCGTATTTATCTGCTAAGTACTGTCTTTAACACGAATAAAAAGTGCTTTTATGGTGATAGGTCGATGCGGATAAACTGGCAGCCCCTGCAGGAATCGAACCTGCAACTACCCCTTAGGAGGGGGTTGTTATATCCATTTAACTAAGAGGCCACTGGCCTCTATTATCAAATAACTTCACCTTAAATAGCAATAGCTTAAGGCATAAACGCTGAGCTATTAACCATGCGGCAATAGGTCGTCTAAAACAAAGTAAGGAATAAACTGGCGGGCGCTGGCTTTAATGACTTGATCCTGACTACTGATCACTCGAGCATTAATCACCACACCATTGGGGCGGTACACCAGTGTACCGGTGAGAACATGGTCTACACCCACCGACTCAGCCAACTCGCTGGCATGACGAGAAAGGGCAAAGTCACCGGATGGTTGAACAGAAATAGCGCGTTTAAGCTTGTGCTCGACCGTTGCAAAACCAAATTGTTGCAGGTCTGTCATCAGCCCTTCGGCTAACTGGTTACCAAGGGCGCCAGCGTTATCAAGGCGATGATCAAAGTCAACGAAACTGGTCACTGCAATATGGCTGACATGTTGTGTCGCCATGGTATCACTGAGTTTCAATGCCAATTGTTGAGTGTAATCCCCTAGGTGTTTGTGGTGAGCATTGTTAAACCCTCTATCAACACTGATATACAGAGGGTTTATCTCGACCTTGCTTGGCTCACTTTGAGCCCATGCAGCCATGGCCATGGTTGTTACCATGGCGCCAACAAGAAAACGCTTTATCATTGTTTTTACCCACTTAAGCCATATAGTCGGTTATCGGCGCCAGGGCTAAAAACTTTATAACTAATTCGCTTGGCTGAGCTCCACACCATTATAGCTGGCGTTACTCAGTAACGCGTTTACTACATCGTTGGGGATCAAACCTTGAGAGCTGGCAATGACCATTTTCGAATTGACGCTAACAATCCGCGCATTCACTAAGACTCCGCCTTGGTGTTTCACCAGCGTGCCCGCTAACACTAAGCGCATTGGGTGATCTTGCTGCAACTCTAAAAAGTCACGGCTATAAGCGAAGTCGCCATCAGGGGTTACACGAATGTAATCGGTGGTCTTGTAATCCACTACAGGCACCCCAAATTCATGCAACTCATGCATAAAGCTCTCTGCCAATTGGTTGCCCAATAATGTGCCCTGCTGGTAGTCGGTATCTAAGTAGACGAAGCTTGATACTGCCATAACCTGGTTTTGTGCGCTGGCATCAATGTTACTCATCATATCTTGCATCAATCCGCGCACATAATGGTTAATGTTTTTCACAGAATGTTTCGCGTAACTTTGGCGGCTAGAATGTACTTTAAGAGGATTGTTAAGGCCTTGATACTGAGCTGTATTACCAGCCACGGATTGCTCTGGGGCACCAATCACTTTAACCTGCTGATGAGCACTTTCATACTCTTCAATTGCCTGGCGCTTTACTTCATCTTCATGCGCGGTCCATTGATTCATACTGGCACAACCAGCTACAGCTAAGGTCAGCGATAAAAGCCCTGAAATTGCGGGAGTGTTCATAGTCTTTCCTCGTTAATAAGCGCGGCGCTCAATATGGCCATTTTGCATATGTACTTTATCGGCACTAGTTAACACATTATTAGGTAAATAGTCCGTCGCCGCCGCGACCACCTCATTATTACTGATATTAATCATCCGCACATTGACCACATAAGCATCTTGCTGTGGGGTCATAGTCCCGGTAACAAAAAAGTCGATGCCGTGACGGGCTGCTAACTGCCCTACCTCTCGGCTCAACATAACATCTCCGCCGTCACGCAAAGCAATACTATTACGGGTTCGATATTCAACCACAGAGAAACCCATTTGATTGTAGAGGGTGATAAAACTCTCTTGAAGTTGTAAAGCTATCTGATGTTGCTGAGGTGTCATTTGCTTGAGCGTTAAAGACTGAGGCGGCAAAAAGGTGCCGACTGCGACTTTGGCACCCGGAGCAATGCTTTGCAGCGCCGTTGTCATATTATTGGCAAGACGGATACTATATTGGTGAATAGTATTTTCTTGTACAGGTCGGTATTCACCGACACGGGGCACAATTTCTATGCGTTGTGAAGGCGCACAAGCCGTCACCAGCGCCGCTAGCAAAATCGTGATTAAGAGTCGCATGACACCCTCATCGAAACACATTTATGAATATTATTTAATGTGCCTGCAATAAAGGTGCCAGCAATAACCTGAGGCTAGATTAAATAGCAACAGGCGCCTTGATATGAGGATGGCACTGGTAATCCACCAGCTCAAAGTCATCAAAGCTAAAAGAAAAGATATCTTTCACTTCAGGGTTAATCTTCATGGTCGGTTTGGCGAAGGGTTCACGCCCAAGCTGTTCGTCTACTTGCTGTAAGTGGTTCAAGTACAAGTGCGCATCGCCAAAGGTATGGACAAAGTCGCCTAATTCTAAATCGCATACTTGCGCTATCATCATGGTCAGTAACGCATAGCTGGCAATATTAAACGGCACACCTAAGAAAATATCTGCACTACGTTGGTATAGCTGACAACTCAGCTTGCCATCAAGCACATAGAATTGGAATAGCGTGTGACACGGCGGCAGTGCTTGCTTGCCCTTAGCAGCATTTTCGCTAGGGCTAAACTGAGTGTCTGGCAACAATGCTGGATTCCAGGCACTGACAATTAAGCGTCGTGAATCTGGATTAGTTTTAATTTGCTCGACCACGTCCTTAATCTGGTCAATCACTTCACCATTAGGACCTTCCCAGCTGCGCCATTGTTTGCCATACACTGGGCCCAGCTCACCTTCTGCCGTCGCCCAACCATCCCAAATGCGCACGCCATTATCGTTAAGATAACCAATATTGGTATCGCCCTTAAGGAACCACAACAACTCGTGGATAATCGAGCGCAAATGACATTTCTTGGTGGTCACCAAGGGAAACCCTTCTTGCAAATTAAAGCGCATTTGATAGCCGAATACACTAAGGGTACCGGTACCGGTCCGGTCTTCTTTTTTGGTGCCATGCTCTTTCACATGGCGCATTAAATCTAAATATTGCTTCATAGTATTAGCTTGGTTGTTGTGAACCGTGTTTCTCTGAGCTGTTGTTACGCTGGTATGCCCAATACATCAGCCCAGCACCCACGATAATCATTGGCAAGGATAAAATTTGCCCCATGGAAATAAAGTCTGCAAACAGGCCTAAATGAGCGTCAGGTTCACGGAAGTACTCAATGGCAAAACGGAATACCCCGTAACCGAGTAAAAACAATCCGGCGACACTGCCTGCTGGGCGTGGCTTGCGTATAAACCACTGCAAAATAAGAAACAGCACGAGGCCCTCAAAAAATGCCTCGTATAATTGTGAAGGGTGTCTTGGCTCAGGCCCGCCAGTAGGAAATACCATAGCCCAAGGCACATCAGATGTGCGCCCCCAAAGCTCGCCATTGATAAAGTTACCAATGCGCCCGGCCAGCAACCCCAGCGGCACCAAAGGCACCACAAAGTCGCCCACCGCCAAGATAGACTTACCTTTGGCTTTAGCGAACCACACAATCGCCGCGATCACGCCGAGGGTGCCTCCGTGAAAGGACATTCCGCCTTGGTCAATACGCAGTAAATACAATGGATTTTCGAGAAAATAACTAAACTGATAAAACAGCACATAGCCCACACGTCCGCCGAGGATCACACCGAGCATGCCGTAAAACAGCAGATCGCTTACCTGCTCTTTGCTCCACCCTGAGCCAGGTTTTGCTGCCTGTCGGTTTGCCAGCCATAGAGCGAAAGCAAAGCCAATTAAATACATCAAGCCATACCAACGTACAGCCACCGGACCCACTTCAAAAATAATGGGGTCGATTTGCGGAAACTCTAAAGCCATAAATTCCAATGCCTAACTAAACACCATTCGCAAGGCGATCACCACCAATAGCACGGCGAAGATTTTCTTAATTTGCGATACTGGTAAAAAATGCGTTGCTCGCGCGCCAAAAGGAGCAGTGAACCAGGAGGTGACAACAATCCCCGCTAAAGCAGGTAAATACACAAAGCCCAAGAAGCCATCGCTTAAACTCTTCACTTGCCACCCGGAGGCAATGTAACCCAAGCAGCCAAACAGCGCAATGGCTATGCCACTGACTGCGGCGCAGCCAATGGCCTTTTTCATATCCACAGAAAAATAATTTAAAAGCGGCACCACAAGCGCGCCGCCGCCGATACCGATTAACCCGGATATGGCCCCAAGTACCGAGGTACTAGCAGCAACCACAGGACCTTTAGGCATGGCCCGAGTCTTCATCACTCTGCGCGTAGAGACAATCATACGCATTGCAATGAACATCACACAGACAGCAAATATGGTTTTCAATCCCTGTTGAGGTATATAACTTGCCATAAAGCCGCTTATCAGGGCGCCCAGTGAGACGCCTACAAGCACCCAAGGTGCAACTTGCCAGGGGACATTTTGATTACGATGATGCGCCAAAGCAGAAGAGGTGGAGGTAAATAAAATCGAAGCCAAGGAGGTAGCAATGGCAATCACTAACACGTGCTCAACATCCGTGACATGAAAGTGCACCAATAACGCCGAAAGCGCCGGGACAATAAGTAAGCCACCTCCTATTCCCAGTAATCCAGCTAAAAAGCCTACTACGCTGCCAAGCACTGTGCATAGCAAAAATAGCCATATCAGGTCAGCCATACCGCCCTTCTTATAAACTTTTCTTATAGCGCTAATATATCAGGTTATAAAGGCAATTTCACGACCACTTATTGATCACTCTTTTTGCGTATAAAGAAGCGCGCCAAGGTGGTTTTCGAGCATAAATTCACGCACCAAGCGGTGCACTTTCTTTGCACTGGAAGCAGCCAAACATTGATGCAATAGCACCTCACAAGCGGCCAAGCCGACACGGCGGATCACCCATTTCACTTTGTGTAACGAGCTGAAGTTCATACTTAGGCTGTCAAATCCCATAGCAATAAGGAGCACCGCGCCTTCAGGCTCACCGGCAAGTTCACCACATAGGCTAAAGGGAAAGTTGGCGTTTTGGCATTGCTGGGCAATACCGTTTAAAGCTCGTAAAACCGCAGGATGATAAGGATCAAAAAGCCCAGCCACTCTGGAATTAGCTCTATCCACAGCTAACAGATACTGAGTTAAATCGTTGCTGCCCACCGAACAAAAATCAACTTTGGCCGCTAACTCCTTGAGTAAATACATGCTCGAGGGCACCTCAATCATCACTCCCACTAGCGGCTTATCAATATAGCTGAATTGATCCGGTGCATCTTGTTGCAACTCATAATAAGCACGTTCCATCAGCGCAGACGCGTCATCGACCTCCCCGATATCACTTATCATCGGCAACATAATACGTAGATTACCCAAGCCAGTATTGGCCTTGATCATGGCTTTCAGTTGATCGAGGAAAAGCTCCGGATGATCCAAACTTACGCGAATACCGCGCCACCCTAAGAACGGATTTTCCTCGTCAATATCGAAATAATCCAGTGCCTTATCGCCGCCAATATCCAGTGTACGCATAGTAACTGGCGCAGGGTGGTAGCTGCTGAGTACTTGGCGATACCACACCTCTTGCTCATGCTGAGACGGAAACGTTCCCTTTTGCATAAACCATGATTCGGTGCGGTACAGCCCAACACCATCGCAATATCGGGCACTATTGAGCTCACTGCCTAAATCCAAGCCAGCGTTAAGCAACAAGTCGATGCTTTTCCCGTCTGCGGTTTTCGCCTCGAGATGGTGCTCAGACTCAAACTGGTCATGTAATTTAGCATCGTGATGCTGTACTTGCGCATACTCTTGCTTAAGAGCCTCGCTAGGACATAAATAGACGCGCCCCGCATAAGCATCAACAATCAATTCCTTTTGGTCAAACTGCAATAGAGGAATATCATTGATGCCCCACACGGTGGGAATGTTCATCGCCTTGGTAAGAATAGAGGCGTGGGAGTTGGCCGCACCATGGACGCTGACCACCCCTTTGAGTTTTTCTTTGGGAACCTGAGCTAGCATAGCTGGGGTTAATGTGTGCGCCACCAAAATTGTATCGTCTGGATACACCTTGGTGGCCTTCTCGGTATTTAATAGGTGATGCAGAACCCGTAAACCAATGTCTTTAACATCAACAGCGCGCTCCTTTATATAAGGGTCTTGCATAGCATTAAATTGCTGCACTAGACGCTCAATAACCCGCTTCAGCGCACTTTTGGCGCACCAACCATCGGCTATTTCTAATTCAACATCACGTCCTAAGCTCTTCGCATCAAGAAGCTGTAAATACACTTCAAAGACGGCCACAGCCTCATCGGGAAGGTGCCCTTGCATCGACGCTGCCAGGGTGCTGAATTCTTTGTGAGTGGCGGCTACCGCCTGGAAAAATAGCTGCTTTTGTTTGAGTTTGTTAGGCTCTTTGCGCATTTCAACCGACGAAAAGTCAACCTTAGGCAACACCACATAGGCCTGCCCTAAAGCGATACCCGGCGAGCCGGATATGCCTTTAAGAGTTGTGGAGCGCTGGCTTTGCCCATCTTGGTTGAGCAGGGTTTGCAGTTGTGCGTCGGCCAACTGAGGTGCTAGCTGAGCAGAAAGAGTAATTAAAAATGACTCTTCATCTTCACTGAATACGCGCGCAGCCTGCTGCTGCACGACAATAACACCGAGCACGCGGCGTTGATGCACAATAGGTACAGAGAGAAAAGCATTGTACTGATCTTCTTGCACTAAATCGGAGGTGACAAAGCGCGGGTGCGATTTGGCATAAGCCAAATTAATAGGTTCTTCACGCTGCGCCACTAAGCCCACCAAGCCTTCAGTAAAGCCGACTCGAAACTGACCCACAGCACCAGGATTGAGGCCATCGGTGGCCATTAAAACGAAGTTATCTTTACTGTAATCAGCGAAGTAAATTGAGCAACACTCGGTGCGCATCGCTTTTTTTACTTGCGATACAAATACCACCAATGCGCTTTCCAAACTCGGTTGCTGAGCAACTTGCTCGACGATGGTGCGCATGGTGGCTAACATGGTGTTCTCCTATCGGCGTTGGCGCCACTGCCCTTGCGGCTGTGACTCCTTGCGATTAAAAGGCATAGCAACCGGCGCAAACTCTTTCATTACCCGGCGGTATACGTCGCGTTTAAAGGCCACGACCTGACGTACAGGATACCAATAACTCACCCAACGCCAGTCATCAAACTCAGGGTGGTGAGTTTTAAGTAAATCCACGTCTTCATCTTTGCACTTTAATTTTAGCAAGAACCATTTTTGTTTTTGGCCAATACACACAGGTGTGGAATCTCTGCGGATCAACCGCTTCGGTAACTTATAACGCAACCAATGTCTAGAACTTGCCAATATCTCTACATCTTCAGGGAGTAAGCCAACCTCCTCGTGTAATTCACGATACATGGTTTGCTCGGGCGTTTCCCCATCGTCTACGCCACCTTGCGGGAATTGCCAAGAATGCTGTCCGTAACGACGAGCCCAAAAGACTTGGCCTTGGTTATTACAAATTACGATTCCGACATTGGCACGAAAACCTTCGGCATCAATCACCTTAGTGCCTCATTTGTAAGTCGATTTTTATCGATTGTTCCATAATCCCTAAAGCACAGCAAATATTATTCGCACTAAACACCAACTTACTCACAAGTTGTGCATAACTTTTAAAAAACAAGGGTAAAAATAGAACAAATCCACAATTGATGATCATAAAAAGGTGTTTCTCCACAGATTCTGTGGATAAATATGTTTATAGGACTGTATTTTGTGGATTAAAACAACAGCACATTATTAAAGCCCGAGAGGAACAATGGAAAATATCTTTATTTTTCATAATGTTATTTTTCGACAAGGACTTATAAAGCGATGTTATTTTAACCACTGAAAACATGTTCAAAATAACACCAACTAAGGCACTTGCTAGCAATACTTAGCCGAGATAGTAAGGTGACACATTCTCCGCTACGCTAGAGTTTGCTAACATAGCGATTGAAATACTCTAGAGACAAAGACATGAACGCACCGCCACAAACCCTTAGTCAACTGCAACAACGGGTCGATGCTATAGCAGGTAAAACGCTGGGACAATTGGCAGGTGAGCTGGGCTTTAAAACACCGCAAGACTTGCTACGTGAAAAAGGCTGGGTTGGTCAGCTTATTGAACTTGCGTTAGGAGCCAGTGCTGGCTCACTGCCCGAACCCGACTTTGTGTCATTAGGTGTCGAACTGAAAACGCTGCCCATCTCGCAAAAAGGTTTGCCACTGGAGACGACCTTTGTCAGTGTCGCCCCCTTAACCAATCTACAAGGGCTGACCTTTGAACAAAGCACAGTGTACAAGAAGCTTAATCACGTACTGTGGCTGCCAATACTGGCCGAACGTGATATCGCAGTAATCGACAGAGTCATTGGCAGTGGCTTTTTGTGGCGTCCCAATGAGCAACAGTTTGCACAGCTTAAACGTGATTGGGAGGAGCTCACCGAGCTGATTGCATTGGGGAAAATAGAAACGCTCAACGGCCATTATGGCGAAGTATTGCAACTGCGTCCTAAAGCAGCAAACAGCCAAGCGTTAACCGACGCCATTGGCCCACAAGGCAAAACAATTCAAACTCTGCCCCGTGGCTTTTACCTTAAAACCCATTTTACGAGACAGATTCTAGCCAACCATTTCGCCTTATAAACCCAGTCTGTAACGGACTAACTAGCGCCGCTT
This sequence comes from Pseudoalteromonas sp. CNC9-20, assembly GCF_022347875.1. Taxonomy (NCBI): domain Bacteria; kingdom Pseudomonadati; phylum Pseudomonadota; class Gammaproteobacteria; order Alteromonadales; family Pseudoalteromonadaceae; genus Pseudoalteromonas; species Pseudoalteromonas sp. CNC9-20. Next base: position 163,196 of record NZ_JAKRFS010000005.1, on the reverse strand, counting down.
TGGGTATCAATCATAGCCTTTTATCACTGCCTGCCCTTGTGGATACCAATGCAAGTGTTCGTAGGGCTTTTGCGCTATCGCTGCTAATCGACTACCTAAATCGCCAACATGCGCTTCTAACTTGTGACCATCAGGGTCTAGGAAATACAAAGAGCTTCCTTCACTGCTATTTTCCTGCCAAAAACACACATCAGCGGCGGTTAATCGCTGTTGCAATTCACAAAAACGGTTTGGCTCCACCGTTAGAGCAATATGGGAGTAATCTTGCGCTGGTTGGGGTCGGCCAACATTAAGGCATAGCCACAGTTCTTGGTTTTGCAGGTAAGCACCTTGACGCCAACGCACTAACGGAGTGAAACATAGCAGCTCGGAGTAAAACTGTAACGAACGCCGCAAATCATGCACCGTCAAAGTAAGGTGATTGATGCCTAGCAACATCAGTTTTAGTACTTAAGCAACACTTTCGCGCAGAGCTCGCTGAAATGCTGATGCAAATAATGACGGGCTAAGGTGCTCTCTTTCTCTGCAATGACAATATGCAGTAGCACCATAGCTATCACTGCACTGGCGAGCGCAGCCTCAGTGCCAATCAACACGCCTAGTATCACAGAAGGTAATAGCGCCAAGACAATTAACAACCAGCGTATCGCCCATTTTACCGGGTGCACTGCCCGAAACTCTTTATAGGCCTGTTCCACGACCTGACTACGCTCATCGGTATTAAGCGTGTCTAATTCTGGACATCCGAGAAAATAAAGTACTGTCACCCTGCCCTCCTTGAGCGTTACCAATGCAGATACAGCGACTGTTCCGATTTAGACTCATAGTGACACAACAATGAAAGGTAAACAATATTAACAACAGGTTAATTTAACTATTAAAAACAATTAATAACACTTACTTTACTGGCAACTGAAAAGTAATTCCCTTATAACATGAAGGTGGCCCCAAAAGAGGGCTAACGGACTATTAAGGAGATAATAATGAAATTAGGATTGCTTTTGGCAGGATGTGCAGTGGTGCTATTAAGTGGTTGCGCTGGCCAAGCTAATGAAGGACAAACCGCTAATAATGACGGCCTGATTTGTGAGTTGAAAAGGCCGACTGGCTCGAACATACCCAAGCGTGTCTGTATGACTGCTGAAGAAAAAGCAGCACAAGAAAAAGCAGGTCAAGATTACGTAAAGCGTGAGCTCAATCGCGGTACAACCAACAGCCTTCAATAACCTTCGTATTGGTGGTGCTATTTAACCACAAGCCAAGCTTTTAAGTGCTTGATAATAAAAGAAATAAAAAACCGCAGCTGAGCTGCGGTTTTTTTGTTCAACAACTGGTTATTGACCTTTGATTTCCGAGCGACCTTTATATACCGCTTTATCACCCAGTTGCTGCTCAATACGTAGCAACTGGTTGTACTTAGCGACACGGTCAGAGCGACACAATGAACCCGTCTTAATTTGACCGGCTGCTGTGCCTACTGCCAAATCAGCGATGGTGGCGTCTTCAGTTTCACCACTGCGGTGTGAAATAACCGCTGTGAAGCCCGCATCTTGCGCCATTTTGATCGCATCCAAGGTTTCAGACAGAGAACCTATTTGGTTAAACTTGATAAGAATCGAGTTACCAATGCTTTCATCAATACCGCGCTTTAAGATTTTCGTGTTTGTTACGAATAAATCATCGCCGACCAATTGCACCTTATCGCCAATTTTGTCAGTCAGAATTTTCCAGCCGTCCCAGTCACTCTCATCCAAGCCATCTTCAATAGAGATGATTGGATAGCGCGCCGCCAAGTCAGCCAAGAAGTCAGCAAACCCAGCAGAATCAAACTCTTTACCTTCACCTTTAAGGTCATATTTACCATCGTGGTAAAACTCTGACGCAGCGCAATCAAGCGCCAAGGTCACGTCTTTGTTGAGCTCATAACCGGCAGCTTTAACCGCTTCAGCGATCACTTCCAGAGCTTCTTCGTTCGACTTCAGATCAGGGGCGAAACCACCTTCATCACCCACCGCCGTATTTAAGCCGCGAGCACTGAGTACTTTCTTCAAGCTATGGAAAATTTCCGCGCCCATACGCAGCGCTTCACGGAAGCTAGACGCGCCTACTGGCTGAACCATAAACTCTTGAATATCAACGTTGTTATCGGCGTGTTCACCACCGTTAAGAATGTTCATCATTGGCACAGGCATAGAGTAGTTACCTGAGGTGCCATTGATATCAGCGATATGTTCGAATAGCTCTACGCCCTTTTCTTGAGCGGCTGCTTTAGCATTCGCTAAAGACACAGCCAAAATCGCGTTTGCACCTAGTTTTTCTTTGTTTTCAGTGCCATCTAGCTCTAACATCACCGCATCTATAGCGCGTTGTTCAAGGGCATTTTGACCTTTTAATGCGGTGGCAATTTCGTTGTTTACGTAACCGACTGCGGTTAGCACACCTTTGCCTAGGTAACGTGCTTTGTCGCCGTCGCGCAGCTCCAATGCTTCTCGCGTACCGGTTGATGCACCTGATGGAGCACAGGCACGGCCCCATGCACCACTGGCTAAGTGAACCTCAGCTTCAACAGTTGGGTTACCTCGTGAGTCCATCACTTCACGGCCGATCACTTTAACAATTTCTGACATCTTGCTTGATTCCTCTTGTCCCAAGTGTAAAACGAAAAAGCCGTGCATGAGCACGGCTTTATCTGACAATTACGAAGATTGTTTCTGGAAGCTGTTTGCTGCTGCCACGAAACCTTCAAATAGTGGGTGACCATCGCGTGGTGTTGAGGTGAATTCCGGGTGGAATTGCGCCGCAATAAACCATGGATGATCTTCATTTTCGATGATTTCCACCAGCTTTTTATCTTCGGAGAGACCGGTGAATTTCAGACCCGCTTGCTCAAGTTGTTCAACATAATTGTTGTTTACTTCGTAGCGGTGGCGGTGACGCTCAACCACTTGGTCACTGCCGTACACCTCGCGTACTTTTGAACCCTCTTTAAGGTGACATAACTGCGCGCCTAAACGCATAGTGCCGCCTAAATCAGAGTCTGCATCACGCATTTCAACATTACCGTCTTTATCCAGCCACTCGGTGATAAGGCCAACCACCGGATGCGCAGAGCCGGCATCAAATTCGGTTGAGTTCGCCCCTTCTAGGCCAGCAACGTTGCGTGCGTATTCAATCAATGCGACTTGCATCCCCAAACAAATACCTAGGTAAGGCACCTTGTTTTCACGAGCATACTGCGCTGTGCGAATTTTGCCTTCAATACCTCGGCCGCCAAAGCCACCCGGCACGAGGATAGCGTCTAAGCCGTGCAGTAATTCAACGCCTTTGCTCTCAATATCCTGGGAGTCAACATACTGGATATTAACAGTTAAGCGATTCTTCAAACCGGCATGTTTAAGGGCTTCATTCACCGATTTATAAGCATCAGGAAGCTCAATATACTTACCGACCATACCTATGGTCACTTCCCCAATTGGGTTCGACTCTTGATACAGTACTTGTTCCCACTCAGACAGATCCGCTTCTGGGCAATCTAAGTAAAAACGGCGACAAATAATATTGTCTAAATCTTGCGACTTTAATAACGCCGGAATTTTGTAAATGCTGTCGACATCTTGCAGTGAGATAACCGCTTTTTCTTCAACATTGGTGAATAGTGCTATTTTAGCGCGCTCGTTGGCCGGCAATTTACACGCCGAACGGCATACCAGCACATCAGGCTGAATACCGATGGAACGAAGCTCTTTCACCGAGTGCTGTGTAGGCTTGGTTTTCACTTCTCCTGCAGGGCCTAAGAAAGGCACTAGAGTTAAGTGCATGAACAGCGCATTTTCACGTCCAAGCTCGGTACCAAGCTGACGGATTGCTTCTAGGAAAGGTTGCGATTCAATATCACCAACCGTGCCGCCAATTTCCACGATGGCGACATCATGCCCTTCAGCACCTTCAATCACACGGCGTTTGATATCATTGGTGATATGTGGAATAACCTGAATGGTGGCGCCTAGGTACTCACCACGGCGCTCACGGCGCAACACATCTTCGTATACGCGTCCTTGAGTGAAGTTGTTGCGGCTGGTCATTTTGGTGCGGATAAAGCGCTCGTAGTGACCTAGGTCAAGGTCTGTTTCAGCCCCGTCTTCGGTAACAAACACTTCACCGTGTTGAATCGGGCTCATAGTGCCCGGGTCAACGTTGATATAAGGATCCAGCTTTAAGATGGTCACCTTTAAGCCACGTGCTTCTAAAATTGCGGCCAAAGACGCTGCGGCAATACCTTTACCCAACGAGGAAACCACCCCGCCCGTAACGAAGATAAATTTTGTACTCATGCGAACCCTAAGATATCAGGAAATGGATTAAATAGAATCAAGACGGGGCGATAGTATAGCAAAGCCACCTGCGCCAATCCAGTTTAAATTGGCCTACGGGTGCGGCCTTACTCTTGTGATTTGACCTTTTGCCACGCTGCTTCCATTTGCGCTAATGAGGCGTCCTTAAGGCAGTGCTGCTGCTCATTGATGTGTACTTCCACTTGGTTGAATCGCTTAGTGAATTTGCGATTGGCTTGGCGCAGTAACTGCTCAGGGTCACGACCAAGATGGCGAGCGACATTAACGGTGGCAAACAGCAAGTCACCAATTTCTTCAGCACTGTGATCGCTGTGTGGATCAATGTTGATGGCCTCACGCACTTCCTCGACCTCTTCATTCACCTTATCCAAAGCGCCGCTAATGCAGGGCCAATCAAAGCCCACACTGGCGACCCGCTTTTGAATTTTGTGAGCCGCACTGAGCGCTGGAAGATTGCTAGGAATATCGTCTAGAAGCTGCTTTTGCCCTTGCGCTTGGCGCTGCTGATGCTTGCGCTGCTCCCAATTTCCGGGCTCGGCTTCATCGGCAAAAATATGACCATGACGCTGCTTGAGCTTACGATTTAAACCACTGACGATGTCTTCAAAATCAAACAGCTGCTGTTCTTTTCCCAGTTGCGCATAAAAAATCACCTGAAATAGCAGGTCGCCAAGCTCGGCTTTAAGGGCAGTAAAATCACCACGCTCTATGGTGTCGGCGACCTCATAGGCTTCCTCAAGAGTGTGCGGCACTATGGTGTGAAAATCTTGCCCCAAATCCCATTCGCAACCCGACTCAGGACAGCGCAGCTTGGCCATAATCGCCAATAGTTCATCAACAGAGCCCATTAGCTAGCTCCAACTCGGTTGGCATCGTACACGCCATCAATTTGCAGTAACTTCGTTAGCAGTCGATTGGTGCTGCTTAGGTCTGAGACCGCGATCTTCATCGAAAATATCGCCAGTTGCTTCTCATCAATAGTATTCACATTCATGCTCATCACATTGACCTTCTCATTGGCGAGCACCGCGCTGATATCGCGAATTAACCCTTGGCGATCGTTGGCCTCGACCTTAATTGACAGAGCAAAGTCTTGGCTGGTTTTTTGCGACCAACTGACCTCAACAATGCGCTCGGGGTGACGCTCTTGTAGCTGCGCAAATTGCTCACAGTCACTGCGATGCACCGCGATGCCTCGACCCTGAGTAATATAGCCACAAATGCTATCGCCTGGCACCGGCTCACAGCAACCTGCCATATGGCTCATCAGCGAGCCAACGCCATCAACCACGATGCCATTTTTATCGCCTTTGTGATTACCTCGGTGCGGCTTGAACTTGATTTGTGGTTCGCTTTCACCTTTGTTTTGCACAAAGTTAAGCAGCTGATTTAGACGCACATCGCCCGCGCCAATAGCGACCAGGAGGTCATCAAGAGCTGAGAAATTAAAACGCTTAATCGCCGGCTCGAGGTCTTTGTAGTGAATATCGAGCTTTTGCAGCTCGCCATCGAGAATATCCTTACCAGCTTGTAAGTTTTTGTCTCGATCTAGCTGCTTAAACCAGTGGTGGATTTTCGAACGTGCTCGTGAGGAGCGGATATACCCTAAGCTAGGGTTAAGCCAATCACGGCTCGGATTGGGCTCTTTTTGGGTAAGAATTTCGACCTGATCACCAGTTTGTAACTGGTAGGTGAAAGGCACAATTTTGCCAAATACCTTAGCGCCAACACAACGATGACCAACGTTGGAATGAATGTAATAGGCAAAATCCAAGGGGGTTGCCCCATGGGGTAAATCGAAAATATCGCCGCGCGGGGTGAACACGTAGACCCGGTCTTCGACCACCTGGTTTTTCAATTCATCCGCTAGGTCGGTGCCATCCACGACTTCTTCTTGCCACTGCAGAATCTTCTGCAACCAATTAATTTTTTGCTCGTAACCCGAGTCCCGACCAGGCAGTGCACCTTCTTTATACATCCAATGTGCCGCCACACCTAGCTCCGCATCCTCATGCATTTGCTGGGTACGGATCTGAATTTCTACGGTTTTTCCTTCCGGCCCGAAGACCACGGTATGAATGGATTGGTAGCCGTTCGGTTTGGGTGTGGCAACATAATCGTCAAACTCTTTGGGTAAATGACGCCAACTGGTGTGTACGATACCCAAGGCACCGTAACAATCTTGAATTTCATCGACGATGATGCGCATGGCACGAATGTCGAATAATTGATCAAACTCGTAGTTCTTTTTGCTCATTTTCTTAAAAATACTGAAAATGTGCTTCGGGCGGCCATATACCTGCGCCTGAATTCCCGCTTGGGTAAGCTTGTCTTCTACCTGCTTGACCATATCGCGCATATACGCTTCACGGTCTAAGCGCTTCTCTTCAAGCAATTTAGCAATGCGTTTGTAGGTTTGTGGATGCAAATAGCGAAAAGCTAAATCTTCTAGCTCCCACTTTAACTGACCAATACCAAGACGGTTTGCAAGAGGGGCGAAGATATTTGCGGTTTCTTTGGCAGCAATTACGCGCTCTTCTTCTTCGGCATTTTTCACTTCACGCAAATAGCAAACCTGCTGCGCGAGTTTAATCACCACCGCGCGAACATCTTCCACCATTGCCAACAGCATGCGGCGAATTTTATCCACCTGCACTTGGCCGCTGCCAGCATGAGCCAAGGTGCTGATGGTCGCCATTTGCTCCACCCCTTTGAGTAACAGACCCACGTCTTTGTTGAAGGTGTTGCGAGTGTCTTCAATATCTATACAACCAGCAAGGAAATAGGGCGTTAGGTAGGCCGTCGCCAATGAATTGGCGTCCAGGTTTAACTGCGCCAAAATTTCTACCATCTCTAAGGCAAGACGGTCATGCTCGGCGCACTGGCGCTCACCACAATAGTCGGCGGCCGCTTTAACTAACGCATGTTTGTCATCGCTCAGAGCTAGTTGATTTAGCGCCGTATCAAAGCTCTCTATCTGTGCTGTACGGTGTGATTGTCTGGTTGCCACCATGGCCGCAACTACCCCCGTTCGAATAAGGCCATTGTTTCAATATGCCCGGTATGCGGAAACATATTCATTATCCCAAGCTTAGTTAGCTGGTGTCCGCTGGCGAGTATAATTTTACTGTCTCTGGCCAGAGTAACGGGATCGCACGACACGTACAAGATACGTTTAAACTGATTGCACGGTAATTGCGCAAGCACCGCTTCAGCACCAGTGCGAGATGGATCGAGGATCAACACATCAAGCTCACTAGAAAACCACTGTGCTTGCGCTAATGGCTGCGTGAGGTCACTGCAATAAAAATCACAGTTATCAATGCCATTATGCTGAGCATTGTCGCGCGCATGAGAGACGGCCGATTCAACTCCTTCGACACCCGTAACATGCTGTGCTTGCATGGCCGCTAACAACGAGAAATTGCCCACCCCACAAAACAAATCTAATACCCGCTCATGCGCCGCTAAATTAAGCCATGACATGGCTTGCGTGAGCATTTTGTCGTTAACCTCGGCATTTACTTGAATGAAATTTTGCAGTCCAAAGCCAAGGCGGAGCTGACTATTTTCCAGCTCATAGTAAGTGCTAGGCAAGCTCTGCTGCGTTTCACTTTGCCAAACAAGTTGCCAGTTGTGTTGTTGCGCCTGCGCGTTTATATCTTCGCGCAGTGCTTGCGCTATTGTTTTAGTGTGGCGTACAACAATGAAATTATGTTCTTTGGCACTCACCAACTGTAAATGGGTAATACAGCGCAAAGCACGATGCGCACCAATAACATCACGAAAGAAGTCAAAGACACCCATAAACCCTGCATCAAGCACCGGGCAAGTAACAATATTAGTGATCTGTTTTGACCCCTGCTGGCGAAAGCCGACTTTGATGGTCTCTTGCTTATTATCACAATATACGCTTACCCGGGCACTACGACGATAATGCCAAGGTGAGCTATCAATGGGACTCTGCCATGGCAATGAACTGAGCCCAGTGAACTTATGAAATAACGCCGCCAACGCTTTTTGTTTTTCAGCCAACTGTGCACTTGCCTCGAGGTGCTGCAAGTTACAACCACCACAGTGCTCGTAGTGTTGGCACTTTGGCTCCACTCGTTCAGCACTGGGGCTTAATACTTTCACACAGCGTGCTTCAGCGTAATTCTTTTTATCGCTGAGTATTTCTGCTTTGACTTGCTCCGATCCGAGCGCCCCGGCAACAAAGATCACTTTACCTTTATCTTTGGCGACACCGCGACCATGGTGGTCGAGCCCGGATATCGACAAGGTACGAAAGCGCTGACTGACTGATTTTTTTGTGGGCTTAAAGAACTTCGCCATTGACTACCCTAATTAACATTGCGAAAGGCCTGTGAAAGCTATAACCTAAACCTATCACAGACAAAAAATATGGTTGATTATGAACCGATTAGGCCTGCGGGACTCGGTATTGATCCTGACCTTGGTGCCTACTGTGGTGATTGGTCTGTTACTTGGCGGTTATTTTACTATAAATCGCTACCTTGAGCTGGATGAATTTCTTATCGAGCAAGGTAATACGATCATCGAGCCCTTAAGTATAGCGCTGGAAAACCCATTGGCGAACAACGACCAAGGCGCACTTGAGCGCATCGCCAGGCATATTCATAACAAACACTCACCTCTTATTAAGTCCGTTGCTATTTTCGATAGCAACGATGAACTGGTGTTGGCCAGCAATTTACACCGTGAGTTTGCGCGTTTAACCCAAGTACCGACGCTTGATAATAAAACCAGTAGCAAAACAACCCGAGAAGGCGATTTCCTGGTTATCTACCATGGCATACTTGACCCCAATGCGCCGAGTCATCAGCCTTTTAAAACTAATGGCATTGTCATGGTGCAATTCAATCGCCAAGTTGCGGTAGTCGAGCAGCAAAAGGCGGTGCTGATCAGTGCTGCGGTCATTCTGCTAGCCATTGGCTTTGCCGTGGTGATATCGATTCGTTTGAGCCGTATGATCACTCAGCCACTGTCGCGTTTAGTTCAAGCAACTCAAGAAGTCGCTCATGGGAAAGAGGCCGACAATATTCAAAAGCCAATGCAGGGCGAGCTCGAACAGCTACGCCAAGGGTTACTGCATATTAACCAGCATATGGCCGAAGAAAAGGATGAGATGCAGCGTCATATTGACCAAGCCACTGCTGATTATCAAGAAACCCTCGAGCAGTATGAGATGCAAAACATCCAGCTCAATATCGCCAAGCGTGATGCATTGGCTGCCAACCAAGTTAAATCAGACTTCTTAGCGAAAATGAGTCATGAACTGCGCACCCCACTGAACGGAGTCATCGGGTTTGCCCGCCAGCTTTATAAAACTCCACTGAATAAAAACCAAAAAGATTACCTCGATACCATTGAGCTCTCAGCGAATAGCCTGTTGACAATCATCAGTGACATTCTCGATTTTTCTAAGCTTGAAGCTGGCGCCATGGAACTAGAAAGCATTCAATTCCAAATCCGTGATGCCGTTAATGAAGTGCTCACCTTATTAGCCCCCGGCGCTCATGAGAAGAATCTGGAATTGTCTATTCACGTAAACCCAAACGTGCCCGATCACCTTGTTGGCGACCCCACACGCTTTCGGCAAATACTGACTAACTTAGTCAGTAATGCCATTAAATTTACCGAACACGGCGAAGTCAATATTGATATTAGTAGCCGGTTGTTGAACGACGAACGTGTCTCATTGTTAATATCTGTTAAGGATACGGGTGTGGGCATTGCCATGGACAAGCAAGACACTTTGTTTACGCCCTTTGCTCAGGCCGATTCTTCCATTACCCGAAAATTTGGCGGCACAGGCCTCGGCCTTATCATTACCAAACATTTAGTCGAGGCTATGGGCGGTCGCATCACTCTGAACTCGGCTCCTGGCAAGGGCACCTGTTTTACCTTCAACGCCGTGTTCAAAGTACCTGAACATCACTTTGAACTTGACCTGCCTTGTGCTTCGTTGGTCAATAAGCGGGTGCTGTATTTCGAGCAGAACGAACACAGTTATATGGCAACCAGCAGTATTTTGGCGGCTTGGGGCGTGCATTTAACCGGGTGCCGCACCATAGAAGAGCTCGAGCAGGCTGCTAGTAACGCATTCAACTACGATATCTGCGTGCTTGGTGACCCCGGCGGCGCAGAGTCCATGGCCAGAATGAAGCAGCTCATTGCCATTGCTCGTCAATGCAGTGACTACCTCTACCTGTTACTCAACACAGTGTCGCATAATATGCGTGAGGCACTCGTTGGCAGTGGAGCCGATGGGTGTCTTAGTAAGCCAATTAACCATCGCAAATTTTGCGAAATGTTGGCCGCGCCATTTCGCTTGGATCACCCAACTATTCATACTCACGACCATCATACGACCCGTTTGCCGCTCAAAGCCTTGGTGGTCGATGACAATGATGCCAACCTAAAACTGATCTGTGCCTTACTCGAAGAACAAGTGGAGAGTCTAGATACCGCACATAACGGCGCGCAAGCGGTCGAAGTATGTAAAAGCCATCGTTACGACTTAATTTTTATGGACATTCAAATGCCGATTATGGATGGCATTACCGCGTGTAAACTAATCTTAGAGTCATCTCTGAATGAAGATACCCCGATTATAGCGGTCACTGCCCATGCCTTAGATGGTGAAAAGGAGCAGTTAAAACATGTCGGCTTTGCCAGTTACCTTACTAAGCCGTTAGATGAGGATATGCTCAGCGATGCTCTATTGCATTATGCCCCCAATGACAAGCTTGCTCGTGAGCGCGTCAGTGCTAAACCGCCACTAAGCGAGCCCCCCTTTATCAGCGACAGTTTAAATTGGGAGCTGGCATTGCAACGTGCCGGTGGCAAGGAAGATTTGGCCCAAGAGATGCTGAATATGTTGCTATTAAGTATTCCTGAAACACTGAACCTTATCGAAGAGGCGATGGCAAAAGGTGACCATGAACGTTTGCTGTCGATAATCCACAAGTTTCATGGTGCTTGTTGCTATACCGGTGTGCCTAAGCTGAAAAAACTCGCCGAGCTGATTGAAACCGCAATGAAAGAAAAAGCCAGCATTAATGATATTGAGCCCGAGCTGTTAGAGCTACAAGACGAGTTAAGCAATTTGATGGCTGACGCCGGTTTAGAGAAAAGCAGCTCATCTTAACTGTGCTGATACGTGAAGGCAGTGCATTAAGCATTGCCTTGCACTTGTCGCCAGTGCTTTATCCTTGGTACTAATGCCTGCCAATGATGGTGCAGATAGCGACGATAACAAAGCGAATACAGATACAGTAACGCCCGCCTTAGCGGTGTGCGTGCGCTAAGTACATGCGCTTTGACTGCGCTGATAAGCCACTGCTCATCAAAACCACTCCAGTGCCCAGCAGGTGATAATAAGTTTCGCCACAGCACTGGGGCAACTTCATAATGTAAAATAAAGGCAAGTTCATTGAGGCTGTAAGGTGAGTGCGCACAGCACCGGGCGATAGCATCATAGTGATCACTCACTGCGGTATCTAAAAACAATTCCGACAGCGCCAGCCAAACAGGTGCCCTGTTATCGAGATCGGTTGAGGCGCTGCGCATGTTATGTTTACTTCAGCTACTGCAAAGCACTCATACCACCGAACTGGGCGGCGCCAGTGCTTAGGGTCTAATTACGCCCGCGCTTCTAACATCAAGCGCTTCATGTCACGAACCGCTTTTTCCATGCCATCAATGGCCGCACGAGCAATAACGGCGTGACCAATATTAAGCTCATAGATTTCTTCCATCGCGGCAATTGGCTTCACATTATGATAGTGCAAGCCATGTCCCGCATTGACGATGAGCCCTTGATTATGAGCATAACGCACACCTTCACGAATAATTTCTAGTTCCTTCGCTTGTTGCTGGTCATTCTCGGCATCGGCATAGGCTCCGGTGTGAATTTCAATATAGGGTGCCGCCGCTTTCACACTGGCATCAATTTGCGCTTTATCGGCATCAATAAATAGACTGACTTTGATACCTGCAGCTGTGAGTCGTTTAACCGCGTCGGCAACTTTATCGAATTGACCGACCACATCAAGCCCCCCTTCGGTGGTGAGCTCCTCACGCTTTTCTGGTACTAGGCATACAAACGCGGGTTGTACCTCAAGGGCAATGGCCAGCATCTGTTCAGTCACCGCCATTTCTAAGTTCATACGGGTTTGAATGGTGTCTTTCATCACATACACATCGCGGTCTTGGATATGACGACGGTCTTCGCGCAGATGGATAGTAATACCATCAGCGCCCGCATGCTCAGCGATTGCTGCGCCATGGGCAGGGTCAGGGTAACGAGTGCCGCGCGCCTGGCGCAAGGTGGCGATATGATCAACGTTAATGCCTAATAGAATTTCTTTCATTGCTGCCTTACCTTGATTTAAATAACTCTCTGCTTTTCAATGGCTTATTGCCTAGCAAGGGTTTAAGTAGAAAGCGACAAAAATGCTTCGCCGCCTGTTGAATTTCAGGATCTGTAAACTCACGCGCAGCCATTGCAAGCACTTGCTTACCGCTAAAACCATAGCCATATTTAGGCTGTTGTTGCATCACCCACCCTTGCTCTGGATAGTAGTCATAATGACAATCAGCGCTGATTTCTTTACCGATATTATCGTATTCAAAATCAACACCATAACCCAAGCTTTCCAATAAAGTGAGTTCGTAATGGCGTAAGCTCGCTGCCATGTGGTTAGTAGCCGCTAGGGCCTTGAGCTGTGCTTGATAAAGGTCGTACACCTGCTCCAGCGGCTCGTTCAAAGGTACGATACGCACGGCCAACTCGTTCATGTAAAAACCACAATATAGTTTGTCACCAATCAAAGCGGGCTGTGAGCCTGATAGTTCGAAATGCTGCAAATACTTAAGATCGCCGCCGCCTTGATAGCGTATGAGCAAAGGTTGGAAAGGCTGTAACTGAGCCTTATGTTTTACGGCGTGTTTACCACTGAGACGCACTATCATGCGCATCATACCACGGTGTTGTACTAAAAAATCAGCGAGCCACTGCGAGTCACTAATGGCTCGACGATGAAGTAAAAAGGCACGGTCAAAACCGGCTTCCATCGGCGTTTAATCTTCGCCATAACCTAAGCTGCGCAGTGCTCTCTCGTCATCTGCCCAACCTGATTTGACCTTCACCCAAAGCTCTAAAAACACTTTATTATCGAGCATATGCTCAAGGTCTTTACGTGCTTCTCGGCCGATAGTTTTTAACTTTTCACCTTTGTTACCGATCACCATACGTTTTTGCGTTTCACGCTCAACAAGGATCAGTGCATTTATATGCCATACACCATTGTCTTGCCACTTAAACTGTTCAATCTCTACAGTAACCGAGTAAGGCAGCTCATCACCCATAAAGCGCATCAGCTTTTCACGCACTACTTCAGCCGCTAAAAACCGCATTGAGCGATCGGTAATATAATCTTCTGGAAAGTAGAACTCACTTTCTGGCAAGCGAGCGCGTACCTCTTTTTTGATCAAATCAAGATTGCGGTTGTGTTTTGCCGATACTGGAATAATGCCAGCAAAATCGCCTTTCTCACTGAGCCACTTAATGTGCGGCAAAATCAGGTTATTGTCTTTCACTTGATCGGTCTTATTGATCACGACCAACACCGGTGTTTTGCCGCCACTGACTTTGCTGAGTACCATTTCATCATCATCAGTCCAATGCGTCCCCTCAACAACGAAAATCACCAATTCAACATCACCAATTGAGCTTGATGCTGCGCGGTTCATTAGCCGGTTGATAGCACGTTTTTCCTCTACGTGTAAGCCAGGTGTGTCAACGTAAACAGTTTGGTAATTATCTTCGGTGTGGATACCCATAATGCGATGGCGCGTGGTCTGTGGCTTACGCGAGGTAATACTGACCTTTTGCTCAACAATTTTATTAAGCAAGGTCGATTTTCCTACATTGGGGCGGCCAACAATGGCGACCATACCGCAATGGGTAGTTGTTTGCATATCAGCTGTCATTCTTTAACATCTTTAAGGCTTTTTCCGCCGCTTTTTGCTCTGCTTTACGGCGTGAACTGCCTACAGAAATAATGCTGTCCATGCCTTCAACAATACATTCAACCGTGAATGTTTGATTGTGCGCTTGACCTTTCGTATCAATCACAGTGTAGCCCGGCAAGGGGAGTTTGCGCGCCTGTAAAAACTCTTGCAGTAGAGTTTTTGGATCTTTTTGATTCATTCCTGGGGAAATTGACTCAAGGCGAGTGGCATACCAGCTTAGCACTAGGTCACGGCAGGTATCGATATCGGAGTCTAAGAACACCGCACCGATGATCGCTTCTACCGCATCAGCTAGTGTAGACTCACGGCGATAACCGCCGCTTTTTAGCTCACCGGGTCCCAAGCGCAGGTAATCACCCAATTCAAATTCAACGCCAAATTCGGCAAGTGTTTGCCCACGAACCAAGGTCGAGCGCATACGGCTTAAATCGCCCTCTCGCGCTTTGGGGAACTTGTGGTACAACGCATCGGCAATAACAAAGCTGAGGATAGAGTCACCTAAGAACTCCAGGCGCTCGTTATGCTGGCCTTTATGGCTGCGGTGTGTAAGGGCTTGCTCTAGTAAGTTTTGCTCACTAAAGGTATAACCAATTTTTTTATAAAGTTCTGCTACGTTTTTCTTCATTGTTACTGAATATTACCTAGGCGTTCGAATCGTACGCCGGTTGGAACCCAACTTGGAAGCGCGCTATCTGGTTCATGTTCAAATTCAAAACTCATCCAAATAAACACGGCCTTACCTACAAGGTTAGCCTCAGGTACAAACCCCCAAGCGCGTCCATCTTGACTGTTATCGCGATTGTCACCCATCATAAAATAATGGCCTTCGGGAACAATCCATTCATCAATTTTTGATCCCTGCTGGCGATAATATTTGCTCTTAAATTCTGGCAAAGTTGGATTAATCAGAATGTCATGCTCAACTTCACCCAAACTTTCTTGCAGCCGCACCAGCGATTGTCCTCTGAGCGAGAACTCATCTTTATTGATGATCTCTAGCGCAATTTTATTATATTCGCCACATTGCAATGCACCTTGAGTACGTTCACCCTCGGCGCAATTTGGTTTGATATACAGCTGCTTATTGCGATACACAATGGCATCGCCAGGCAGCCCAATGACACGTTTAATAAAGTCTAACTTAGGATCTGGTGGAAACTTAAATACCGCAATATCTCCGCGCTCCGGCTTGCCGGTCTCAATAAGTTCACTGCGCCAGACCGGGTCTTTAACGCCGTAGGAGTATTTCTGTACGAGGATAAAGTCCCCCACCAAAAGGGTCGGCATCATTGACCCCGATGGAATTTGGAAGGGTTCAAAAATGAAAGAGCGAAACACCGTAATGATAGCGATCATCGGGAAAATCGACTTAGCATGCTCGGTAAGCACAGGCTCAGGTGCGATTTCTTGCTTCAACTCTTCATCAAGTTCTTTACCTGCCGCCCCTTCAGCTAGGGCTATACGCTCTTTACGTTTAGGTGCATATACAAGATGGTCAACC
Organism: Pseudoalteromonas sp. CNC9-20; assembly: GCF_022347875.1. Classification (NCBI taxonomy): domain Bacteria; kingdom Pseudomonadati; phylum Pseudomonadota; class Gammaproteobacteria; order Alteromonadales; family Pseudoalteromonadaceae; genus Pseudoalteromonas; species Pseudoalteromonas sp. CNC9-20. The sequence goes on along the minus strand of NZ_JAKRFS010000005.1, from coordinate 147,281 downwards.
AACCAAATTAACCCAGAGCCAAGGGTTAATAACACCAAAAATATGGAGAAATATCCGGCCATCAGAGGCATTTCCTTTTGTTATTATTTGCCAACTTTTAAAATTGCTAAGAAGGCATCTTGTGGCACTTCCACATTACCAAGCTGCTTCATACGCTTTTTACCTTCTTTTTGCTTCTGCAAGAGCTTTTTCTTACGGCTCACGTCGCCACCATAACATTTAGCGATTACGTTTTTACGCAACTGCTTAACTGTTGAGCGGGCAATAACGTGATTGCCAATAGCCGCTTGAATTGCGATATCAAACATCTGCCTTGGGATAAGTTCGCGCAGTGCTTCTGCAAGCTCACGGCCTCGCCCTTGAGCATTATCGCGGTGACAAATCATCGCTAGGGCATCAACACGGTCGCCGTTAATAAGAATATCGACCCGCACCATGTCTGAGGTACGGAATTCTTTGAAGTTATAATCCAGAGAGGCAAAACCACGGCTGGTCGACTTCAGCTTATCGAAGAAATCCATCACCACTTCAGCCATCGGCAGCTCGTATGTAATAGCCACTTGGTTACCATGATAATTCATACGCGTTTGCACGCCGCGCTTATCAACACACAAAGTAATAACGCTGCCTAAGTATTCTTGTGGCACAAGAATATTGGCCTCAACAATAGGCTCGCGAATTTCAAGAATATCGTTTACAGCAGGCAACTGAGATGGGTTATCAATCTGAATCGTGCCGTCTTTGGTCTCAACCTCATAGATTACCGTAGGCGCGGTTGTAATGAGGTCAATATCATATTCACGCTCTAAGCGTTCTTGGATGATTTCCATGTGCAACATGCCCAAGAAGCCACAACGGAAACCAAAACCTAATGCGGTTGAGTTCTCCGGTTCGAAGAATAGCGATGCATCATTGAGACTGAGCTTATCAAGAGCATCACGAAATGCCTCGTATTGATCCGAAGAGATCGGGAACATGCCTGCATATACCTGTGGCTTAACGCGCTGGAAGCCGGGTAAACGCTCTTGTGCTGAGTTTTTCGCCAAGGTAATCGTATCACCGACTGGCGCACCATGGATTTCTTTAATACCGGCGATTACAAAGCCTACTTCGCCCGTTTTCAGTGTGCCAGTATTAGTTTGTTTAGGGGTAAAGATACCCACCTTGTCAGCAATGTGAACTTGCTCGTTCGACATGATTTTAATCTTGTCGCCCGTTTTCAGCTCGCCTTGAACAATGCGCACCAAAGACACAACGCCTTGATAAGGGTCAAACCAAGAGTCAACAATAAGTGCTTTAAGAGGCCCGTCGGTGTCGCCCTGCGGTGGCGGGATATCGCGAACGATACGCTCTAGCACATCGTCGATACCAATTCCTGTTTTTGCACTGCACTGCACGGCATCAGTGGCATCAATCCCGACAATGTCCTCTATTTCTTCGGCAACACGCAGTGGATCTGCTTGTGGTAGGTCTATTTTATTAAGAATAGGCACCACTTCTAAGTCCATTTCAATGGCAGTGTAACAGTTGGCTAAGGTTTGTGCTTCGACACCTTGGCCAGCATCAACAACAAGCAACGCGCCTTCACAGGCCGCAAGAGAACGCGATACTTCATAGGAGAAGTCAACGTGCCCTGGGGTGTCGATAAAATTAAGCTGATAAGTTTCACCGTCTTTGGCGGTGTAATTCAAGGTTACACTTTGCGCTTTGATGGTAATACCACGCTCACGCTCGAGGTCCATTGAATCCAGAACTTGCTGCTGCATTTCGCGGTCGGTTAACCCGCCACATACTTGGATCAAACGATCGGAAAGGGTCGATTTACCATGGTCGATATGGGCGATAATCGAAAAGTTACGGATATGCTTCATAAATTGGATTCTGACTTCTTAAACTTGAGCTCGTGTAAATAAAGGCCCGATTTTACCTTTAATTGACGCTAATCACCAACTCTTTGCGAAATAGGTAGGCTCAAAGGGTAAATTTTTAATACTTTTACATCATGAACAACCTGCGCAAGACGTTGTTTTGCCATGACAAAGCCAACGAAACCGGCCACCACAGCAGTGCCAATTTGTGCCAGTTCGCCTAAGCCTAAAACACTTTGTACAAGCACGGCGCTTACCAATGCCGCCAACAATGGCCAGATATAAACAACAAACGAACTACTGACAATGTGGGAGTCATCCAAGGCTAACTTCACTTTTTGCCCCACAACGACAGGTTCAGAAAATTGATACGGGAAGGTCTTTTTGTCGGTTTTGAATAACTTGGCAAAGATTTGCGCGCCACATTTACCGTTGCACCCTGCACAAGCTGGCTTTTGTTCGCTTTTTAAAAAGGCGGTATCCCCTTTCACTGATACCACCGTTAGGGTTTGCTCAATCATAATCTACAGAGGACGCTGGACGGATTCGGCAATGTTTTTCGCGGTTGCCGTCGGGATATTTCCTATCACCGAAACATCGTAAGCTCCGGCATTATGAATATACACGGTAGTTGCTCCCGAGGTCAGTGCACCGCTAGGACGCTGACTAGCTAGAGGCCGCTGCACAAACACCGAGACATCAACTAAGCCGTCAGAATAAAGGTAGTAGTCGGCCAGCTCATTATTCATGTTCAGTTTATGGCGGTCGGCTTTAAGCAGTTCAAATCCTTGCGGCAGCCATCCGATACTCCAGCTACTTTCACCGCTTTGCCCATCTAGTTTCGGCAGCGGCGTGGGAAATTCACGTTGACTGATTTCCACCAGCTCCGGAGCGGGTTGCTCGGTCACACTGATATGGCTTAACTGTAACTGCTCTAGCAACTCACCACTGTGATTCACATAAGCGGATTTGAGCAATAACGAGGTCTCAGTATCCAACCACAACCAGTAGTTGTACTTATCTTGGTCTTTTGCCTCGATGCGAATTTGCTGTGCCGGTCGCCCAGCGATACGTCCTTTATTTCCAAGCACAAAGCGGTAGTTGCTTTGCAACTTATCAATATCGCTAAATAAGACTTCGGGAATAGGCCCAGCGATGGTATTAGTAGCGATTGAATATGGCTGATTTTGCGGCTCGTAATAGGTGACCTGATCATCAACTCGCACCATTTCCAAGCCGGCGCCATTTAACAGCGTAAGAAGCTCTAACTCCTGCTCTTGATAAATACCATGGCTCCAACGATAAGGCTCCATGGCACGGTCTTTGACGACCACGAAAGAAGCAACAAAGTTGCGCTGCTTAACGGCCGTAGCCATGTTATCCAACCACTGTTTAGCGGTCATCTCGGACATGGCCAACGCAGGAGTCAGCCACAGACTAAAAAGCGCAACATACAGGTACTTCATTACTCGTTACTGGTCCTTTTTACTTTGTGACTCGTCGTTAGCAGCGATGCGCGCCGCTTCACGGGTTTGTCGCTGGTGCTCCATAACAAGCGCACCAATACGCTGCTTCTGCAAATCTCTTAAACCACGCTCGGCGTTATCAAGCGCCGGCTCCGAAGAATAACTTACCGGCGATGCGGAACCTAAAAATGGCTGCGATTGCAATGGTGGCAAGTCGCTTTGCTCTGAACCAGAAGTGCCATATTGTTGCACACCCACTACAGCAACCACAGCAACACTTGCGGCAATCGCTGTTTGGGCGATACCACGCCACCATCCACCAGATATAACCTGAGCGCTTTGCTGTGATGCGGCCGGCTGTTGTTGTGCTTGTTGTTGGCCGAATTCAGCATGGACAGGTTCGTTTTCTATTTGCTTAGCAACCGAAGCGGCAATATCTAATTGAATTGAAGGCGCGGTCTCTGAGCGCATCGCGTCGCCAATTAGGCTGTAGCGGGCTAAGGTTTGCGAATCAATATCGTCAGTTTGGACATCGTCCAAAGACACTTCGTTGTCAACCAAAGCAGAGACAAACGCCTTATCCTGCTCACTACACTTTGCTTTAGTCATATTAAGACTCACCTATTAACGGAGTTAACTTATTATCTATCGCTTCTCGGGCACGGAATATACGCGAACGTACCGTACCCACAGGGCAATCCATCACCGCAGCGATTTCCTCGTAGCTCATCCCCTCTAGCTCCCGCAGAGTGATGGCTGTTTTTAAATCTTCTGGTAGCTTATCTATGGTTGCAAAAATAACGTCTCTGACTTCGTCACTCAGAAGCAAATTCTCGGGCGTTGAATTTGAGCGCAATAAATCAGCGCCCTCGTAAAACTCTGCTTCATCTGCATCTACATCATTCGCAGGCGGCCGACGACCCTGTGCTACTAAGTAATTTTTCGCACAGTTCACCGCGATACGGTATAACCAAGTATAAAACGCACTGTCGCCCCGAAAGTTAGGCAGGGCCCGGTAGGCTTTAATAAACGCCTCCTGAGCTACATCTGCAACATCGCCTTGATTGGCAACGTAACGAGAAATCAATCCTGCAACCTTATTCTGATATTTGGTGACCAACAGGTTATAAGCATTTTTATCTCCTTGTTGAACCTTTCTTACCAGCGCTAAATCCAAATCCTGCTCGCTCATTCGAGCCGGTACTCCTCTGCGTTGTCGTGCTTTTCTTGCTGCATCTTTGCTACCAAATACACTGTGTCTGACCTGAGTAAAATGAAAAAGTTCGCGCTTAGGCAAATATTTTTGCATTGGCAAGCAACTAAAGTCGTGTGACACCCGTAAATATGATACATATAGAGCCACGTAGGTATAAAAACCTCAAGCCACATTATAACATGAACCCAAACAAACAACATCACAGCGACGTTACCGTCATAGGTAGCGGTGCCGCTGGTTTATCACTGGCCTTGTCACTTGCCAACCATTGCCAAGTTACGGTTATTAGTAAAGGTGCACTGCGAGAAGGGTCGACTTTATATGCCCAAGGCGGTATTGCTGCCGTTTTCGACAAGCAAAACGACAGCATTGAGTCGCACGTTGAAGACACCTTAGAAGCGGGTGCTGGGCTGTGCGATCGTGAGGCCGTGCATTACACAGCATCGAATGCGAAGGCTTGTATGCGTTGGCTAATAGAGCAAGGTGTCCCTTTTGATATGGAAACCGATGACAAAGGTCATGAGCGTTACCATTTAACTCGTGAAGGCGGACACAGCCATCGTCGTATTCTGCACGCTGCCGATGCCACTGGTAAAGCAGTGCAAACAACGCTGATTGAGCGGGTGCAAGCACACCCTAATATTACCTTGCTAGAGAATTACAACGCCATCGACCTTATTACCGACGCCAAGCTTGGGCGCGACGGCAAACATTGTCATGGCGTGTATGTTTATAACCGTGCCAAAGAGCAAGTAGAAATTCTCAGCGCTCGCTTTATTGCTTTGGCCACCGGCGGCGCCAGTAAGGTGTATTTGTATACCTCGAATCCTGATGTTGCCAGTGGCGATGGCATTGCCATGGCGTGGCGAGCAGGCTGCCGAGTGGCTAACATGGAGTTTAACCAGTTTCATCCCACAAGCTTGTACCATCCAAAATTACAGAACTTTTTAATTACCGAAGCAATGCGCGGTGAGGGGGCTTATTTATTGCGCCCAGATGGTACACGCTTTATGCCGGAATTTGACGAGCGCGCCGAGCTAGCCCCTCGCGATGTCGTAGCCAGAGCCATTGATTTTGAAATGAAGCGTTTAGGGGCTGATTGCGTCTATTTAGACATCTCTCATCGTGATAAAGAATTTATCATCGAGCACTTCCCCACCATTTACGCCAAGTGCCTAAGTGTGGGAATCGATATCACCAAAGAACCCATTCCGGTAGTCCCTGCAGCGCACTACACCTGTGGCGGCGTGATGACCGATTTTAACGGCAAAACCGACTTGGACAACCTCTATGCCATTGGCGAGGTCGCCTACACGGGTCTGCATGGAGCGAATCGCATGGCTAGCAACTCGTTGTTGGAGTGTATTGTCTTTGCCCAAGCTGCAGCCAAAGACATTGTCGCAAAATTGGGGTTACCCGCAGAGCCTAGCACCCTGCCCGATTGGGACGAAAGCCGGGTCACTAACTCCGATGAAGAGGTCGTCATTACCCATAACTGGCATGAGCTCAGGCTATTTATGTGGGATTACGTCGGCATTGTGCGCTCGACCAAACGCCTTGAGCGTGCACTGCGTCGAGTAGAGTTATTGCAACAAGAGATCCATGAGTATTATGCGAATTTCCGAGTATGCAATAACTTATTGGAGCTACGTAACCTCGTCCAAGTTGCCGAGCTTATTATCCACAGTGCCTTAGCGCGCAAAGAAAGCCGAGGCCTACACTACACCTTGGACTACCCAGAACGTTTACCACACAGCCATATCACCGAGCTTAATCCTGCGACACTGGGTCGTTAAGGTTTTCGTTAACAGCCCGAGCGAAGTCACGAAACTGCTCGGGCGCCATCGCCTTATCCGCTATAAACACGTGCCGCTTGGCGCCGGTGTAGGTACTTTGCAAATGCAGCCATACTAGGCCATTGAATACCTTAGTTCCCTTTAATAGCTTGCCACTGAGTTCAATGCCTTGGCCATGTAATTCTACTTGCTGATTATCAATAGTAATAATGCCATAGCGCGGCCAGCAACGCTTATATACCCGCCAGCCATGCCAACTCGCGATCATGAGCACAATTGCACATAGCAAAGCCCATAACCATTGCGGCTGACTAAACACGAGTATTATGTAGATAAGCCCGACTAGCCCCAACAATGGCCGGTGATTCGCCGTATTGGCAGAAAATACACCTCTATACACGTACGCGGTCTAGAATGATTTTAACCATACGCGCAAGTTCTGCGTCTTCACATTGCTCATGACCCATAAACCAAGCAAATAAATCGGGATCATCAGCCGCCAACAAGCGTTGAAACGTCGCCTTGTCATCATCATTAAGGGAGTCGTACGCCTCTTCAACAAAGGGCATAAACAACACATCAAGCTCAAGCATGCCTCTGCGACACGCCCAACGTAAGCGTGCTTTACTGTCTAACTTCGCCATGGTTTACCTCTTTATGGTTTACTGCGCCGCAGTTTAGCAAAAACTGTTGCTACTCACAGCTATTTTGCGTCTATCGGGTGTCATCACTGCGACGCTTACGATACACTTGCGCTTGTCATTAGCTTGCGTACCTAAGGAGTCGTGTATGTCTGCATTTACTGTTTACGCAACAGATTATGTTGCGATCTACGTTAGTGGTGTTGATGCTAAATCTTACCTGCAAGGACAACTCACACAAGATATCAACCTTGTTGAGCCAAACACTTGGCTGTGGGCAGGGCAATGCAGCGCAAAAGGAAAGCTATGGGCCTGCTTTCGCATCGCAGCTTATCAGCAAGGCTATTTATTAATTTGTAGCGCCGATGAGGCCGAAGCAGCGCTGCGAGAGCTAAAGAAATATGCGGTATTTAGCCAAGTTGAAATCACCTCTATGACGCAACAGGTATCTGGCGTGTTAGGTGACAAACAAGCTCTAGGTGCGCACTTAGGAGTCAACCTTGATAATCCCGCGACCAACCTACCTGAAGGGTTGGTGCTCACTCTTGCCGATGACCGTTACCTTGTTGTAGCCGATGCCGACACCTTAGCACCCGCGCACTCAAGCGAGGCTTTTTTGTGCGCGCAAATTAAGGCCGCAGAGCCCAGCTTATGTGCTGCCGCAATTGATGAATACGTCCCGCAAATGGTTAATTTACATGCGCTTGGCGGCATCAGTTTTAGTAAAGGCTGCTACACTGGTCAAGAGACTGTCGCGCGCATGAAGTACCTAGGTAAAAACAAACGCGCGATGTTCGTACTCTCTGCGCAAGCAGACAGCAAACTAGCGCCACCGCTCACAGAGGGTCAAGTACAGCCAGTGGATTTAGAACGTCAGGTCGGTGACAATTGGCGTCGCGGTGGCACCTTGATAGCACAAGCGGTTGATCAAGGCAGACTTTATGGCTTGGCAGTGTTGCCAAACGATCTTGAACTCGACAGTCAACTTCGTGCAAAACACGCACCTGAGGTGATGTTCAGTATTGAGCCACTCCCTTACTCACTCACTGAAGAATAATTGGGAAACGTTATGAATATAGCCGAGAAGAAAGTCGTAACTATGCACTACAGCGTAGTCGACAAAGCCGATAACACCATCGACAATACCTTTGATGGTGAGCCATTAGTCTTTATCGTTGGCACTGGCTTTTTGATCCCGGGCTTAGAGAATGCGCTAATTGGTAAACAAGCAGGTGATACCCTGAGTGTCGAAATCGCGCCAGAAGATGGCTATGGTGAGCGTCATGAGCAATTGATGCAGGCTGTACCTAAATCAATGTTCGATGGTATGGATATTGAAGTAGGCATGCAGTTCCGCGCCACCACTGATGACGGTGAGCAAACAGTTATTATCGTCGATATTCAAGGTGAAGATGTGATCGTTGACGGTAACCATCCACTTGCAGGTGTCCACCTAAAATTTGATGTGGAAATTGTAGATGTACGCGATGCCACCGCTGATGAATTAGCCCATGGCCATGTTCACGGCGAAGGGGGATGTGATCACGACCACGAATAGTTGTCTGTGACTCTTTAAAAAAAGGCGCTTAAGCGCCTTTTTTTAGCTTTGTTCCTGAGCCGGTAAGTGAGCACTAATGTGCTTAGCCAGATTATCAGCGTCATTACTGCCAACGCGATAAAATGTGCCGTCATGCAGCTCGATGGCTACAGCAGCAAAGCCACTGGCATTGTATACCCAGCCATCATGAGTAATGCGAATGCCCACCCCATGACGAAACGAGTTACTGACAACAGCAACCGATTTAATCTCATCAAATGCGAGTCGCTTTTTAGCGATACCAGGGCCAAAGAACCATTCCACACCCTGTTCATCTACACGCACTGTTAAGCCATGAAATAAAAATGCCAGTATCACTAAAATGGCCGCAAACAGCATCATCGGACCATCCCCTTCCATCAGGTAAAAGGCTAATCCCAAAAAGCCACCCACCCACAATAAAATAATGAGAATGGCCCAAGCAGTTTGCTTATGTTGATACATACTATTCCTTTTTGTGTCAGCGCAGCGCTAACATTAATTGAAACTATAGACGAAAGTGGCGCTTAATTCTGAGTCGAAATTGCGCTTATCTTCTTCCGGTTTGGAGTTATAACGATATAAATAAGCAAATTTAAGTGATAACTGCCCCATAATTTGGCTAATCAAAGAAGTTTCTGATTTTAGCCGCGAATTCAGCCCTGAGAGTGACTGCTCAGCACTGATAAACTGATTAAAACGAGTACGTTTAGAGACCGTACGCTCCCACTGTAAAGCTAAGCGCAATAAATACCCAGTTTCACTTTCAGTCGGCTCTTCACCTTCTTCAGCGGGTTTGCCCTCAGAGCGATATAGACCCGGGCCGATGTCAAAGTCGACGGTGTTTTTCACCCCTTTGTAGAGACGATTACCATAGCCGGTTGCCACTGTGGCCTTGTACTCCAAACCACTGAATTCATCTTCCTCGTAATCGGCGTAAAAGAACAACGAGGCGTTTTTTTCGCCTACTTTGTAGTTTGTTTGTGCAGAGCCAAAAAATCGTTGCGCCGAAATAGTTTCTTCGCCGGTTTCAGCATCAACATCACGACGGTATAAAGAGTCAAATTTGAACTGATTGCGCCAATGGGTAAAATCTTGGTAAATATTGCTACGTAGCTTAAAGCTCGTTGAATCGGTGTTACCTCGAGTCACGATAAAGCCAAACTCGGCATCACCGTAAAACATTTCACCTTGGTGAATTTCGTGGATTTCTGCATCCGTCAACTGTCCGTATTCATGAAAGTCTTCAAATGGGTCAACGGCCCAACAACTTACACTCCAACAAGCAATTAATAGAGCGATAAAACGCATAGTTAGTGCTTACTCTTTCCAAATAACGTGACAAAATGGCGCATCTTTATCACGGCTGATCAATACCCGTGCGAATACCAAGTCTTCATTCTCCAGCTCGAGCCCGATGCTCACCTCGCTGTAGAACTCCGGCTCGATTTCCATCGCCACAATCCCTTGCCATTGCTCACTTGGCGCACTTTCTTCTATAAACCCCAGAGCCTCACGATGCTCGTTAAAATCGTTGATATCCTGCTCGGACAAGTGCTCAGGTGCAAGCTCCAAGAATACTTCATAGGCATGATGAGTTATTTCTTGTTCAGTGAATAGGCGCGGCCCTGACATGGTGCTGATCCCGTTGATGCTTATTTCTGGCGATAATAACAAAACTTGATAAGAATGTGCATTGTCTCGCGACCAATAAAAAGCCGGGAAATTCCCGGCTCTTAGTGCACTGCTTTAAACTTTAGCTATTAATGCCGAGTCGCCTCTTGACACCCTCGCGCATATGCTGAATATAGGTGTAAAACAGGGGTACAAACAAGGTACCAAACACAGTTGCGGCAATCATGCCTGACATCACTGTGACACCTAAAGACACACGACTTGCCGCCCCAGCGCCACTGGCCAACACCAGCGGTAACACACCTAGGACGAAAGACAAGGCCGTCATTAAGACCGCTCTGAAGCGCTGCGATGCGGCTATCTGCGCGGCATCAAAGATACTCTGCCCCGCCTTGCGTTGCTCCATAGCAAACTCAACAATCAAGATAGCTGTCTTAGTCGACATACCTATTAGCAGTACAAAGCCGACTTGGGCGTAGATATTGTTTGTCATTCCCACCGTAAACAAGGTAGCCATGGCCCCAAAAATAGCCAAGGGTACAGCGGCTATGACCGCAAACGGTATCGTCCAACTCTCGTATTGCGCGACCAAGAACAAGAACACAAATAGAATCGCTAATGAGAAAAGTACCGGCGCGAGGTCGCCCGCTAAAATTTCTTGTCGTGTTTGCCCTGCCCAATCGAAAATATAGCCATTGGGCAGCTGTGCAGAGAGCTCCTTCATGACCGCAATGGCATCCCCACTGGAATAACCAGGTGCAGCACTGCCGGTAATACTGGTACTTCTATATAAATTGAAGTGGTTCATACTGGTAGGGCCAAGAATAGGCTTCAGCGTGGCTATGGTCGTCAGAGGGACCATATCCCCCTCACTATTGCGTACATAGTAATGCTGTAAATCAGCAGGTTCAGCACGGAATTGTGCCTCAGCTTGAATGGTGACCTGATAAGTGCGGCTAAACTGATTAAAGTCGTTCACATAGAGCGAGCCTAACTGCGCTTGCAGGGTTAAGAAGATATTGCTCAAGGTGATCCCTTGTGCTTTCGCTTTATTGCGATCGACCTCTAAAAAGTATTGCGGCACATTGGCGCGGAATGTACTAAATACATTTTGCAGTTCAGGGCGTTGGTTGGCATCGTATATCAAACCATTCATGACTTGCGCTAGCTCGGCTGGGTCTCTACCTTCGGAGTCTAATAATCGATACTCAAACCCCGAGCTATTCCCCAATCCTGGGATAGGCGGTGCATTAAAGACCATAATCTGGGCATCTGGCATGGCCCATAACTGCCCTTGGATACGGGTAATAATCTGTTTTAAGCCCATATCTGGAGCCGTTCGCTGCTCCCAGTCTTTGAGCACCATAATGCCCAACGCGTTGTTTGAGCCAGCGCCACCTAGTAAAGAGAACCCGGAGACGCCAATAAAATCTTCGGTGGCTGGGTCTTGCATGATCACATCGCTGATTTTCTTTACCACAGCATCGGTACGATTAATCGCGGCGGCATCTGGCAACTGCACATCAACAAAGACAAAGCCTTGGTCTTCTGGGGGCACAAATCCGGTAGGTACATTAGTAGCAAACCAACCGGTAGCAACAAATAGCGCCACCACAACAATACCTATCCGCCCTGCTCGTTTGAGCATAAATCCAACCACACCGGTGTAACTCTTCGTGGAGCGGGTTATGGCGTTTTCAAAAGGTCGTAACCATTTTATTGGCTTCATTTTTTCAGCTGACAACAGCAAACTACAGAGCGCCGGGCTCAATGTCAGGGCGTTGATTGATGAAATCAGTACAGCAAAGCTAATGGTGACAGAAAATTGCTTGTATAACTCTCCGGTGATCCCTTGCATAAAGCCTACGGGTACAAACACCGCTAACAGCACCAACGTAGTGGCCACAATAGGCCCGCTCACCTGCTCCATGGCTTTGGTCACTGCTTCCTTAATGGGCAGCTTGTCTTCTCTGAGTATACGCTCAACGTTTTCTATCACGATGATGGCATCATCCACCACAATGCCGATCGCCAGTACTAAACCAAATAACGTAATCAGGTTAATGGAGTAGCCCATCGCCATCATCGCCGCAAAAGTACCAATGAGCGATACCGGGATCGCCACGGTTGGTACCAAGGTGGCACGCCAATTTTGCAAAAATAGAAACACCACCAAGATGACCAATGCCACCGCTTGATAAAGAGTTACAACCACCTCATCAATGGAGCGATTAATAAACTCAGTGGTGTCATAAGGCACTTTGTATTCAAGGCCATCAGGAAACTGCTTAGACAGTTCCGCCATACGTTTTTTAACTTGCTCAGCAACCGCCGTGGCATTGGCGTCGGTGAGCTGATAAATAACAATAAAACCGGTGTCTTTTTGATTGAATGTAGCACTACCTGAATAGCTTTTTGAGCCCCGCTCTATGCGCGCGATGTCTTTAAGACGCACAAAATTACCGTCCAAGTTAGCGCGCACAATGGTTTGTCCGAACTCATCGGCAGAAACAAGCCGCCCCTGAGCTTGAATCGCATATTCGAATTGTTGGTTGGGGAGCGCCGGAGCGGCGCCCAGCTTACCGGCGGCGACCAAGGTGTTTTGCTCCTCCAGTGCAGCCTTCACTTCCGCAACTGTTACTCCTAGGGAGGCCATTTTATCTGGCCGTAACCAAATACGCATGGAATAGGTTTTCTCACCCATCACCTCGGCAGAGGCAACCCCAGGGATACGCCCGAGTGGCTCAGTAAGGTAATTAGTGGCGTAGTTACTTAAGAACATAGCATCCATGTTGGGGTCTTCTGAGTACAAACTTATGCCCATCAACATGTTGCTAGATTTTTTCTTAACCGTTACCCCCTGACGGCGTACTTCCTGAGGCAAACTAGGTTCTGCCAACGCCACCCTGTTTTGCACATTCACTTGGGCCATATCGGTGTCTGTACCGACATTAAAGTAAACGGTGATGGTTGCCGAGCCATTGTTACTGGATGTGGACTCGATGTACATCATGTCTTCGACGCCATTAATTTGCTCTTCAATGGGACGAATAACTGTCTCTTCAATGGTTTGTGCGCTGGCGCCGGGGTAAATCGCGGTCACCGATACCTGCGGCGGCGTGATTTGCGGATACATATTGACGGGCAGCTGGGTCAAAGAGATAAGCCCAGCCAATGTAATAACAATGGAGATCACCAGCGCCAGTTTGGGCCTGGATATAAAAGTTTTACTGATCATCCTCGACTCGCTTATTGTTGGTCACTGATGGTGCCGGTTTTGGCGTCGACTTGTTTAACAACAGGATTTACTTCCACCCCTGAGCGCACTTTTTGTAGGCCTTCGACAATAACCCGCTCGCCTTGCTCAATACCTGATTTAACCACCCACATCGCATCAATGCGTCGACCCAAATCCACCAAACGCTGCGCCACTGTATTGTCATCTTTGACAACCAAAACAAATTTGCCTTGTTGATTTTCCTGCACCGCTGCTTGGGGCACCAAGGCTTGCGACTGCTTATCTTGACTCTCAACCACTAAGGTTACAAACAAACCCGGCATTACAATGCCATTGGGGTTATCAAATTTGGCACGTAACTCAACCGTCCCCGTGCTACGGTCAATTTTAGTATCGGCAAAATCCAGCGTACCCGGCTGTTCAAAGTCAGTATCATTGGGTAAGCGCAGGCTTAAATCTAAAGGGACATCTTCAGGGCTATTATTGGTTTGCTGATGCGACTGTTGGTAACTGATGTAATCGGATTCTTCTACTTGAAAGCTAACATAAATGGGGTCGATATCTGTTAGTTGTGCCAAGGCACCGGACTGTGGGTTAACGATATTGCCCACATCAAAGCTCACTTTACCTATGCGGCCACTAAATGGCGCGTCGATAGTGGTGTAACTGAGGTTCAGCTTGGCCTTTTCTAACGCTGCTTCACTGGACTTAACAGCGGCTTGGGCTTGATCTAAGTTCGTTTGCAATTTGTCTAAGTCTGCCTCAGAAATAAACCCATCTTTGGCAATTTCACGCCCTCGCTTAAGATCTCGCTCAGCTCGAGAGGCCGCTGCACGATTACTTTTTAAGGACGCTTCAATTTCACTCACACTGGCGGTGTATTCCGATGCATCAATTTTAAATAACGTTTGGCCTTTTTCTACATATGCGCCCTCACGGAAAGTCCGCTCAATGAGTTCACCCTCAACTCGAGCACGAATATCTGCCTCCTGAAAGGCCTCGGTGCGAGCGACAAACTCGCGATAATTACCAACCTCTTGCATCGCCACTTCATAAACAGACACCGCCGGCGCTGGCATGCTCTGGTTTTGTTGTTGCGGTTCAGAGCAGCCCACCAAGGCTAACGAACAGAGCCCAGCTAAAACTAAATGATAGAAATACTTTGGGCCCGAAGGGGATAAATGCATCGCGTGTCTCCTTAGAATCGTTATGTCGCTAGCAATGTTGTTTTCAATGGCCAGATAGGCGCTCAATAGACTGACATAAAATAAATCTAGTTCCCTGAGAAATATAGACTATTTTGTAACTCACTGTATTTAAGTTATACCGATATTTAAAAATGAGTACAGTGCATTGCGCAAGCAGAGTATATCAAGTGCTAGTAACGGGAACATGACATCAATCAGATGTTGAGGTAAATTGATACTGGTCAGAGGAGATAATAATGATAACACTAACCACTGCTAAGCAAGTCGCCTATGTAACCTTGGCTAATGAAAGTAAACGTAATGCACTGAACTTTGAGATGTTCAAACAACTTGATGGGGTGATTAAACAAATCAAGAAGCAGCGTGATTTGCGAGCGGTGATACTTCAAGCACAAGGGCCGGATTTTTGCACTGGGCTAGACGTTAAAAGTGTGATCAGCAAACCCACCGATATCTGCAAATTGCTGTTTAAACCGCTGCCAGGCAACCAAAACCTCGCTCAACGTGTGGTGCTGGGGTGGCAGTCGTTAAGTATTCCCGTTATTGCTCTACTACAAGGGCGATGTTGGGGTGGCGGGATGCAAATAGCCTTAGGTGCTGATATTCGCATCGCCAGTGAGGATGCTAGCTTAGCAATCATGGAGTCACGCTGGGGGTTATGCCCCGATATGGGGGCAAGCTTAGTGCTTCCAGGAGTCCTCAGTGCCGACAATTACTTACAGCTTGCCATGTCTGCAGAGCCTGTTACAGCGCAACAGGCCCTCAATTTAGGCTTGGTATCTTATGTTGATAACAATTTGCAGCAACGCGCTGCACACATCATCGACACCTTTAGCGCGCGTTCACCGGATGCCATCAGTGCAATCAAACGGTTAACGCAAAGCGCTTACCGACAGCCCCATCGTAGACTATTGGCTAAGGAAACTTTCTCGCAAATTAAACTGCTGATGTGTAAAAATACCCGTATTGCTATTAAAAATGCTTCGCGCAAGGATGATTCCTTCGATGAGTACCAACCGCGTCGGCGCTGGTAAAAAGATCATTAAACACAGCGCTAGGTTCATGTTGAGTGCTGCTATAATTAGCGCTTTTCTATTCTCAGCCCATGCCCTCAGCGACTACTTCTCAGTGAGCTTCCCAGCACCACTCAGTGCCATGTTAGCGCTATTCTTAGCTTTGCAATTAGGCATTGTTAAACTGCACTGGCTTACTAGCGGTGCTCATCCCTTACTTAATTATATGCCGCTGTTTTTTGTGCCCGCAGCCGCTGCCATCATAGAGCATGTCGAATTGGTCGCCCGCTATTGGTTGCCACTGTTGTTGTGCTTAGTAATCGTCCCGCTGATTGGCCTGTTTATCATCGGGACGATAATGCAACGCTTGGGTAAAGAGCAATGATGTATTTGGCTATCCCTATGACAGTGGCCTTATTTTTAGCGTTTCGAGCCCTGCACGCCAAGGTACGCTCACCACTATGTAACCCCGTCTTGCTCACAATTGCCGCCTCGGCATTTATCTTGTCGGCTTGGCACATCGATATCAACGAGTATCGCGCTCACACACAAATTTTCGATTATCTTTTGGAGTTGGCCGTCGTTGCTTTAGCAGTGCCACTTTATAAGCAAATCCACCAGTTAAGGCGACAGCTTTTATTGATGTTTATCGCTGTGGCTGCCGGAATAATCACGGCCACCACCACCGCCGTTGTGATCACCTCTTTGCTTAGGGTACCCGAACAATTGCAGGCCTCCCTTGCTAGCCTTGCAGTCACTACCCCTATCACCTTACTTGTCACCGAGCAGTTAGGCGGGCTTGGCAGCATTGCCGCATCCATGGTCATTCTCATTGGTATTGTCGGTGCTATTGCTGGCTTCAACACGCTTAAGCTGACTGGCATCAGGCATAAGGGGGCTCAGGGCGTGGCCCTCGGCGGTGCTTGCCATGCCATTGGCACCGCCACCGCTATTGCCGACAATGAAACCAGCGCCGCCTACGCCTCGGCAGCAATGGCGTTAAGTGCACTACTCTCGCCTATCATAGTGCCTATCTACTACCCTTGGCTTGCCAGCTTAGTGCTTTGACTATCTGAGGCATTGATACTGGCCGGTTGCAACACCTTCTTGGCTCCTGAATGCTTTCTTACGTTATTCAGGTACTGATGTAGTGGCGAATACGGTGTTAGCAAAGCAAGCTCTCGAGGAAGTAAGCTTACATAATAAAGAGACGGCAATGCCATCATATCAACCAAAGACCAAGTTGAACCTGCTAGGAATTGATTTTCAGCTAACCAGGTCTCTACAATTTTTACTGCATCAAGTGCTGCACTTTTATTTTCCATCATCCACTGCACACGAACTTCCCCGCCCTTCCCCTTCGGTAAGGCTAACTCTAAGGCATAATCTCGAATCAAGGCGTTGTTAACATAATGACTTAATAAGCTCATACGTTCTAACTGATGGGCTCTGCCAATAGGGTCGAGCTTCAAGAACTCCCCACTGGCATAACTGTCGTTTAGGTAATGTAAAATCGCTGTTGTCTCACAAAGATGCGTATCACCGTCTATTAAAATAGGAATTTTTGCCATCGGGTGTAGTTTGCGGTGATGCTTATCGTGCATCTCTATAGCTTTGTCAGCATACGACATCGCTAGCGTGTAATTAACCCCTATTAGCTCACAAAAAAGCTGGACACTGCGGGTATAAGTACTAAAGGGTAAGCCAATAATATGTACTTTATTCACTGTTCGTATTCCTATTCTTGACACTGTTGCTTGAGCATAAAAAAAGCGACAATATGTTCAAGAACATATTTTAAATATAGGGAATATCATGGCTTGGCACCCTGAGCACAAGAAAAATTCTAAAAATAGAATCCTTACTAGTGCGGCTAATCTCTTTAGCCAGCATGGATACGATAAAGTGGCTATTGACGATGTTATGGGTGCAGCTCAACTCACCCGTGGAGCTTTTTACAGTCACTTTAAATCGAAATCAGAGTTATATAGCAAAGCCCTCATTCATGCCGCAAAGTTAAGGGCTAACCAAGTCAATGATAGCTATGACGCTGAAGACATTCGCCAGTTTTACTTAGCAGATGAACACGTCAATGCTGAACATGCTGGGTGCCCATTAGCGTTTTTAGTGAGTGATATCAGCCACCGAGATGAGCAAGTCAGGGCAACTTACACTGCAGTGCTGAATAATATCCTCACTAAACTCGAAAATACTGGTCTGACGCGCACAGCCGCTATTCATCAAGCGCTTATGATGATCGCTACCGTCGCTGTCTCTCGTGCAATAACCGATGAGTCACTTAAAGAAGAGCTATTAACTGTTGGACGTCAAAGTCCTCAACACGAGTAAGATACATAGACTGTATAAGCGTGAGATTACGCCTTGCATTATGCTGCAGGCAATAAAAAAACCCCGACCAATACTGATCAGGGTTTCTTAAATCGTGGTGCTTAGATGCGGACAAAATTGTCTGGAGCAATTTTGGGCAATGGCAATTGCCCGCAAAGCGGTGAAATACATGGATGTATTTTACCATCGAACCACCCGAGCTAATAAGCGTGAGATTACGCCTTGCATTATGCTACAGGCAATAAAAAACCCTGACCATTACTGATCAGGGTTTCTTAAATCGTGGTGCCCAGAGGCGGAATCGAACCACCGACACGAGGATTTTCAATCCTCTGCTCTACCGACTGAGCTATCTGGGCAAAAGTTTTTTCATAAAAATGGCGCCCATTGAGCGCCACCTTTAATAATGGTGCCCAGAGGCGGAATCGAACCACCGACACGAGGATTTTCAATCCTCTGCTCTACCGACTGAGCTATCTGGGCAAATGAATGGTGCCTGCTGCCGGAGTCGAACTGGCGACCTACTGATTACAAGTCAGTTGCTCTACCAACTGAGCTAAGCAGGCACACAAAACTGTGTGCAAAAGCACGTGCTTCTGAATTGTCAAAAACACCTTTAATAATGGTGCCCAGAGGCGGAATCGAACCACCGACACGAGGATTTTCAATCCTCTGCTCTACCGACTGAGCTATCTGGGCGTGCGGCGTATTAAACGGTTTTTAGGGTATCAAGTCAACCATTTTTTAAAATAAACAAACCGTTTGCACAGTTTTCATGCAAACCGAGATTTATTGGCGAAAATCCCGGCTAAGTTGCTACTTTTCAGGTGGTCTGTAACCTTCAATTTCTACATCTTTACCTTCAAACAAAAAGCCAACCATTTGCTCTTCTAAATAGGTACGATGCTCCGGATCCATCATATTTAGATGCTTTTCGTTAATTAACATGGTCTGCTTCTTTTGCCACTCATCCCATGCTTGTTGAGAAATATTGTTGAAGATCTTCTCGCCTACTTCACCAGGGTAAAGTTGAAAAGCAAGTCCCGGAGCTTCTTTTTGCAGCTTCTGACAAAATACCGTACGTGCCATGTTTATCCTCATTTACGATTATCTAATACATATTGCTCTGTAGTGTAACCTAATGCTTAAACACTCGCACCTGCAAGGTGCTGCTTTAGCTGTTTCAATAATTTCTTTGTCGGTGCTGCTAGCCCCACCTCAGGTTGCTGCGCTAGTGAATAAGTTAGTACTGCGCGCTCTGCAAGCTGTTGTATGGGTTTGTGCAAATGCACAACAACAGGCTCTATAGTTAACTGAAAGTGTGAAAATACATGGGTAAATGGCTCTAACCTATGTTCTTTACCGCTAATACCATTGATTGCCATAAACTCTTTAACCCCATCCTGGTTCGCAAACTCGATAAAGCAATGTAGCCCTCCCCAAATGCCTTGATCGGGGCGCTTTTCCATGTAGGTGTGCCCTTCATAAACGGGAATAAACATTACGCAATGCTTCTTCGGCACTTGCTTTTTGGGTTTTGAATGTGGGAACTCGTTTACTTTGTCATTGATTCGCGCCTGGCACTTATCATTGAGTGGGCAGGGCTGACAGTCATATTTACTACGTGAGCACAGGCTTGCTCCCAAGTCCATCATCGCCTGATTAAACTGAGTGACACCGTGCTTTGGTGTTAATTGCTCGCTTAGATGCCAAAGTTGGTTTTCCACTTTTTTGACACCATACCAGCCCTCAATCATAAAAAACCGCGCTAATACCCGCTTTACATTGCCATCGAGAATCGCATGATGCTCGCCGCGCGATAGGCTTAAGATAGCACCTGCAGTAGAGCGCCCTATCCCAGGCAGAGCCATTACTTCTTCCAAGGTGTGCGGAAACTGACCCTGATACTGCTCACAGATCAACTGTGCAGTTTTATGTAGATTACGTGCTCGAGCGTAATACCCTAAACCTGTCCAATAATGGAGAACCTCATCTTGCGGCGCTTCAGCCAACGCCTCAATAGTCTCAAAACGCGCCATAAAACGGTTAAAGTAAGGGATCACCGTAGCAACTTGCGTTTGCTGCAGCATAATCTCTGATACCCAAACTTTATAGGGTGTTTTTTCTAGCTGCCAAGGCAGCGTCTTGCGACCATGTTTGTCGTACCAATCGAGTACTTGAGTGGCAAACCAATCACGCGTGCTTTTACTTATTTCCACTACTTTTATAACGCCCCTGTACATATTTGCGCTCAGTCTATAATTGTGCAGGTAAATATCAATACCCTTTACTTGTACTTCCTCTTACAACTGGGGATAATACGCACCCATTTTTACAGAGACAGCCAAGACCATGAGTGAATCTACGCAACAAGCATTGGAGCAAGCACAGCGCGAAGGAAAGTATATCCGTAAGGTACGCAGCTTCGTAAAACGCGAGGGCCGACTGACCAAAGGTCAAGCAGCGGCACTAGAGAAATGCTGGCCGACGATGGGGCTTGAGCATCAAAATGGCTTACTTGATTTCAGCCAAGTGTTTGGCAATGACAATGATGTTGTTCTTGAGATCGGTTTTGGCATGGGTAAATCGCTTGTAGAAATGGCTAAAAACGCACCAGAGCAAAACTTTATCGGCATCGAAGTTCACCGCCCTGGAGTAGGTGCTTGCCTGATGGACGCTGATGCCGAAGGTGTTACTAATTTGCGCGTTTTTGAACACGATGCGGTGGAAGTGTTAGCGGACTGTATAAGCGATGAAAGCCTAGCTAAAGTGCAATTGTTCTTCCCCGATCCATGGCATAAAAAACGTCACCACAAACGTCGCATTGTGCAACCTGAATTTGTCGAAAACCTGCGCAGCAAACTAAAAATTGGCGGGGTCTTTCATATGGCAACAGATTGGCAAAACTATGCTGAACACATGCTCGAAGTAATGCAAGGCAATAGCCATTTTAGCAACCAATCAAGCACGAATGACTATGTACCACGTCCAGATTTTCGCCCACTCACTAAGTTTGAGCAACGTGGCCATCGTCTTGGCCATGGTGTTTGGGACTTAATGTTTGAGCGCGTGAAATAATATGGTACTGAGCAACCCGTCGCAGATCCTACTGCGCAGCCCTGAGCTGTTAGTCGCGCAAACCATTTTAGTGGTCAATTTTAACTGTGATGGGTTTGCAAGCGAACTGCGTGAGCTGAACCCAACAGCTGATATTCATTTATTCTCTTATAACCAAGCGAATGGCGACTTTGCACAACGCCAAGCCCAGCAACATCAGGCCCAAACTCTGGTGTCTCATGAGCTTCCTAAACACCGCTTCGACTTAGTAATTTACTATTATCCTAAGGCCAAAGCCGAAGCTTTAATGACCTTAGATAATATTCGTGCTTGTATTAATGATGATGCGCAGTTACTGGTGGTGGGGGAGAAAAAAGGCGGCGTAAAATCCATTGATAAACAGCTTAAAGGCCTCGCTCATGGCCATAAGGTTGACTCTGCCAAACATTGTCAATTATACCAATACAGCGATATTACCCCGCTGCCCGAGTTCGATATCAGCCGCTACGAAAAGCGCTTTTGTCTTACTCGCAGCATAGCTGGTGAACAAGTGAGCTGTGATATAGTCAGCCTACCGGGTGTATTCAACCATGGTCAACTAGATGATGGTACGGCGTTGTTACTGGATAACTTACCTGATTTAACTAACACCCAATCCTTACTTGATTTTGGTTGCGGCGCCGGAGTTATTATCAGCTTTTGCTTGAAGCGCTTTGCCCACATTAAAGGCATTGCCTTGGATGTAAACGCCTTAGCCGCATATGCCAGTGAGCAAACCCTGCGCGCCAATGACCTGCACGGCAACATTGTGCTCAGCGATGGCCTAACCAACATCAACGAGCGCTTTGACATCATCGTCAGTAACCCGCCCTTTCATACCGGGCTAAAGACCGATTATGATATCACCGCTCGCTTTTTTGCCAGCGCGAAAGCACACCTGAATAAAGGCGGTGCGCTTACTCTAGTCGCTAATAGCTTTTTAGCCTACCCAGAGCAACTACAGCAACAATTTAACACTCACCAAACAATTGCTAAAACGAAGCGTTTTGCGGTGTATCAAAACCAATAGCATAATTACGCCGTGGCAGTTGTCTTAGATGGCTTACACGGCGCTGCCAATCCCCGTTGACCGATGTTTCTTGAGCATTATAGAAATACAAATATAGTCGCCCACCTTTTATTAGGTAGATAGCATTTTGGCTAAATTCCCTCATTAGCTTCTTGCCATAGCTGCGAGGTGCTCGCACTAAGGCGCTGCGCTCGCGATAGGTCATCTCTTGGTTACCGCCAAAACCCCAGTGCAGGTCAAAGCCTGCGAGCCGTTTAGCCAAGCGCTGCGTATGTAAGCGATTTTGTCTTTGTCCAAGGCGCAGCCCCTGCGGATTCCAAGCGGTTATAATAAACCCAGACGCGATATAACTGGGTTTTTGAGCAAACCAGAAGTAAGGATTTTCATAGGCCGCTAAGGTATCCTTATCTATGCTGACAAAAGTGCTTTTATTTATGCATTTTTCTGATTTTAACATTCGACTATTCAATGATTTGCTAAACTAGTTTAATGTTGTAACACAGCTATTAGTGAACCGCGCACACTCATGAGTATTCAAGGCTCAACAACTAGTATAAGAAAGGCATTGATCTACGCGGTCATGTCTGTTGCGTCATTGTCGCTCATTTTGTCTATTACTATTTCTACCTACATTGACATTCAAGAGCAGCGAGAACAGCTGGAAGAGCGCGTAGAAACCTTTGCCGAGCTCACCGCTTTTAACGCTCAAGTGACGGTTCTTTTTGACGACAGCAAAACCGAAGAGCAGCGCCTACAAGCCTTTCAGGCTGTAGAGGCAATAAAAAACATTCATATTTATCGTATAGATGAATTCAATGACGCAGTTGAGTTTTTTGCCAGTTATAACGCTCCCCGCACGCCACCAGTGCCAGTAAAAACCAAACGTCTCGAGAGTATCGGTAAGGGAGAAGTCGAAGATGGCCATTTAGAAATCATTAAGGCCATCACCAACCAAGACAACACCATAGGTTATGTGTATGTTCGAGCCAGTTTAGAGAGTATTGAGAATTACCTGCACCGCAAAATAATTATCGATATTATGTTGAGCGTAGCGGTGCTGGTTGTTGCCTATGTTATAGCGCGTATTTTCCAGCGCCATATCGGTAATCCTATTGATACATTGAGCCAGTTACTGCAAGACGTTGCCAAAAACCGTAACTACACCGTTCGCGCCCCGAGCAGTAATATAGCAGAACTCAATCAGCTGGCGCTAAGTGTCAACACCATGCTGCGGCGCACAGAAAAGCAAATCGAGCGCAATGAGACAGATAAAAAAGAAATAGAAGCCCTAAACCAGAGCCTTGAGGAAAAAGTGAACCTGCGCACCGACGCCCTGCGCGACGCTAACCAAGAGCTACTCAGTACGCTAGAGCGGATGCACCAATATCAGAATCAAATTGTTGAGAATGAAAAGATGGCGTCACTAGGGCAAATGGTTGCGGGTGTCGCTCACGAGGTCAATACCCCTTTGGGATTGGGGATAACTGCATCAACATTAATGCGTGACAAGCTCGGTGATATTCGCCATTCATTTGAAGAAAAAACACTCACCTCGCAACAACTAGGGCGCTTCTTGGTAGATGGTGAAGAAAATCTGTCGTTGATTTATCGCAACCTTAACCGCGCAGCCGAGCTTATCGCCAGCTTTAAAAAAGTCGCTGTGACCCAAGATAGTGAGAGCATCACCGACGTTAATTTAAGCGCGCTCATTGGCGAAGTCATGATTAGTATGCGTGCCGACCTTGATGACATTAGCCCGCAGATAAACGTGCACTGCCCCGAGGATTTACATATCCAATCAAAGTCTGGGCCTATCCAACAGATATTGCAGCAGCTTATCAGTAACTCTCTTATCCACGCCTTCAAAGATCACCCTGATCCACGTATAGATATTGATGTACAAACCGACTCCGGACAGCTGCAGATTGACTACCGAGATAATGGTAGCGGCATCAGCGAAACATTAAAGCCCAGGGTCTTTGATCCTTTTGTGACCACGAAGCGAGGCTCTGGCGGCAGTGGTTTAGGCTTACACCTAGTCTACAACCTCGTAACTCAAGCACTTGGCGGCAAGGTGCTGCTTGCTCCAGAGCATAAACAAGGCAGTCACTTCATAGTTCAGATCCCATTAAGTGGGGTGCAGTAGTATGCGTGTAGTCTGTTTAGCCGCCTTGATGTGCAGCCTATCTGCGCAAGCAGGAACGCCCGATCAAGTACGCTCGGCGCTGCTTTTTCAAATAGCCAAGTTTATCGACTTTACTCATGTTCAGTCTGATTCGGTGCGCTATTGTTTTACTAACTTAAGCAAAGGACCTGGTGCATTTCTTGCGCAACAACAGAACTTATTGATACGTGGACAACCAATTGCCATAACCGAACTCAGTAAAAGTTCACAAAATGATGAACTTTCTCGGCAATGTGACATCACATACTTTGATGGAAAAATAGAGAATGATATACTGTCGCCTTGGATCAAAACTCGGCCTTTAACAACATTCACCGTTGGCAGTAATTTCGAGTTCCTTGAGCAAGGCGGTGTGGCTGCCTTAATTCAGGAAGGTAAGAAGATTCGACTGTATATCAACAGGGAGCAGCTCGAGCAAGTAAGCTTTAAAGTACAAGCCAGGCTGATGACAGTATCTAAGTTTTATCCAAATTGATTTTACTTGTTAACATTTAGATATACTCCTATAATCGCAAGTATTCGCGGAATTCTCGTTTTTCCGGTTTTTCTGTAAATAAAATATTCCGAAAAGGTTAATTAACAATGCAAACGCCAGTCATTCTGATCGTAGAGGATGAAGACGTAACCCGCCTGAACCTCGTTAGCTTATTTGAAGCGGAAGGCTACACTGTAGTTGAAGCCATTGATGGTGATGATATGCATGATAAGCTCACCACCAATGATGAAATTAACCTGGTTGTTATGGATATCAACTTACCAGGTAAAAATGGCTTGATCCTCGCCCGTGAATTGCGTCAAAAACGCAATGTTGGTTTGATTTTCTTGACCGGCCGTGACAACGATGTCGATCGTATTTTAGGTCTTGAAATTGGTGCGGACGATTACATCACTAAGCCGTTTAACCCACGCGAATTAACCATTCGTGCCCGCAACCTTATTTCTCGCACAGCAGCCAGCAAAGATGACCCTGCACTTGAGTCTGATGGTGTGCTTAACTTTAACGGTTGGGAATTAGACGAAAACAGCCGTTGTTTAACGTCTCCTGCGGGTGAATCTAAGCGCTTACCTAAAGGTGAGTATCGTGCATTACGTCTAATGTTAGACTCACCAGGTCGTATCTTTAGCCGCGAGCAGCTGATTAAACATATGACTGGCCGTGAGCTTCGTGCTAACGACCGTACTGTTGATGTGACTATTCGTCGTATCCGTAAACACTTTGAAAGCGACGCCAGCACGCCTGAGCTGATCAGCACCATCCATGGTGAAGGTTATCGCTTTATCGGAAAAATCGACAGCAACTCGTAATTACTGAGCTAACTGAGATAAGAATGACTGAAGGGCCTTGAGCCCTTCTTTTATTTGCCCATCTAACTGCGTTAACCATTGCTGGCGCTGTCCTTGTTCAACCTGCTGACAATTATTCTCCATTTCCTTGGCCTGCAACTGCACCGCTTTGAGCCCCACTGAGCCTGCGGCCCCTTTCAATTTGTGGGCGACCGATTTGTATTCATCCACATCACTGACAAGGTTATCTTGCATTTGCTGCTGATACCCAGGTGCCAACTTTGCAAACAAGTCAACGCTGCGGGCAAAGGCTTTCGCCCCCATAGAGTCCAAGAATTCAGAGATAATCTCTCTATCTAGGTGTATCTCATCCACATCCAGTGCTTGCGGCGATACAGCATCGACTAGTTGTTTGGCTGCTGCCTGCTGTGCACAGTCTTTTCCAATACCAAAGAGCGTCGCTAGCATCTTATCGAGTTTGTTGGTATTAATCGGCTTGGCGAGTGAGCCTTGCACTTTAATGCCCCGCAGCTCTTCCTCAGCACTGCGCACGTTTGCGGTTAACACCACAATAGGTAGATTATCGAAGTGCTCATCGGTGCGGATTTCACGAGCCACCACATCGCCATTAATATCGGGCAATTGCATATCGAGTAACACTAAATCGAGATCATCCTCTGTTTGCACAAAAGACAGTGCATCCTCACCGGTTTCAGCCCAAATGACCTCGTGCCCCCGTTGTTCAAGCAAGTTGGTAGCAATTTCAGCATTCAAAGGAACATCTTCGACCAGAAGAATATTTAGGCTGGCACAATCATATGTTTCTAATTGCGGAGCTTGCGTCAGCTTAAGAGGAATATGTACTTTAAAGCTACTTCCTTCACCCGCCATAGAGCTGACTTGAATATCCCCACCCATTGCTTTAACTAGGGCTTTAGTAACCGCAAGGCCGATCCCCGAACCTATGGCATTGGCGCCGCTGGCATCCGGCGCTTTGTAATACATATCGAAAATATGCCGTAGTTGCTCTTGTGGAATACCTATGCCTGTATCTGTAACACTTAACTCAAGCCACACTTGTTTGCCAGTGTCGTGTCGACGACAGCCCAAGGTCACCCCGCCGTGTTTGGTAAACTTCACCGCGTTGTTGATGAGGTTCCAGAGCACTTGACGCAAACGCGTTGGGTCTATTTCGGCGTAAACGTCCAAGTCGCCTTCACGGGATACATCGAAAGACAGTGACTTTTGCTCGGCTATTAGAGAGCCAAAATTCACCACATCATTTATAAAATCTGTAACACCGACCGGTTCGGTGACAATATCAAGTTGCTCTCTGTCAATCTTGTCTAAATCGATAATGTCGTTAAAGATGTTGCCTAAGGTTTCAGCGCTTGAGAAGACCGTATTGCACCAACTGCGTTGTTGTTTCGTTAATTCAGTATCAAGCAGCATACGAGTGAGGCCAACAATACCATTCAAAGGGGTGCGCAACTCATGAGACAAAGTAGCAATGAATTTACCTTTGTCTTTGTAAGCAGTCTCGAGCGCCTGTTCAGCTTCCTTACGGCTCGTGATATCACGGCCGAAAGCAAGTAGACCAATATATTCGCCGTCGTCATTAATAAAGGGTAGCTTGCGCATTTCAAACCAATGGGGTTCTCCATCCACAGGGTACTGAACGTCTAGCGTTATGGGTTCATGCGTCGTTTCTACTTGATGGTCGGTGCGTAACACCTCAGGTAGCAACTGCGGTGGGTAAATATCTTCAGCAGTTTTGCCAATTAAGTCGCCTGAACTGCGGTTCATCACCTTTTCAAACATTTTGTTGCAGCCGGCAAATACTCCCTGTTGGTCGCGGTAATAGAATAAGTCAGGGGACGAGTCGACAATTGAGCGCAATAGCATGCCTTGTTGAGCTAGCTCTAGCTGCGTTTTCTTGCGCTCCGCTATCTCACGACGCAACTCTTCAATAGCCCGATGCTTAGCGTTGAGCGCCATTTTACGCTCATCAATCTCAGTATTGAGTAGACGAATATTATCTTTCAGTGACTGGTTTAATAGCTTTTCTTGCTTCGTGGCGGTTTCCAAAAACTTTTGCGAGTCTTGCAGCTGTGCCACTGATTGCAACACCACCATAATCACCACAGGTGCGGTAATGGCCGTGAAGAACACCACTGCGAGTACATCCAGTAGGGTCACTTCACCGGTGGCAACGTAGTAATACATTGAGCCAAGGATCAGGGCCGCGACGATAAACACACCATAGACAATAGCGGCTGCGTACCAGATCCCAAATCGGGCAAGGAGATTAGTTAATACACGAACCCAAGGGCTCAGGGAAGAGTCAAACATAAAAACAGGGGTTTTGCTACAAACCCCTTTATTGTAATCAACTTAGAGTGCCTTTGGCAGTATCTGCGTTGAGATTCTTGCAAACGAGCATACGCCGATGCGTTTGCCGCCTTTTGCGAGTACGCCTTTTCGCATGTTCGTGGCGCCACTGGCTTTTAAGGTTAACTCAAAGCGCTGTGAATCAATATCCGTGCTACCACTGGCAGTTGCAGCTCCGGTGTTGCACTGCATTTGTCCGAGCTTATGGTAATTAGAGCGGCTAAATGGCGTGGACGAATTCACTAATGGTCCGGCGGTTGTGGTATTGATGGCTTGCTTCCATGGCGCTAATTCAACGTTAATCATGTCATTACGCAGCATGATTTTGTCTTCATGAGTCAAGAAGTAACTGTCAAAAGGGCCAAACTGCATTGCTGTAGCCATAGAGTCATTGCTTTGACGTAAGTCACCAAGCCATAGCCCACCCTCGCCAAATACTTGCATCTGCATGTACTCGCCGTCATCACTTTCACTGCTGATGCGGGCATAACTGTCACTATCGAGACCAAAAATTAAATTACTGCTGTTATCAATACCGGTTTTAATTAGACGCGGCTGATTACCATACTTGGCTACTTTAGTATCCAAGGTGCCCCAGTTAAACAAACCTAGCACGCCCGATTGCATATAGCTTAGTTCACGGCTGTTTACCACTGAGATACAGTCCACTCCCAAGCGACAAGCTTCAAAACCATTGCTGTAAACCGTGGGTCGCCCAGTCAACACCTGCACGCCATCACCAGAGAGTACAGTGGCGTTGTTTTTACCACCGACCAAGGCATGTACTGCATCACCCTGCGCGGCGACCATTAATTGCCCTTTTGCCACCATATCCTGTATTTTTGTTAGCAACTCACTGGGCTGGTTAGCATTTTTATAAAACGCATGATATAGCAATAGCGGGCTTGAATCGGCTATAAACACCGCGTCAGATTTACGCAGAAGGTTATATAGCTTCTCTGGGTCGCGACACAGTTTTTGCTGTTTTTGATAAAGATCAGGGTATAGCACATCACGGCGGAAGCTCGCTAACTTCGACACCTGATAATCAGCCAAGCTATCGCACAACTTGGTATCTTGAGCACTCATTACCGTTTGCATAGCCCCATCGATTGCGAGCCAATGCGCTTCAAAGCCAAGCTGCTCAAATAAGGACTGATAATAATCAACATCGCGATAAGGGTCGCGACTGCCACCGGTGATAAAGGCAACACGCGGTTTGCGTTTGGCATCGGCAATCTTTTGCGCATCACTAAGCAGCTGCGCAAACGCTTCTTTGGTTACCCAATTACGCGTGCCCTGAACATCAACTTCGCCTTGACGACGACGCTTACCATTCGCTTGTTTTTGCTCGAGTAAATCAAAAAAGTTACGCTGTTCGAAATCAAATAAATTAAACCAAAATTCACGTGCTGATATATCGCTACCAGTAAGGGTGAAATCACTGCGGCGCAAATAACGTTCGAATTCACGTTGGCCGAATGCTTCATCATTAAAATGCTTTTTCGCCGCATTTAATAACTCGACTGCCTGGGCGCGAATATCGGGCTGCTCGGTCCAGGCCATATCGGCAATACGGCCTAGGCCTTCTTCTGTAATTTGATAAATTGGCTGTTGTTTATAAGTATCCTTACTTAAGCTTTCGCGGGATTCAGAATTACAATATCTCAGCCTTTCGCTGGAGCACACCTGCAGGTCGTCAGCAAACAACATCAGCTGAGGCTTGGCGAACGCAGCAACACTACAGCTACTTAACATCGCCACAGTGGCGGCTTTTTTTAGAATTGATTTCATCGGACTGGTCATTATTGTTATTTTGCAAGTTATGGGTGTAAATAGCGCGTCTTAACAGCAACACACAATGTTAACAATTACTGGACAATAAAGGAAGCATGTTGTCGCCACTTAGCTGCCAGCATTGCTTTACATATCTCTTCTTTGGCTTTTTATCCTGCAACTTTGAGCCGCTCCACATTTGCGCATTTTCAGGTAGAATGTCGCCTTTTCGTTGCTTTAATAATGAGGAAGGCTATGCCACATCCAATGCCAGATATCGCCAACACCAGCGCGTCTTCAGTACATCATACGCTTGATTGGGTGGGTATGAGCGCCATTGAAATACCTTTAAAAATTGCGACTAAGGGCATGGCTGCAACCGTTATTAATGCCAAAGCACAAGCCTTTGTGAACTTAATTGACACCCATGCCAAGGGCATTCACATGTCGCGCTTATTTTTGGCACTGGACCAACTTTCTAATGAGCCCAGCGTGACTCCTGCGCAACTCAAAACAACCCTTGATGCGTTTATCAGCTCCCATGACGATATTAGCGATAGAGCGCGACTCAGCCTCAGTTTTGAGCTTCCATTGCGCCGCAGTGCGTTACTAAGCGATAACAGCGGCTGGAAATTCTACCCCATCACCTTAGACATGCAGTTAAATCAAGGACAGCTGCGTGTTGAAGCCGGTGTTGAAGTAACCTACTCGTCTACTTGCCCCTGTTCAGCAGCCCTTGCAAGGCAATTGATTCAAGAAAACTTTAAACGTGACTTTGACGCCGAGAACCTGAACTTTGAACAAGTGCTAAAGTGGCTGGGCACAACAGAGGGGATCAGCGCCACCCCCCATTCTCAACGCTCCGTCGCACAAACCAAGGTGTTATTGGATGCGCAGCTTGGCGAATTTGACTTCGTCGCCATCATCGATGAAATTGAGCAAACACTAAAAACCCCCGTGCAAACCGCCGTGAAACGAGAAGACGAGCAAGAGTTTGCACGATTAAATGGCGCCAATTTGATGTTTTGTGAAGATGCCGCTCGTAAGGTGAAAGCAGCGTTAGATGAGCGGGCAGACGTGCTCGATTTTTGGGTTCGCATTAACCACTATGAATCGCTTCACGCCCATGACGCCGTAGCTATCACGACCAAAGGCCTGCCCCAGGGTTATCAACCCTAACCAATTCAATTTTAGGCACGCTTATTGCTTTAATGTAAGCGTGTCAAAAATTCGTTTTGGAGTAAAAAATGGAATTCGCGCTTTTATCTATATTGGTGCTGGTTGTTGTTGCTTCCGTGGTGGCTTCCAAGTTCACTGATAATAACGAAAACCCTTATCCTTTCGTTCGTAAAAAAGAGATCTATACGCAGGTTGAGAGCGCCTTTCTATCGCTTCTAGAGCGAGCAGTTGGCGATAACTACCGGATCGTCAGCCGAGTCAAATTAGCAGATGTCATTGATTGCAAGGCAGGACTTTCTAGCAAATCACGGCGTATTGCCATGACTAAAACTAAGAATAAACAACTCGACTATGTATTGTTAGATAAACAGAAAATGACCATAGTCGCCGCCGTGGATCTGGTCAATAATGCCAATAAAGACGGCCACAAGGCACAGCGCGATTGGTTTGTTAGCGGTGCCCTAGAAACCGCCGGTATTCCTCATATTCGTATGAAAGTAAAAAGTGGCTACCGCGTTGAAGACGTACGCAACGCCATTTTATTTAAGATTGGCAAGCCAGAAACAGCAACAAAACGTAAACCGACGCGCACGCCAACGCGCCCAGCAGTGCTCTCGCCTTCGCAAGCCAAAGCGCAGACTAGCGGCTCAGCTATCGCTACATCGACCCAACTTGCAGAGATCTAATTAAGCCAATGCCATATTAAAACAGCCTTTGATATACTAAGGGCTGTTTTTGCTAATTAATCAGAGATGCTATGAAAGTAGGTATTATTGGCGCCATGGAGCCAGAAATCGCGATTTTGCGTGAACGCATGAGCGACGTAGAAACTCACCAACACGGTGGTTTTACTTTTTACCATGGGCAACTCAATACTCAGACTGTGACTTTAGTGCAATCAGGGATAGGTAAAGTCGCTGCCACCGTTGCAACCACCTTGTTGATCGACCACTTTCACCCTGATTGCGTTATCAATACAGGTTCAGCGGGCGGTTTTGACCAGCGTTTAGAAGTGGGTGATGTAGCTATTGCCAGCGAACTACGCCACCATGACGTCGATGTTACCGCATTTGGTTACGAGTATGGCCAAGTACCACAAATGCCAGCGGCTTATGAGTCCCACCCACAGTTGATACAAGTGGCCGAGCAATCAATTTCACAACTACAACAGTGTCAGTCGTTGGTTGGCTTAGTGTGTACAGGCGATTCATTTATGTGTGATCCTGAACGCATTGATGCAACACGCAAACAATTTCCAGCGATGCTTGCCGTGGAAATGGAAGGCGCCGCAATCGCTCAAGCCTGCCACTTACTTGATACGGCCTTTGTGGTTATCCGCTCACTGTCTGATATCGCCGGCAAAGAGTCGCCGCATTCATTCGAAGAATACTTAGAAGTCGCATCGAAGAATTCATCGGCTATGGTGATGGCGATGCTAACAAAACTTGATGGTGTCACTCTATAGATGCTGGTTGAGGCGCTAAGTGCTCAGCTTAGTTTGCTGTTATTACTTGCAGCCATTGCTTGCGAGCGTTGGCTGCCGCTCTCTCCTTGGTATCACCCTTTTACCCTGGCGCGCCTGGGCTTCAACAATTTAGTTAAACGCACTTTCAATCCGCAAGATAGTGTTGGCTACCACCTACTGATAGCCATACTGTCACTGGCTCTGTGTGTGTTGTTGCCGCTGACATTAATCGCGCTGTTCTCCCATTTAGTTTACTACCCAGAGGCATTATCTGCGCTCTTGCTCTACCTGAGCCTAGACTCCCACACAATCCGCAGCAAAAGCACGCGTATTGCTTTGGCATTAAAGCAGCAGCGTAAATCACTCGCTCGGGCACTACTAGCAACTATTGTAGTGCGTGATTGTGAGCGTTTGAATAGTCAGGGGGTCGCCAAAGCTTGCATTGAGAGTGTGGTGCTGCGCATGCTTCATACCTACTTTGCACCACTGTTGCTGTATTGTTTATTTGGCGGCATAGCTGCCCTCGCCTACAGTTTAACGTGGACTCTGCACACGGCCATGCGCAAGCATGCTTTGCCATCGAGTCCTTATCTCTACGCCAGTAAATGGTTACTAACTCTTTGCTGTGTAGCGGCCCTAGTAATGTACTTGCTACCGCTGGCGATGATGACCCAACAGCGTAAACTATGGCGTTACTTGCGGATATATGGCCGGCACTTTTATCACCGCGTTAGCGGGTTTACTCTCAGTGTTTTCAGTACATTACTGCAAGTACAGCTTGGCGGGCCAGCCTTTTATCAAGGCCATCGTTTTGAGCGCATGCGCATTGGTGTAGATCATTTGCCTGATGACAAAACAATCAAAGCAACATTGAAATATATTGACGGTGTTAACATGCTTTGGCTGGCGGTTATAGCCCTTAGCCACATAGCGTGGGCGTAAAAAAAGCCGCTTTAAGCGGCTTTTTCTGTAGCATCAGGGCTTAGGCTAGAGTCACTTTTGCAAAGCGACGTTTACCAACCTGGTAAACTTCGGTGCTGCCTTTAGCAACCATTTGCTTGCTATCGGTTACCTTGGTTTCGCCATTAATTTTCACAGCACCCTGTTTAATCATGCGAATCGCTTCTGAAGTGCTAGCCACAAGCTGAGCTTCCTTAAGCAAGGCGGTGATCATCATCTCGTCGCCATCACATTCAATGGTTAGCTCGTTGATATCATCAGGCAACGCATTTTTAGAGAAACGCTTAGTAAAATCTGCGTGAGCTTGCTCAGCCGCTTGCTCATCATGGAAACGCGCAATGATCTCTTTCGCTAAGGCAATTTTGATATCACGCGGATTCGCGCCATTGCTGACTTGCTCCTTCAACTCCGCAATTTGCTCAAGTGACTTGGTACTTAGCAACTCATAGTAACGCCACATAAGATCATCGGAGATAGACATCATTTTGCCAAACATATCGTTAGCAGAGTCAGTAATTCCTATGTAGTTACCCAGAGACTTAGACATTTTTTGCACGCCATCAGTGCCCTCAAGCAATGGCATCATTAGCACTGTTTGCGGCTTTTGCCCTTCGTCTTTTTGCAGTTCACGGCCCATCAACAGGTTAAAACGCTGATCGGTGCCACCAAGCTCAACATCGGCCTCAAGTGCGACTGAATCCCACCCCTGCACTAACGGATACAAAAACTCGTGAATGGCGATGGATTGACCACTTGCATAACGTTTTTTAAAGTCATCGCGCTCGAGCATGCGTGCTACGGTTTGGCGAGCTGCTAACTTTATCATTCCTGCGGTGCCTAGCTTTTCCATCCATTGCGAGTTAAATGCAATGGTGGTTTTTTCTGGATCGAGGATTTTAAAGACTTGCTCTTTATAGGTTTCGGCGTTAGCTAACACATCTTCACGGGTCAAAGGTTTACGAGTCACATTTTTACCCGTTGGATCGCCTATCATCCCAGTAAAGTCACCAATTAAAAAGATCACTTCATGGCCAAGGTCCTGAAACGTTTTTAGCTTATTAATAAGCACCGTATGACCTAAATGTAAATCTGGCGCTGTAGGATCAAACCCAGCTTTAATTCGTAGCTTTTTCCCTGACTTAAGGCGTTCAGCGAGTTCTTCCTCAAGTAAAATTTCCTCAGCACCGCGTTTAATTTCTGCCAGCGCTGTCTGCAAGTCTGTCATTTATTTCTCCGATAAAAAAATGTGCTAACCGCGCGATTCTAGCGCAATTCGCGCCGGGTTTAAATGCACAAAATACTGGTATTTGCCCTTTATAACGTATATGCTCAGCCTTTGGTTAGATTTGTTTTCCTTAACAGCAGAAAAAGGTAGGTTATGGTAAACGTGGTTCACAAGCTCCCCAAAAAACACAAATTGCTCATTGTGGGCTTTCTTGTCACGATTATTGCCCTGATGTTGATACCTACGGAAAGAGCCACAGCATCAAAGGATAACGACGCAAAGCCATTGGAAGTGGGTAAGCGTTACGAGCTTCAAGTTAAGCTTGAGGAAGACGAACAAATCACCGATTTGAACTCCCCCGAGCAAGCTCAGACTTTACCAACCTATGAGCACACCGATTACCAAGTACGTAACGGTGACAACCTTGCCCTGATTTTTAAACGTGCAGGCTTCTCCGCGCAAACCTTGTATAAATTGGTTAATACCAATGAAGAAACGAAAAAACTAACCAAGATTCACCCAGGTGAAGTGTTAAGTTTTGCAAAAAACGACAAGGGTGAGTTGCAGCAGCTCAAATATGTACTGAGCAAAACCGACACCTTGTTTGTTACGCTTAACGAAGAGGGACGCTACGACACCTCTATCGATTCCAAAGAAATTGAAACCCTCACTAAAACAGCGTCTGGTACAGTCAATGGCAGCCTATGGACAGCCGGTATCTCGGCTGGGCTAAGTGAGAAACAAATTATGAACTTTGCCACCATCTTTGGCTGGGACGTGGATTTTGCCAACGATCTGCGTAAAGGCGATCAGTTTAGCTTGCTGTATGAAACACACCACGTTGACGGCGAGTATATTGGCACAGGGAAAATCATCGCTGCTGAATTTATCAACCAAGGCGAACGTTATGCCGCTGTGCGCCACACTGATGGCAACTTCTACACTCCTGAAGGTCGAAGTATGAAAAAAGCCTTCTTACGAGCGCCAGTTAATTTTAAATACATCAGTTCAAGCTTTAATCCGCGTCGCCTCCACCCAGTAACTAAAACGGTGAAGCCACACCGTGGTATTGATTACGCCGCGCGCACAGGTACGCCCGTGGTAGCCGCTGGTAACGGCAAAGTTATTAAAGCAGGTTACAGCCGTTTTAATGGTAATTATGTGTTCATTAAACACGGCAATACCTATGTAACTAAGTACTTGCACTTAAATAAACGCAAAGTAAAAAATGGCCAAAAAGTGAAACAAGGTCAGCTTATTGGCACTGTCGGAGCCACCGGTCGCGTTACCGGCCCCCACTTACACTATGAGTTCCTTGTAAACGGTGTACATCGTAATCCTCGTACCGTTGAACTGCCAAAGTCTGAGCCGCTTCCCGCTGGCGAATTAGCCAAGTTCAAACCAGTAGCCGATACACTGCTTGCGCAGCTGGTTAGAGAGCGAGAAATGCAGCTGGCGATGAACTAATCATCGACATAAAAAAGCACCTTAGGGTGCTTTTTTTATGTCTGCTATATCACAAGTCCTTACCTAAATAACATATAAAGCAATTGCACCACTAAGCTTATGCCAACGAGTGGCAAGATATACTTGCGAAAGCGCATCATTTTATTGAGCCCTAACTGATGTTGGTAGCGCTCTAGTAACGGCACCAAAATAGCCAGCGAAACAAATAATACAATGATGATGATAATAGCGTTCATAGCCGCTCCCTATTTTGACTGTTATGGCTAGCCATGGACTGCTTTGTTAGTCTCAGCTCATGCTATAGCATGCACTTATAACACTTAATCGCAAAACTGTGAAACTGGCCTCAGCCATAAAAAAGCGCGCCCCACCGAATTCGAATAGGACGCGCAAATGGCTAGGAAGTGCCTAAATAGATAAATTTCTCGGCAGAGGTTAGCCCACCAAAGCCAGTAAAATACCTGCAGCCACAGCGCTACCAAGAACGCCAGCAACGTTTGGCCCCATGGCATGCATCAATAAAAAGTTATGTGGGTTGTTTTCCAAGCCAACCTTATTGACCACGCGAGCAGCCATAGGCACAGCAGATACACCAGCTGCCCCTACTAAGGGGTTAATGGGTGATGACGATAATCTATTCAGCCCTTTTGCCATGAATACACCTGACGCCGTGCCAATAGAAAATGCCAAAGCCCCTAACGCTAGAATACCAATGGTTTCCACCGTCAGAAATTGCTCAGCAGCTAGCTTTGAGCCCACTGCTAGGCCAAGGAAAATAGTCGTTATATTGATCAGCTCATTCTGCGCTGTGCTACTGAGCCTATCGACGACACCTGACTCACGCATTAAGTTGCCCAAACAGAACATTCCCACCAACGGCGTTGCTGCCGGTAAAAACATCGCAGTTAACGCCAGAACCATAAGTGGAAAAATAATTTTTTCCTTTTTTGAAACCGCTCGTAACTGCGGCATCTCAATTTTACGCTCTTGCTCGGAGGTTAATGCTCGCATGATGGGTGGCTGGATAATGGGCACTAATGCCATATAAGAATACGCCGCCACTGCGATAGCACCGAGCAAGTCCGGGGCTAATTTAGAGGCTAAGAAAATAGCAGTCGGGCCATCGGCACCGCCAATGATGGCGATAGCAGATGCATCTTTGAGTGTGAATTCAAAGCCCGGCACAAAGTTCAAAGCAATAGCACCAAACAAGGTCGCAAAAATACCAAATTGCGCCGCAGCGCCCAGAAGTAGCATTCGCGGGTTCGCGATCAACGCGCTAAAGTCGGTAAGTGCCCCCACCCCCATAAAGATAAGCAGCGGAAAGACGCCGGAGTCAATGCCTATGTAATACACGTAATACAGAATGCCACCAGGGTCTGCCATACCAGCCACGGGGATATTTGTTAATATTGCCCCGAAGCCAATTGGCACCAATAGTAATGGCTCAAAATTACGCGCTATCGCCAAATATAACAGCCCACAACCGACTAAGATCATCACCAGTTGAGCGACGGAAAAGTTGGCAATGCCGGTGGCATGCCAGAGATTTAATACTCCTTCCATACCCCCTCCTAAACCAATGCAATTAAGGCATCGCCAGCGCTCACTGAGTCACCTTCACGCACTAACACATCACTGACTTCACCGCCGTGCAATGCGCGCACTTCAGTTTCCATCTTCATTGCTTCCATGATCATAACCACATCACCTTCACTCACGTGCTGACCAGGTTTGACTAGAACCTTGAAGACGTTGCCTGTTAGCGGTGCATTCAGCGTTTCCCCGCCACTAATCGCAGCCGACTGCGGTGGGTTTTCACCTTCACCCTCAACAGCACGCACACTCTCCAACTCACCACCGGGGGCGACGACAACATCATAGGCCTGACCGTCGACACTAATGCTATAACGCTCTGGCCCTTGCTTTGTCGGTGCCGCCTTTGCCACAGCCTTTGGTTGCTCCGGCTCGGCGCTGGGCGCTGGTTCGAAAGCATCAGGGTTATTTCGATTCGCTAAGAATTTTAAACCGATTTGCGGGAATAGTGCATAGGTTAAAACGTCATCAACCACCTGGTCTGCTAACTCGAGGTTCTGCTCTTTCGCATGAGCATCTAGTTCCTCCGTCAGCTTGTCTAGCTCAGGCTCAATGAGGTCGGCAGGACGGCAACTAATTGCCTCTGCACCTTCTAAAACACGCTGTTGCAATTGGCTATCTACCGGTGCGGGTGTTGCTCCATACTCACCTTTAAGAACGCCTGCGGTTTCCTTAGTAATAGATTTGTAGCGCTCACCGGTAAGCACATTCAACACGGCTTGAGTGCCAACAATTTGTGAGGTGGGGGTGACCAAAGGTAAGTAACCTAAGTCTTTGCGGACTTTGGGGATTTCTTTGAGTACCTCGTCTAACTTATCGCCTGCGTTTTGCTCTTTTAACTGGTTTTCCATATTTGTGAGCATGCCACCGGGTACTTGCGCTAATAGGATGCGGCCATCAACGCCTTTCAAGCTACCTTCAAATTGCGCATACTTCTTACGTACTTCCCTAAAATAAGCCGCAATTTCCTCGAGTAACGTTTGGTCCAAACCGGTATCACGCGGGGTATCCTCTACAATAGCAACCAAGGTCTCGGTGGCGCTGTGACCATAGGTTTGACTCATACTAGAAACTGCCGTATCAAGCATATCAATGCCGGCATCAATGGCCTTTTGATAGGTTGCAGTGCTTAGTCCTGTGGTCGCATGGCATTGCATAGCAATGGGTAAAGACACGGTTTCCTTTAAGCCACGGATCAGCTTATCGGCATCATAGGGCTTTAACAGCCCCGCCATATCTTTAATGCAAATAGAATGACAACCCATATCTTCAAGGCGCTTGGCCTGATCTAGCCACATATCCAGCGTGTGGACTGGTGAAACGGTGTAAGAGATAGTGCCTTGCGCATGGGCGCCAATATTTACAGCGGCTTTGATTGCCGTCTCTAAATTACGCACATCATTCATCGCATCAAAGATACGAAACACATCAACGCCATTGGCGTGAGCGCGCTCGACAAACTTAGTCACGACATCGTCACTGTAATGGCGATAACCGAGTAAGTTCTGACCACGCAGTAGCATTTGCTGTTTAGTATTAGGCATCGCCGCTTTCAGGGCGCGGATACGATGCCAAGGGTCTTCACCTAAATAGCGTATACAGGAGTCAAAGGTGGCCCCACCCCATGACTCCATTGACCAAAACCCAACCTGATCAAGCTTATCAGCGATCGGGAGCATATCCTCTAAGCGCATGCGTGTTGCTAATAAAGATTGATGCGCGTCTCGCAGTACTAATTCGGTAAGCTTTAATTTAGACATAATTGACCCTTATTATTGCTTCTTATACTGATGCACAGCCGCAGCAATAGCTGCAATATGCGCCTTTGAAGGGCGCTTACTGTGATGCGTGGTAGTGGCGCTAGCTTGTTGATTGGCTTGTGCTTGTTCTGTATCGGCAAAGATATATGACATTAGGCGTAAAGCGCCTATCAATATGAGTAGAAATACAAAGACCACCACCATACCGGTGGCCATAAGCCAAGCGGCTTCAATTAACAATGCTGTAATATCCATGCTCACCCCAGTGCAAATTTAGTTACTTTTTATTGATATTTAACCAACACCATATCAAAAAAAAAGAGAATGTCTACATAAGTGTAAATTGGTAATACCAATGTTTATAACCTTGAAATTCTTGGAAGGAGACTTAAAAACCGCCAACAATGCCGTTATTTTAGCTTTATAGATAATAAAAATAGCGGATATAAATTAAATCTATACGAGAAAAAATCATCTTCATTAGCCATAAATGATGTTGAGAACCTCAAAACAGATAATTGGTCATACCAAGATTGATTTAACATTGTTTACGTTGAGGGTTTTTGCTCTATTTTTTGACTCTAAGTCATTGGCAGGTTTGAACAAATCGGACTAAGCTTATGACGCTAAATAGGAACAACCGCAGTTTGATTGGCCCTGAAGTATTAGTCGTACTAATAACTAGGGAGAAAAACAATGTTAAAATCTAAACTGGCGCTGTCGCTACAAGTAGCGCTCGGCGTAGGTATTTCTTCATTCGTTATGCCTCAAGCACTTGCTGCGGGGGATGAAGAAGCCAAGGATATTGAGGTCATTGCCATCACTGGTAGTCGTATTCGCCAGCCTGGCGCTGTCTCAGCCAGCCCCATCACGTCCATTGGCGAGAAAGAGCTGCGCTTCCAACAAGAACCTGAAGTAGAGCAAATTCTTCGTACTTTACCATCCACTATTCCCGGTGACGGCAGTAACGTGAACAACGGCTCTGGCGGTGCAGCAACGGTCAACTTAAGAGGCTTAGGTTCTCAGCGTTCATTGATACTGGTTAATGGCCGGCGAATGATCCCATATAACTACAACGGTTCGGTAGATACCTCGGTGATACCTTCAGCACTGGTAGAGCGCATCGATGTAGTTACTGGTGGTGCTTCGGCCGTTTATGGCTCTGATGCCATTGCCGGGGCGGTTAACTTTGTCCTTAAGGATAATTTTGAAGGGATAGCCTTAGACACCTCGCACCAGCAAACAGACGAAAGTGACGGCGATAAAAGTAATATATCGCTTACCATCGGCTCTAACCTCGCTGATGACAGAGGTAACGTCGTACTCTCATTGGACTGGATGAAGCGTGACCAAGTGCTCCTTGGCGATCGTCCGTTGGGTTTACTTGGTATCGAAACCGCATCAGGCGCTAACTATGAGCAATTCCTAAATGGTCAACCGCCCGTTCCAGCGCCCTCTGAGTGTGAGGCCCCTAACTCAGTAGAAAGTGGTGGTTCTACAACGGCCATGCCCACACGCTTTGGTATTGTCGGAGCGGGTACCGCAGGCCAATTTAGAAATGATGGCACACTTGCTGCCGATACCTGTAGCGTGTTCAACTTCAACCCCTACAACTTCTATCAGACACCGTCCGAGCGCTATTCAGGTACGGCTCTCGCTCGTTACAACCTCACCGACGATCATGAAGTTTATTCATCACTCACTTACAGCTCGATCTCGGTAGATACACAGGTTGCGCCATCAGGCACATTTGGTGCTAGTTTCGAATTGCCACTATTTAACCCGTTAATTGGCGATCAAGCGCAGCAATTTATGATTGATACGGGCAACAACGCGCTCGCTGATGGTCTCTTAAGTGACAGTAACTGGAATGATGTCAACGGCAATGGCGTCGTCGACTCTGAGGACTATTTAACTGTGCAGTTACGTCGGCGTACACTCGAACTCGGCCCCCGTACAGAGCGCTATGACACCTCGTTGTTCCAGTTTGTCACTGGCGTGAAAGGTTATGTGTTTGACGACTGGGAGTATGATGTTAGTTTCCAATATGGTGAGTCCAACCGTACCACCGTACGCGGTGGCTACACCAACCTAACTAACATCCAAAATGCCCTTGAAACCGAAGACGGTGTCACCTGCTTAAACGGCGACCCAACTTGCGTACCCATCAACCTGTTTGGTGGCTTTGGCACCATTACCGATGAAATGGCCGGTTATGCTACAGCTATTGCATTGCAGCAGCAAAAGTACAGCCAGCGTATTGCAACTGCGACCATCAATGGTCCGATTGAGTTTATTGAAGTGCCGGGCGCCGGCGCACCGCTATCAATGAGCTTTGGTTACGAGTACCGCAAAGAAAAAGGCTTATTTGAGCCTGATGAATGTTTGAAACTTGCACCAGCGAGCTGTCAGGGCGGTGCTGGAGGTAACCAGTTGCCTATTGAAGGTGGCTTCAGTGTTGATGAGCTGTTCATGGAAGGGTACTTGCCAGTCTTAGACGGTATGGCATTTGCTGATACGCTTGATGTGGAGTTTGGTTTCCGTTGGGCAGACTACGATACCGTGGGCTCTAATGAAACCTGGAAGCTTGGTTTCAACTGGCGCCCAGTTAGCAGTGTATTAGTACGTGTTATGCAACAGCAAGCGACGCGAGCTCCGAACGTGGGTGAAATCGCCTCTCCTGTGGTAACTGGCCTTGATAACGCGACTAGCGACCCCTGCTCGGTTGCCAACGCCGGTAACATCAGCGCTGAACTGCGCCAGCTGTGTATTTCCACTGGCATGACCGATGCGCAAGTGGGTAACGTGCAAGATGTGATATCAGGTCAAGTGCAAGTGATCTCCGGAAGCGATCCACTTAATCCACCTGACGCTGAAGAAGCAAGCACCTTTACAGCAGGTATTGTTTGGACGCCAGAGTTCGATACCTTGCAAAACTTCACTATCAGTTTAGATTACTATGATATTGATATTGATGACATCATCGGCGAGTTTTCAGCACAAGAAATCCTCGATGCCTGTTACAAGTTAGGTGATGCACAAGAGTGTGCCAAAATACAACGTGTGGGTGGCGATTTAACCGTCGCTGGTGCCGGGATTGAACAATTCACTACCAACCTCAAGAACTTGACCGCTGAAGGGGTTGAACTGGGCTTCAATTTCTTCGTGCCACTTGAGGACATGGGTGAGCTGCAGTTCTCAGGAACCATCAACAAGTATCTAACTCAAGAATCGCAAAGCTCTGATACAGCGCGAATTATCGACTGTAAAGGGTATTACAGTGCCAGCTGTGATCCCCTCGCGGAGATGCGCTGGGTGCAGCGTACTACGTGGGCGATGGACGACTTTACCCTGTCATTGCAATGGCGTCACATTGATGGCATTGACGCAGAGCCAGTCGTTGCCGACGATTACTTCCCAGAGTTTAGAAGTATCGATTCCTACGATTACTTTGACTTGTATGCCAATTATCACCTTACCGATAATATCACCGCAAGTTTGGGTATAGATAACCTGTTCGAGAAAGATCCACCGGTTGTGGGCAATGAGGCAGGTGATACCAGCTCTAACTCGGGTAACACGTTCCCAAGTAACTATGACGTGCTTGGTCGCAAGTTTAAACTGGGCCTAAGGTTCCAGTTCTAATTCGCAGTGTTAACAAAAGCCGCGCCTAGCGCGGCTTTTTTATGCTTACCTGCCGCAGCAGCTAACCGTCATCTTCACAGCGAGGAATGGCGCTAGTTGTCAATAAGGGGGACACCTGAAAAGGCTGTGCTGAATCTACATTAACGGTTACATGAGCAATATCTAAAACCTGAAAATCGCCAGGTGCATTAAGATGCCAAAGCTGCGACTGACGCTGTGAAAAACAAAATTCACTGGTATCGCCATGCACCACTAAAATAGGATAATCACTGTGTTGAGCGAGCTTATCTAAGTACTGACGATAGACAGCAAAGCCATCACATTTTCGGTTATTGTCACTGCACACTCCCTGACCGCTACTTGAGCGAAAGATATCCGCTTGAAAAAAGACAACCATGGCGGTTAGGTCTTTATCAGCATGGCGTTTTAGCCATTGAATATTATGCTGATCTCGCTTTTTAACAGC
This sequence comes from Pseudoalteromonas sp. CNC9-20, assembly GCF_022347875.1. Lineage (NCBI taxonomy): Bacteria > Pseudomonadati > Pseudomonadota > Gammaproteobacteria > Alteromonadales > Pseudoalteromonadaceae > Pseudoalteromonas > Pseudoalteromonas sp. CNC9-20. The sequence goes on along the minus strand of NZ_JAKRFS010000005.1, from coordinate 103,750 downwards.
CTGCAGCGCTTGTTTTTTATCAGACTTAAGAATTTGCGCACGACCATTATTGGTACCTACCACATGCACGGTTAGGTACTGCACTTGCTCTATACGCCAAGCCTGGTTTTCGGGCAGCTCAGGCTGGCGTTCATAATCGTGCAAGGCGACTGTATGAACAGCGAATTCTTTCCGTATAAAGCTTAGCCTCTCTAGCTCATCATAGCGTGTGCTAAGCTCTTTCCTATCGCAGTCGGTCCAATCATTGTCACCCGGTGTGTAGACAAAGGGCCGTTCACTAAGATTAGATAACAGCTGGTAGTTGCCGCGCAGAACATGATCGGTGCAAGCGACAGCTCCAGCCTTAATATCCCCGACGTGGACAATAAAATGATGTGGGGTTTGCCGCACGCCTTGATATAATGGCCCTGCAGGTGGGGTGAGCAGCGCTTCATCGATAGGAGAATATGGCATATCGCCAAAGACCAAAAATTGGTGTTGGGCGCCAACCGTAGCGCTTAAAAGCGCGGCCGTTAATGCCATAAAAATCGTGCGCATACCTGCCTCTATATTAATCAAGTTCGTATAACGAGTACTATGAATTACCACACTAGCTATATTTTAGATAAAGACTACTACCACGAAAGCTTTGAGCAGTCTTTGCCCTTCAGCCATCGCCGCCAACTCAAATATCCACTGGTGCTCTTACTCGTAGGACTTACTCTTTTTAGCATGTTTAAGTTGCAAAATAACTACCTTGGTTATTTTTTGTTTGCTTTAGCTATTTTAGAAGTGGTTGCCTACAAATATCAGCAACCTTGGTGGGTGGCACGACAGCGATTAACAAGAGCTGCTGGAAATGAAGTGACGTTACGGGTTGATGAGCAAGGAATTAGTACCGAGATTAATGCCCATAAGAAGCAATACTCATGGCCACAAATTAAAGAAGTATTGAGTACGCAGAAGGGAATAATTATTGTCACCGATAAGGGAGCTAGGCACTATTTTCCCGCACGAGTGCTCAATGAGGAAGTGATTGCATTTATCTTTGATAAAAATAAAGCCACTTGATAGTGGCTTTTATGAATTCGTTTATTTATGCGTTGCCCGGATTTGAGTCCGATTTTTCGGCTTGGATTCGCATGTAAATCTCTTCGCGGTGAACAGACACATCCTTTGGTGCATTTACACCGATACGCACTTGGTTACCCTTAACGCCTAAAACAGTCACTGTGACTTCATCACCAATCATTAAGGTTTCACCAACTCGACGAGTAAGAATTAGCATTCGCTTGCTCCCATAGTTCCAAATTAGTAAAAAATTCCGTCTCCGGCATTCTAAAGAATAATCACTCTAAAAGTAAGTAAAACTTAAAAGCGATTATTCACTTGCCGTTAAAAAAGCCGCATGTAATGCACGTACGCCCAATTCCAAGTACTTTCGTTCAATAAGAACTGAAAGCTTTATTTCTCCTGAGCTAGCGACGACTACATCAATATTTTCATCGGCTAACACGCGAAAAAATCGCCCCGTAATTGGCGTGTTCGTTTTTATCCCTGCGCCAACTATAGACAACATGGCGAGGTCGTCACGACTATCTATTTTGGCCCCGCTTAAAGCATCACTTTCTTGCAATAAACTCATTGCTTGTTGCAACTCTAAGCTGGGTACACTTATAGCATAGTCTACTTTTCCAACTTTTTGATTAACTTGGTTAATCATGTCTATTTCGATGCCTTTTTCAGCCAAGAGTTCCACTATATTTGCTAAAGTAGAACCATCGTTTGAGCAATCATTTATAAAGATAAGCGCTTGCTCACGCTTGGAGGCAATTCCCGAAACAGTCTGTTGTTGCATACCTTCATCCTCGTAATCAACGCGCGTCCCTTCCCCAACACTAAAGCTGGATAACACTCGCAATGGCATTTTATAATGCGCAGCGGCTTCCACTGCACGAATATGCAATACCTTCGCACCTAAACTAGCCATCTCTAGCATGACCTGCACTGACACGCTCGACAGCTTCCATGCCCCAGGTTCGATACGAGGATCAGTCGTATATACGCCGTCAACGTCGGTATAGATCTGACATTCTTGAGCATTTATCGCAGCGGCAATGGCCACTGCCGAAGTGTCGCTACCGCCGCGCCCCAGAGTGGTAATATTTCCCTCCAAATCACGGCCTTGAAACCCTGCTGCGATAACAATGCGACCATGTTCAATTTCTTGACGTAAGCGGGCACTGTTGATGTCATTGATACGTGCTTTGGTAAAGAGGTTGTCGGTGCGAATACCCAGTTGATCGCCCAACAGGCTGATGGCGGGGTAGCCTCGGCGGATCAGTGCCATCGCTAGAAGACTGGCACTTACTTGCTCTCCGGTACTGACTAATGCATCAAGTTCACGAGGACTGGGGGAGCTATCAACTTGCTCAGCTAACGCTAATAATCGATTGGTTTCGCCTGACATTGCTGACACCACAGCCACAATGTGGTGGCCCTGCTGACGTTGGCGAATAATGATATCGGCGACGGCCTCAATACGCTCAATTGAGCCTACCGAGGTGCCGCCAAACTTTTGAACTAACAGTGCCACGAATAAATACGCGCCTGTTGTTTATCCACGTTCACTCACCCATGCTTGAACACTGGCCAGTGCGCTATCTAAGTGCTCTGGTTGCGAGCCACCGGCTTGTGCCATATCAGGGCGACCGCCACCTTTACCACCGACTTGTGCCGCCATATGGTTAACCAACTCTCCGGCTTTAAACTGACCAGTAAGATCTTTGGTGACGCCAGCAATTAAACTGACTTTTTCGCCGTTCGCAACGCCTAAAGCAATAATGCCTGAACCCATTTTGTTCTTCAGGTCATCAACCATACCACGCAGCGCTTTGCTCTCGGTGCCAGCAACGTTCGCCACAAGCAGCTTAACGCCGTTTACATCAATAGCACTATCAAGCAACGAGGCGCCCGCTGCACTGGCGAGCTTGTCATTAAGCTGCGCCACCTGCTTTTCAAGGCCTTTACTACGTTCAATTAAACCCGATACTTTATCAAGCACCGAGGCATTATCCGCTTTGAGTAATGCCGCTATTTGCGCCAGTTTGTTCTCTTGCTCAGCAACATAATTCAATGCATCATCACCGGTGACCGCTTCAATACGGCGTACACCAGCGGCAATACCTGCCTCTGAGACGATTTTAAATAAACCGATGTCGCCAGTGCGCTGCACGTGGGTACCACCACACAGCTCGATAGAGTAGTCGCCAATGCTCACGACACGTACTTCATCGTCATATTTCTCGCCGAATAACGCCATAGCGCCCTTCGCTTTTGCCTCATCAATGGCCATCAGTTCAGTTTGCAAAGCAAAATTACGACGAATTTCAATATTCACTTGTTGTTCGATGCGTTGTAGTTGCTCACGCGTGACACCCTCAAAATGAGAGAAATCAAAACGCATACGATCAGGCTCAACCAAGGAGCCTTTTTGGTTTACATGCTCACCCAACTCTTGGCGCAACGCTTCGTGGATAAGGTGGGTTGCAGTGTGGTTTTTCTTAATGCGGTCACGGCGCTCAGCATCGATACGCGCATCCACTTTATCGTTCACCCCCATTTGCCCACTTACTTTGCCGTAGTGCGCAATGGCATTGCCAAGTTTTTGTGTATCGGTAACAATAAACTCTCCATTACCGGCTTTCAGCACGCCGGTGTCACCCACCTGACCGCCTGACTCAGCATAAAATGGCGTACGATCAAGTATCACGATACCTTCTTGACCATCTTCCAATACCGATACCTGATCGCCAGCAGCGAACAACTCGACCACTGTGCCGCTGTAATGCTCGGCTTCATAACCCTTGAAGTCGCTCGACTTATCAGAGCGCAGTTGCGTGTTGTAATCAGCGCCAAACTTGCCAGCTTGTTGTGCTTTTTTACGTTGCACATCCATACACTGCTGGAAACCACGCTCATCAATGGTCATAAAACGTTCACGAGCGACATCAGCGGTTAAGTCCGCTGGAAAGCCATAGGTATCATAGAGCTTGAATACCACATCGCCGGGAATAACATCGCCTTCTAGGGCGCTTAAGTGTTCTTCCAAAATAGCCAAGCCGCGTTCTAGAGTTTTGCCAAATTGCTCTTCTTCAATACGCAGTACTTTTTCAATAATGCTCTGGTGTTTGGCAAGCTCAGGGTATGCATCCCCCATCTGTTCAATCAGCGCACCAACCAGTTGGTGGAAGAAGGTGCCTTTTGCCCCCAGTTTGTTGCCGTGGCGCACAGCGCGACGAATAATACGACGCAACACGTAACCGCGTCCTTCATTCGAAGGCATGACACCATCTAGCACCAAAAACGCACACGAACGGATATGGTCGGCAATAACCCGCAATGATTTATCTTCTAAATCCTGCGCATTCGTCACTTTTGCTGCCGCTTGGATTAACGCTTGGAATAGGTCAATTTCATAGTTTGAATGCACGCCCTGCATAATGGCGGCGATACGCTCAAGACCCATGCCTGTATCAATAGATGGGTTAGGTAAGGCTTCCATCGTGCCATCGGCATGGCGGTTATATTGCATGAAAACCAAGTTCCAAATCTCAATATAACGGTCGCCATCTTCTTCAGGCGTCCCTGGTGGACCGCCCCAGACTTCTTCACCATGATCGTAGAAAATTTCCGAGCACGGACCACACGGACCGGTATCGCCCATGGACCAGAAGTTATCTTTTTCACCAATGCGAGAGACGCGATCAGCTGGCACGCCAATTTTGTTAATCCAAATATCGGCGGCTTCATCATCTTCGGTAAACACCGTCACCCAAAGTTTCTCTTTAGGCAAACCGAGTTCTTCGGTCAAAAAAGTCCAGGCAAATTGAATAGCTTGCTCTTTGAAATAATCGCCAAAGCTAAAGTTACCGAGCATTTCAAAAAAGGTATGGTGACGGGCAGTGTAACCAACATTTTCTAAGTCGTTGTGTTTACCACCTGCGCGGACACAACGTTGGGCGCTGGTCGCTCGCGTATAGGGGCGCTTCTCTGCGCCCAAAAATACGTCTTTAAAAGGCACCATGCCGGCGTTGTTAAACAACAACGTTGGATCAGTACCAGGGATTAATGAAGCCGAAGGCACAATTTGGTGTTGGTGCTTGGCAAAATAGTCTAAGAACTTTTGTCTTAGCTGTGCGGTCGTCAAATGCTGCATTGCGTTTTTCTCACTCGTCATTCGCTTCACTTGCAAGTGCAAATTCTATCTGTTGGTAGTCAAACCCACGCGCTGTTAAATAACGCATGCGCTTAGCTTTTTCTTTGTAATCTAATTGTTTATCTGTTGTCCGGAACTTCCGGGTATAAGCTTCTAGAGCGAGTTCAAACCAATCTATGTCTAAGGCATCGATGGCTTCGCTAACTTGCTCTTTTGCCAGCCCCTTTTGCTGCGCATCAGCCATAATGCGTCGCGGGCCATGGCGCTTGTCCGCAGCGCGACGGACAAAACCGGCACAAAACCGGTTGTCATCTAAGAACCCATGTTGCTCACACCAGTCCAGTAATTCGCAGCTAAACGCCTGCGGCACTTGGCGCTGGCTTAACTTGCGCTCTAATTCTTTGCGGCTGTAGTCCTGTCGTCCTAACAGCCACAGAACGTAATTTTTTTGCTTTTGCTTTTCGCTATCGTCCATTAGGCGTCAAACCGACCATTGTCGGTGGTGTCGCTAATGGCATTAACATGCTTCGCTGTGGGTGCATTCTGCTCGCCCAGTTGCGGCGCAAAAATCGCCTGAAACGCCACCAGAAGGCTAATGTAGCAAATCGGCATTAGAACCAGAAGAGGAATAAAGGACAATACTGCACACAACAGCATCAAAACACCCATAATAAGCCCGTACACCGTCATCGCTGCGGCATTATGATAAAACGCCATCAAGCTGGCTTTCATCACCGCCCACATCGACGTGTGGCCGCCAAAAAACACTAATGGTATGGCAAATGCGAAGGCGCACAGGTAAATACTGGTTATTACCAAAAACAAGGCTAACGAAGGAAATGACAGGCTTTGTGCTAATAGTTGTAGCGCCTGCTCTGGGTTCATGTTCGGGTCACTCACCACCGCAGCCATATCCGCAAATAACACGCTAGCTAGCAAGCCTAGTAAGATCCCCGCACCCATTTGGTACAAGCCGACCCGAAACAAGCCCATACGTCGGCCTTTTTGTGAAAACACATCGATGATGTCGGCAAAGGCAACGTTTTTCCCCTGCTGGCGCGCAAGTGCTGACTGATAAAAACCAGCCATTAGAAAAGGCGTCGCCAGCGCGGCTGGAATTTTCAACAGCGGTACCACCAGCCCAACTAACCCTAAAACAGCAATGAGCAGGTACATAAACATAAAAGTGAAAGGCTGCTTGGCAAAGATATCCAATCCCTGCTTTATCCAGCGCCCGCCGGCTTTGGCGCTATGTACGCGAATTTCTATAGCCATGATGACTGCGTTTCCTCTTTCTTTGCGTCGTGCTTTATGGTTTTTGTATTTTTTTGATATCGAGCATGTGCGAGCCATGCTTAATTTTGGTTTCTAAGTATGCTTGGTTTCCCGTTAAGCCCACCTTAATATGCGCCGACGTGCCCACGACAGCTTTCACATCGATGCCATTATCAGCTAACGCACTGAGTTTTTTAGGATTATTAGTCATCAGTTTGACCTGCGTCACAGCCAACGCCTTAAGCATGAGTACCGCATCGGAAAACTCTCGCAAATCATCAGCAAAGCCCAAGTGATTGTTGGCTTCATAGGTGTTCATACCTTGAGACTGTAAAACATAGGCGTCGAGCTTATTGTACAACCCTATGCCTCGCCCCTCTTGACGCAGGTATAACAATATTCCGCCCTGTTGGTGCATTAATTCGATACTTTCATTGAGCTGCTCACCGCAGTCACAACGACTGGAGTGGAAAACGTCGCCGGTTAAACACTCAGAGTGCATGCGAATAAGCGGTGTCTGTTGATGCTTGTCCGCCTCATTAAAAATTAGTGCAACATGCTCTTGGCCATCTTTTAGCCCAGAAAATGAGACAATTTCTGCCGGGATATCACTGTTTTTGCCCACATTTAATTGGACCCTAGCTCTTACTTCAGCCACGACGACTCACTCTTTTATAAAAAACAACTGTGATAGTATAACAAGCCGCTGCTCAGAATCAGCCGCTATATGCTTTTAAATGGGGCTATATTAACACGAAACAACAATACCAAGCGATGGCTAATCAAGGGAAACATGTGCTCAACACGGTGGTGGTAGCCGTATACATAAATGGTGATTGTGCTGGCGGGGAGCTGAAAACCTTGCAGCCAGTGGATGCTCGCGACTATGATCACCCTTAACGATACGCGTTGTGCCAAAGTGGAATAGGTCATACACACTTGGTGTCATCGCTTTGTAAACGACTAATCACGCCAACAACAGGGGCTATTATGATAAAAACAATCGCATCACAACTCACTGCATTCGGGGTATCGCTGGCCTTCGCCTTGTGCATCCTGGTTTTTGCACCCGCACTGCACGCTGAGTCAGCACAGACGATTACGCAGCAACAACTGATGGCGGATAGGTTCAGTGCCACGCCAATGACGCTGCTTGATGTGCGCTCAAAACAAGAGTATCAGCAAGGACATATCAAAGGCGCGGTAAACATCCCCCATAGCGAGATTGTTGAAGATGGCGCCACACTCAACAAAGACACAGCCATTGTGGTGTATTGTCGCAGTGGTCGTCGCGCAGGTATTGCTCTGGAGGCGCTCAAAAAGCAAGGCTTTACCCAGCTATACCACTTAGAGGGTGATTTCTTAAAATGGCAACAAGCCGAACTACCTTTAATTAACCAGCAGTAATCAACGCGCTGAGCGGCAGCCTTTGCTGCCGACTCATGTGATTAACTTGGGCAAGAAACAGTTCCGCAGTGGCCAACGCATCGCTCAACGCATTGTGTTCCCGATAAACCGGCAACTGGTAGCGACGCCGACAGGCACTGAGCGATAATGCATCAAGCGCCACTTCCGTGCCCTGCCGCGCTAAACGGCGTTGCTCAATTTTCAGGGTATCCAACGTCAAGTAACGAAACTTTTGCCCCTGCTGTTTGTAAGCGCAACGCAAAAAACGCTCATCGAGCAAAGCATTATGGAACACTAAAATACTGTCTTCGCAGACAGCATCAAAAGCGGTCAGTATCGCCGCCATGGAATCGCCCTCGCTGATTAAACGCGACGCGGTGATACCGTGATAAATAGGCGATTGCGCTAGCTGCGACACGCCACTGTGCAACATATGGGCACTTTGGCGCGGGCAAATACGTTGATTTTCGATCACCACCCACGCCATGGATACAATTTCATGCTCCTTAGGGTTTAAGCCAGTCAGCTCTAAATCCACCACCACATATCGATGACGATGCCAACTATCGGCAAAGCCAAAATGGTCTTGCCCAAACATCGCTTTGAGCTTTTGCCACCACGCGTGGGTCATAATTACAAACTCCCTCGTGCGAACTTAAAACTCGCCGCCTGCTGGGCTTGGCGCACCAAGTAAAATGCCTCCTTAAGTTGGTGGCGCTCGAGCGACGTTAAGGTATCGGGATTAATACAGTTACTCGGCACCGGCTCTTTATCCAGCTGAGCTTTAAGACGCAATTGCGTTAAATAGCGCCAGCAGTCTTTTAAATCAAAAATGTCTTTTTTCGATAACTGCCGAGTTTTTATCAGCGCATCCAAGCGCTCTAGGGTATTGGCACTGCGGATACCCTCTTGCAGTGCATACAGGCGAACAATGTCGTTAATAATTACAATACCGCGCTTTTTCAGGTCGATAAACTTGTGATGCTGGGCGTCGGTTTGCGTTTTTAGTTGATGGAACAGGCCGATAGGCACCGAATTTTGGTTCAGCTCACTGGCCAGAGCCCGGTAAAAAAGCTGATCGCGGTTTTGCTTGCCAAGTGACGTTGTAAATGCCGCAAACAAATCACTGGAGCCGGTGATAAAGCGAATATCAAAGAAGATTTTACAGTTGAGCATGGCCTCGGGCGTGGGACTGCCAAGCCAGCGAGCAAACTTATCTAACCAGGCCGATATCGATAGCCGACATTGCGGATTACTGGCCATGATGTTCCCTGGACAGCGGACAATGCCGCAAACATCGAGCTGCTCACACACAAACTCGCCCATGCCGCGAAAATAATCAGCCTCAGCATCGCTCAATTGGTCGGGCAACAGCAAACCATTATCTTGATCAGAGTGCAGCGTTTGTTCTTCCCGTGCTTGTGAGCCGAAGCAAATCCAGCTAAAACGCTTAGGCGCATCGCCATGGCGTTGTTGGTATAATTGAATCAATCGCGTGGTCAACGCATCACTAATACCACTAAGTAGCTTACCCACCAAGGTGGTGTCTTCGATATGATAAGCAAAGCTATCGAGTAGACTCGGTACCTCACCGGCATAGCGTTTTAAATCGGCAACCCCCGCCGCCTTATAAATGCGACCGATGAGCTGCACGGGATCGCTTTTTTGCTGCCGTAATAAGTCGGTCGCGGTCACCATGCCCACCGGCTGATGCGCCTCGTTAAGTACCGGCAAATGGTGAATATTGTGCTTGAGCATTAAATGCATAGCCGAAAATACCCGGTTATTCTCGAAAATGTATTTAGGGTGGGCGGTCATAATGGCTTGCAAAGATTGCTCAGGGTCCACCCCCGCTGCCAGAACTCGAGTGCGCAAGTCACGGTCGGTGACCACCCCGAGCAACTTGGTGTCTTCGTTATGGGTTACCATAATCGATGACACCCGCTGGTCACTCATCAGTTGGGCGCACTGCCTAATGCTGGCCTCAGGTCCCAGAGTAACGGCTTGGCGAGTCATCAGCTCGGCTATTTTACGTTCTGACCAGCTATCGCTGTGGTGTTGGTATTTCGATGACAATAGGCGATTCGAATGCGCACGGACAAAGTACTGTTCAAAGGGCTTATATTCGCGACGCAAATAATCAAAGCTGGATTGACTGAGAATATATACCAGAGCCTCCTGCTTTACCTCGATACGGTTTTTAATGGCCTCACCGCTGAGTAGCGACGGATAGCCGAAGTAATCACCCGCACTTAAGCGCGCGACCGCCTCTCCACTTGGAGCGACGATTTCTAGGCTACCGCTGCGAATAAGAAAGAGTTTTGGGTCGTCAGAATCAAGCCACTGATGCTGGTTCTCTCGCGTGACATAAATAACTTCAAGGTGATGACAAAAGTATTCACAGGCAGAGCGCTCTAACGTATTAAACGGGGCCTGTTCAATGACAAAATCGATAATATCTTGATGCTGTGGGCTCACTATCCACACCTCAACTGATCACTGCTGTGTCTACCTACTTCTTAGCGTGTTGGCCAACCATAGATAAACACCGCATCCTGCATATAGCATAAATCTAGGCTGAAAACAGCGACAAAAAAAGCCCGACCTTGGTCTAAGGCCGGGCTTGTTTGTGTGCTTCACACATTAGTGCGCGTGAGCGGTACCTGATCCTTTCGGGTTACGGATCCCCTCGACCATCTCGCGAATCTCTTCAGGTGTCTCAGCAGTCATACGCTGAACCACAACGGCAACCACAAAGTTCACTACCATACCGAGCAAACCAATGCCCTCAGGGGAGATACCGAACAACCAATGCTCGGCGCTATTTAGGTCGGGGCTGATAAACTTGAAGTAGATGATGTACGCAGCGGTAAAGCCGATGCCCGTTACCATACCGGCAATCGCCCCTTCTTTGTTCATACGCTTAGAGAAGATACCCATGATAATCGCAGGGAAGAAGCTAGCCGCTGCCAAGCCGAAGGCGAAGGCCACCACCGATGCCACGAACCCGGGCGGATTGATGCCAAAGTAAGCGGAGATGCCTATGGCCACCATTGCCGCTAATCGCGCTGCCAAAAGCTCTTGCTTGTCGCTGATATTTGGCTTCAAGGTACGCTTCAACAAGTCATGGGACACCGAGGTTGAAATCACCAATAATAGACCCGCAGTGGTCGACAATGCCGCAGCAATACCACCGGCTGCAACCAAGGCGATAACCCAGGCCGGTAAATCGGCGATCTCGGGGTTAGCAAGTACCATAATGTCGCGGTCTACACTCACCTCATTGGCACTGCTTGGGTCGTTAACATCCCCTGCTGAGTAGTACATGCGGCCGTCATCATTTTTGTCATTGAACGTGATTAAGCCGGTTTTTTCCCAGTTTTTAATCCACGTTGGGGCTTCGCTGTAGAGCGTTCCGCTGCCATCTTTGCCATTGATAGTGTCAATCATATTAACACGCGCAAAAGACGCAACTGCCGGTGCTGTGGTATACACGATGGCAATGAACACTAAAGTCCAAGCCGCAGAGATGCGGGTGTCACGCACTCGAGGTACAGTGAAGAAGCGAACAATTACATGAGGCAAGCCCGCAGTACCAACCATTAAGGCGCCAGTAATAGCGAACACATCAATCATGCTCTTGGAGCCTTCGGTGTATTGCGCAAACCCGAGCTCGGTACTGAGGCCATCGAGTTTATCGAGCATATAAGCTCCCGAGCCATCACTCAGTGTCGCCCCAAAGCCAGTCTGTGGCAGCAAGTGACCAGTCATCATCAGTGAGATAAAGATTGCCGGAACCAAATAAGCAAAAACAAGTACACAGTACTGCGCTACTTGGGTGTAAGTGATGCCTTTCATACCGCCCAATACAGCATAGAAGAACACAATTACCATACCAATGTAGACGCCGGTTTCAATGTCTACTTCAAGGAAACGTGAGAACACTACGCCCACACCACGCATTTGCCCTGCGATATAAGTAAAGCAGATGAAGATAGCGCAGAAGATGGCCACCATACGCGCCGCTTGTGAGTAATAGCGATCGCCAATAAAGTCCGGCACGGTAAACTTACCGAACTTACGAAGATAAGGCGCAAGGCACAGCGCAAGTAACACATAACCGCCGGTCCAGCCCATTAGATACACGCCACCATCATAGCCGGCGAAAGAAATAATCCCCGCCATAGAGATAAACGACGCAGCACTCATCCAATCTGCAGCGGTTGCCATTCCGTTTGCCAAAGGTGGTACGCCGCCCCCAGCTACATAGAAGTCGTTGGTTGAGCCCGCTCGAGCCCAAATAGCAATACCGATGTACATGGCAAAGCTAAGGCCAACAATTAAAAAAGTTAACGTTTGAACATCCATCACTGCGCTCCTTATTCGTCTACGCCGTATTTTTTATCTAACGCATTCATTTTGTGTGCGTAGACAAAAATAAGAACCACAAAGGTATAAATGGCGCCCTGTTGCGAGAACCAAAAACCCAGTTTAAACCCGAAGAAACGCACCTCATTGAGTACGTCGACTAGCAAAATGCCACAGCCAAATGAAACCACGAACCACACCACTAGCAATTTAAACACTAGACTGAGGTTTTCGTTCCAATAGGCTTTAGCGTGATCTGCATCTTTAAAAGCCATTTTTGTATCCCCTTCACGTCACACTAAAAGTATGACTGGTTGTTATCATCACTTTTGAATCTAGCAACGCCAGCGCCAGAGGAAATTCAGACCTTAGTCGTAACAAAAACTTAACGTCAATAACACCGAGAACACGATTTAAAATAAAGTTATAATTTTCATAGGGTTAGAATTTGATATAGATAAACTCAGGACGTTTCTCGAAGGTGAACAAAGGCTTAATACATTAGTCTAATAACCTTAAGTCGCATGCGCTGAGCACTTAAAAATCACTGCTAAATAGGCTGTGGGTTTGCTATGGTATTTGCTACTAATAACAATAACGCTGCGGCTTATGACCCTCGCTCTTATCTTCGTATCCTTGGTGTACATCTCCTTGCTGTTTTGGCTGGCAAATTGGGGCGACAAAACCACGCCTTGGGCCAAATACATTAGTCACCACCCCTTTGTGTACGCACTGTCTTTGGGGATTTATTGCACCTCGTGGACTTATTATGGCTCAGTGGGCACAGCGGCAAGCAGCGGTTGGAGCTACCTGCCTATTTTGCTGGGCCCGGCGTTATTGTTTATTTTCTGTCAGGGCTTTTTACGCAAACTGGTATTGGTCAGTAAAAAACAAAATATCACCACCATTGCCGATTTTATCTCTGCGCGCTATGGCAAGCGCCAACTGAGCGCTATTTTAGTCACGTTTATCGCGCTGATGGCCACCATTCCTTACATTGCGTTGCAACTCAAAGCACTTTCCAGCAGCTTTTTGTTACTCCCCGGCGGGGCTCAGGTATCCGGCACTATACTGGCGCTTAGTGGTGCGCTAATCATGGCCGTTTTTGCCATTTTCTTTGGTACCCGCAAGGTCGATGTCACCGAGTACCGCTCGGGACTGATGCTCGCGGTGGCGTTTGAATCCTTGATAAAGTTGCTGGCACTCATTTTCGTTGCAGGCCTTGCGGTGTATACCCTTTATTCGTTGCCCGGTTCTGTCTCCCTCGACGCAATCTGGCAGCATTGGCAAAGCTCCGATATGCTCAGCTTTGGCTTTATCGGTCAAACCTTGATGGCCGCCGCTGCAATCATTTGCTTGCCACGTCAGTTCCACGTCACCGTGGTTGATAATCAGGATATCCGTCATTTAAAGACCGCACGCTGGGCTTTTCCGCTATACCTTTTGCTTATTGGCGCTATGATCCTACCCATTGCTAGCGCCGCCATCATGCCGCAAATCGGCCACGGGCACAGTGCTGATAGCTTTGTTCTCGCCTTTCCGTTAAGTACTGGACACTGGTTACTCACTACCTTCGTGTTTATCGGTGGACTATCGGCCGCGACCGCGATGATTGTAGTGGCGACACTGACCCTAAGCACCATGGTGTCTAACGATGTGGTGCTGCCACTGATACTCAAGCGTAAGTTTCGCCGCAACCAGATTAGCCGCAGTTATCGTGCCCGCATCTTGTTAGTCAGGCGCTTTACTATTGCCGCCATCCTGCTGCTTTCCTACCTGTACCAACAAGTATTTGGTCACGGCGAAACGTTAGCGTCTATGGGGTTGGTTGCTTTTTCGTTGGTAACTCAGTTGCTTCCGGCTATTGTTGGCGGCTTATACTGGCGCCGAGGACATGCATATGGCGTGTATGCCGGGCTGACTGCCGGGGTGATCTGCTGGATGCTGTTTTTAATGCTGCCCATTATGAACACTCCCACAGTGTTAGATAGCACCGCGCAGCAAGAATTGATTACTCAAGGAACGTTGATAGCGTTATTCGCTAACATTTGTTGTTATATCAGCTTCTCTCTTGGAGCTCAGGAGCGATTGATAGACCGTATTCAGGCCGCCGCTTTTGTGAACCCCAAAGAGCAGCTTAACTTCGCCAAGCGGCTAAACAAACACGTTAATGCCACGGTCTATGACTTTAAGGTGCTGCTACAAACCTTTTTAGGCGCCCAGCGCAGTAGCCAAGTATTAAGCCACTATCAAGCCAACGACGAGCTCAATGACAATAATGCCCAACCCTCTAACGAATTTATCGCTTATTGTGAGCGCGCTCTTACCGGGGTACTGGGGGCATCATCGGCGCAAGCATTGATACAAACTGTGGCCAGCGGTAAGCAATTAGCCTTTGAGGAGGTGGTCAACTTCTTTGATGAAACCACCCAGGCGTTGCGGTTTAACCAAAACTTACTCTTTACCTCTTTAGAGAACCTCAGTCATGGCATCTCAGTGGTCGATAAAGACTTAAATTTAGTCGCGTGGAACAAGCGTTATGCCGAAATGTTTAACTATCCCGAAGGTTTCTTACAACAGGGCCAACCGATTGAAGAAGTGATTCGCTACAATGCGCAACGTGGCGAGTGCGGCCCGGGGGAAATTGAGCATCATGTGGAAAAGCGCGTCCGCCACCTGCGTAATGGCAGCTCACATCACTTCATTCGCCATCGGCGCAGCGGTCAGGTGTATGAAATGATAGGAAACCCACTGCCAGACGGTGGTTTTGTGACCAGTTTTTCAGATATTACCGCACACATGGCGACACAAAACGCGCTGGAAGAAGTGAACATGGACTTGGAGAATCGCATTGAAGCGCGCACGCAAGAGATCCGCGCAATCAACCAAGATCTGAAAACACAAATGGCCAGCAGGGAGCAAACCGAGCAAGCCCTAAAAGCAGCCAAACAAGAAGCTGAGCGCGCCAATGACAGTAAAACCCGCTTTCTCGCTCTAGCCAGCCATGACATTTTGCAGCCGTTGAATGCGGCGCGCCTCTACCTTGCGGCAATTGATGAGCAAACATTAACCCCGCATAACGCCAGCAGCTTGGATAAACTCGGCGATAGCCTCGATAGCACCGTACATTTGATGTCAGCCCTGCTCGATATTGCCAAACTCGACCAAGGCGCGATGACCCCCAGTCCCAAGCATTTTCATATCGATGATATATTAGCGCCGCTGGTCAATGAATACGCCATTTTATGCGCCGATAAGGGCCTCGAAATTACCTTGCGCTCGCGCAATGATGTGGTTCATAGCGACATCACTTATTTACGCCGAATTCTACAAAACCTACTTTCTAATGCCGTTAAATATACCGAGCGCGGCAAGGTGCTTATTGCTTGTCGTCGCCGTAAACACCATTTAAGTATTGAGGTATGGGATACCGGACTGGGCATCGGCGAGCGTGAACAACAAAAGATATTCGACGACTTTTATCGCGTTGAATCTGGCGATAATAAAGGCGTGGGCCTCGGCCTCGGCGTTGTCAAGCGCATGGTAGAGCTGCTCTCACACCGGCTGACAATGCGCTCCTCGTTAGGCCAAGGGAGCTGCTTTAAGGTGGAAGTTCCTTATGGCAACGCGCAGCGGATCAGCAGCCCTACAGAGCAACACACCGGTGCCCGCGCACAAGCTCATTATGATGTACTGGTCGTTGATGACGAAGCTGAAAACATCACCGCCATGACCCACTTACTAAATAAGTGGGGTGCCAACAGCCAAGGTTGCTCCAGTGGCGAGCAAGCACTCGAATGGGTGCAAAACGGGGGGGCTATCGATGTGATTCTAATGGACTATCAACTTGGTCATGATGAAGACGGCTTAAGTCTTATCGAAAAAATACGCGCCCTGCGTGGCCCCATACCGGCTATTTTAATTACCGCAGTACGCGATGACGAAGTAAAACAAAAAGCGAAAGAAGCGGGTGTTCACTATCTTTCTAAGCCAGTAAAACCCGCAAAGTTAAAGGCACTGTTAAATCATTCTCTTTAGGGCATAATGCCTAATGTGTTCACACATTAGGAATGAGGAATGAAAAAAGTACTATTGGCGCAATGCCCCGACGAAGAGGGGTTAATCGCGAAAATTACCGGGCTGTGTTTCGAGCATAACCTGAATATTACCCGCAACAACGAATTTGTTGATAAGCAGCATGGGCGTTTCTTTATGCGCACAGAGCTGGACGGAAACTTTGATAACCTTGATTTACTAGCCGAATTGCAGGCATCGCTGCCCAGTGGTTCTACGCTTTCCCTGCATGGCGGTGAAGCAACCAAGGTAGTGCTGCTGGCCACCAAAGAAGCGCACTGCCTTGGTGGAGTATTGCTTAAGTGCTTCGAGCAGGCATTAAATATTGAAGTGCAGGCAGTGATTGCCAACTACCCCGACCTCGCGCCTTTAGCCGCTGGGTTCAATGTGCCTTTTCACTGTATTAGCCATGAAGGCCTAAGCCGTGACGAGCATGATGCTTTAGTTGGCGATAAAATCGCCGAGTATGCCCCGGATATGATTGGCCTTGCCAAATACATGCGTATTCTTAGCCCCGAATTTGTCGCCCGTTTTAGTGGCCGAATAATCAATATTCACCACTCTTTCTTGCCTGCTTTCATTGGCGCTAAGCCATACCATCAAGCGTTTGAGCGTGGCGTTAAAATCATTGGCGCCACAGCCCACTTTGTTACTGATGAACTTGATGAAGGCCCCATTATTATGCAACAGGTCACTCCGGTGACTCACGCTGACAGCGCCTTGAGTATGGCTAAAAAAGGCCGCGACGTAGAGAAGCAGGTATTTTGTAAGGCACTTGAGCTTGCAGCCGAGCACAAGCTCTTCATAAATGGTAACCGAACGGTGGTATTTGACTAAGCTTTACTGGTTATCGGCGCTCAGCGCTTGCAGTGCCGATAACGCCTGCTCGGCCTTGTTACTGGGGACAAACACGTGATCATGATAAAACGCAGCGATAATGTTGGCACTGATATCCGCTGCGGCTAAGGTGTCCGCAACGGCAGCACTGAGGCCCACTGCGTCTAAAGCAGAATGAACATTTAGGGTGATTTGCCGGTAGGTGGTGGCACTATCAAAACCGGCTTGTTGCGCCGCATTGGCTTCAAGTACCAGTGTCATACCCTCTTTTTCACTAAACGCAGCAAGGGGATTAAGCTGAGTATAATCAGATAACAACCCCGGTACACAGCAAAAAACATACTCTTGGGGCTGTAATTGTGGCTCAAGATTAGCTAACAACGTATGCAGATCCGTAATTGCGCTCATAGTTCCTCCAGTGGCGATTATTCGCTTTGATTTTCAAGAGGCTCCAACTGTAGCTTTGAGGCAATTAACACCGCTTGGGTACGATTATAGACACCGAGCTTGCGGAAAATCGCCGTAATGTGCGCTTTCACTGTCGCCTCAGAAATATTCAACTCATAAGCAATTTGTTTATTCAACAAACCTTCGTGCAAGTAGCTTAACACTCTATACTGTTGCGGTGTCAATGAAGCGACCTGAGCCGCCAGTTCTTTATCCTCACCGCTGATCGCCTCGACCTTGTCTTTGATCTCTTCAGGCAGCCACGTATCGCCCTCCAACATGTGCGATATAGCATCAGCAATTTGCTGTGCCGAAGATGATTTGGGAATAAAGCCCATGGCACCGTAGCCCATCACTTTTGATACTATGTGTAAATCTTCACTGCCAGAAACCACAGCGATAGGAAGGTCAGGATAATCTTCACGGATGCGAATTAAGCCATACAAATCGCCATTACCGGGCATATGCAAATCCAGCAATAAAATGTCTAGCTCTGGCTGCTCATCGAGTACCGCCAAGGTACTGTCGAAGGTATCAGATTCAAATACTTCTAGGGGGGTAAACTGCTTTGTCAGTGCCCCTTTTAATGCTTCACGAAATAATGGGTGATCGTCCGCGATTAAAAACTGACTCATGCTGTGCTCCTAAAAAAATCGGCCGTCATCGCTTGATGACAGCCGATAGTCTACGTTTAGAATCGTTCGTTAATCAAGTTCTTAACGCCTAATTAACGATTTAGACGGTTTTCAATGAGATCGTCCACCACGCCAGGATCCGCCAGCGTCGAGGTATCGCCTAATTGCTGGTGCTCATTGGCAGCAATTTTACGCAAAATACGACGCATAATTTTACCTGAGCGGGTTTTAGGTAGTCCCGGCGACCATTGAATCATATCCGGAGAGGCAATGGGGCTAAGCTCTTTACGCACCCAGTTCCGCACTTCCTTAGTCAATTCATCGCTAACCTGCACGCCATCATTTGGGGTAATGTAAACGTAAATCCCCTGCCCTTTAATGTCATGTGGATAACCAACCACGGCAGCCTCGGCGACAGCCTCGTGCGCCACCAAGGCACTTTCAATTTCTGCGGTACCTAAGCGGTGACCTGACACATTAAGTACATCATCTACGCGGCCGGTGATCCAATAATAGCCATCTTCATCACGACGACAACCATCACCGGTGAAGTACACCCCAGGATAGGCTGAGAAGTAGGTTTGCTCAAAACGCTCATGATCGCCGTACACCGTGCGTGCTTGCGACGGCCAGCTATCGAGAATAACAAGGTTACCGTCAACCGCACCCTCAAGGTTATTTCCCTCGGCATCGTAAAGTGCTGGGGCAATACCAAAGAAAGGTCGTGTCGCTGAGCCAGGCTTCATATCGGTTGCACCCGGCAGCGGCGTGATCATGATGCCGCCAGTTTCGGTTTGCCACCAAGTATCCACAATAGGACATTGGCTATTACCAATATTTTCGTAATACCATGCCCAGGCCTCTGGGTTAATGGGCTCGCCCACCGAACCCAATACCCGCAATGATGAGCGTGTTGAACTGGCGGTGGGTTCATCGCCTTTTGCCATCAGCGCGCGAATGGCTGTAGGCGCAGTGTACAGAATCGTCACTTGATGCTTATCGACTACTTCCCCCATGCGCCCTGCACTTGGGTAGGTCGGCACACCTTCAAATATTACTTGTGTACAGCCATTAACCAAAGGCCCATAAGCGATATAGCTGTGACCAGTAATCCAGCCGACATCAGCACTACACCAGTAGACATCGTCATCATGCACATCGAATACATATTCATGGGTCATAGAGGTATACACCAAATAACCGCCAGTTGAGTGCACGACCCCTTTAGGCTGACCCGTGGAGCCCGAGGTATAAAGAATAAATAAAGGATCTTCAGCGTCCATCACCTCTGGCTCGCAGTGGCTAGGCTGATCGGCGACTAAATCGTGCCACCACAGGTCGTGACTGTGCCACTGCACGTCACCCCCGGTAAGTTGATGCACAATAACATGCTCGACCGTAGTCACTGACTCTTGGCTCACAGCCTCATCGACATTGGCTTTCAATGGCACGGTGCCACCGCCACGGCGACCTTCATCTGAGGTGATCACCACTTTAGCGCCGCTGTCGTTGATACGATCGGCGATTGCAGAAGGCGAAAAACCACCGAACACCACCGAGTGCACGGCACCAATACGCGCGCATGCTTGCATCGCGTAGACAGCCTGCGGCGTCATCGGCATATAAATAGCCACACGATCGCCCTTACTAACGCCTAGTTTGCGCAGGCCATTAGCCAGTTTACACACCTCATCATGCAAGTGCTGGTAGCTAATATGCTCGCTTTGGCTCGGGTCATCTCCTTCCCAAATCAATGCGGTCTTATTGGCTTTGTGTTCTAAATGACGATCAATACAATTATATGATGCATTGAGTTGCCCGTCTTCGAACCACTTAATGCTGATATGGCCTTTATCAAAAGAGGTATTTTTTACCTTTGTATAGGGGGTATACCAGTGCAAACGCTTACCATGTTCGGCCCAGAAGCCCTCGGGGTCATCTATGGACTGCTGATATAGTGCTTTGTATTTTTCGTTATCGACTAGTGCGTTGTTTTTGATGTTATCAAAAACCGGATAAATGCTCTGTGACATAACCGTCTCCATATCTTTTGTTGCCTGTAGGCTTGCCCACAGCATTACTCAGGGCTGAATGTTTCAGTATTAGACCTTAGTATGAAATCCCACAAATTGGCCACAAACCTGCCTACACTCAGCAAGTTAACTAACCACATACTCAGAGTTCGGCTATACCTTAGTCGTAAGACCAATAGGTAATTGCTCAAAATCATGGCAACGACCATGTTTTCATAGCTAGCTTGCAACAGGACAACTTCATTATGACAACACAAAAACGACTAACAAAAACATTTATGGCGGTGTGCGCTGCGCTTGGCTCGGTAGTGGGTAGCGCTCACGCGGCCACGATTGGCGACACCGATATTAGCTATGGCGGCTACGTCAAAGTTGATGCCATGTGGAGTGATTACTCCGCTGGCACCATTTCTGGCGACAGTATTGGCCGTGACTTTTATGTTCCCAGTACCACCCCCGTCGGGCCAGACGCAGATACCGATGCAGTATTTGATATGCATGCCCGCCAATCTCGTTTCAATTTTGGTACCAGTACCAAAGTGAGTAACGGAAAAACAGTAAAAACTAAAATCGAGCTCGACTTTATCGCCTCCATTGGTGGTAATGAGCGCGTCACCAACTCCTACTCACCGCGCATCCGCCAGGCCTACATCAGCTATGATGGCTGGCTAATCGGCCAAGCGTGGTCTAACTTTCAAAACGTCAGCGCGCTACCAGAAACACTTGATTTCGTTGGCCCAGCGGAGGGTACGGTGTTCGCCCGTCAGGCACAAGTCCGTTATAGCGTGGGTAATTGGGCATTTTCGGCCGAAAACCCAGAAAGCTCTATCACCGTCAATGGTGCTCGAGTAGAAACCGACGATGCCAGCATGCCTGATTTCACTGCCCGCTATAATCACAAAGCGGACTGGGGCCATATTGCTGTTACTGCGTTGGCGCGTCAGCTAACATACAAGCAAAACGGCTTTGATGAAGACGAAACCTCATTTGGGGTAAGTGTTTCAGGGCGCGTGAATCTCGGCTCTGACAACCTTAAGTTTATGCTGACTCAAGGCAAAGGATTGGGTCGTTATGTCGGCCTTAACGTCGCCCATGGAGCGGTATTCGATGGTGATGAACTCGATGCCATTGACTCAACCTCAGGGTTTATTGGCTATCAACACCATTGGAATAATCACTTCAGATCGACTTTCCTTTATTCGTTCTTCAGTGCTGATAACAATACCGATTTACTCGCCTTCAGTGGCGACCCTACTGAAAGCAGCGTCAGTTACAGTGCCAACTTACTGTACTCGCCGGTTAAGAAACTCACCTTCGGAGTTGAGTTTAAACACGCAGAGCGAGAAACCGAAAGCGGCGCCGATGGTGACTTAGACCGCTTACAGTTTTCTGCAAAATATGCGTTTTAGTAGGGCTTAAACTTTAAACGAGAGCCTTGCTCTGCAGACATAGGATGACTTTTGGCCGCTTATTGAGAGCGGCTTTTTATTTTTCGCAACAAAAGTGTGTTTGCAAATCATTCTCACTTAGATTAGTCTATGCACGATTTTTAACTCTCTGTGCTAAAAGATTATGTCTAAGAAAAGCTTCACTTTAAGTAAAATAGCAACGCTTTGCGCCGTTGCCCTGAGTACTTCAGCTTTTGCTGAGCAAGCAAAAGACAAAGATATTGAACGTGTTTCCGTGTATGGTCAGCACCATAAAAACTATATCACCGAACAAGCGGACTCGGCTTCTAAACTCGGCATCACCATTAAAGAAACGCCCCAGTCTATCTCTGTGGTGTCTCGTGCATTAATGGATGACTTTTCACTGGACGATATTAACGCTGTATTAGAGTCAACGCCGGGTGTCACTGTTGAGCAAATCGAAACAGACCGTACTTACTTTAAAGCCCGTGGTTTTGATATCACTAACTTCCAAGTTGATGGTTTAGGTATCCCTCAAGATGGTGGTGATGTGCATGGTACCCTTGATACCTCTATTTACGATCGCATTGAGATTGTCCGTGGTGCCAACGGTATTATGACTGGCGCGGGTACTCCTGCAGCGACCGTTAACATGGTACTGAAAAAGCCTACCTATACGACTCAAGCCAGTGCCTCTGCATCTGTTGGCTCGTGGAATAAAAACCGTTTAGAGGTGGATGTTTCTGGCGCCTTAACTGATAACCACGCAATGCGCGCAGTGGTCACTAAGCAGCGCTCAGATTCATACTTGGACCGCTACGCCACAGATTTAACCTTGGGTTATATCGCCTATGAAGGTCAGCTCACTGACAGCACTAAGGTATCAGTGAATTATATTCGTCAGTCAAAAGATGCCGATAGCCCTCTTTGGGGAGCCTTGCCACTGTTTTATGATGATGGCACGGCGACTGACTTCGACGTATCCACAAGCACGGCCGCTGATTGGTCTTATTGGAATAACGATAACGAACATATTTTTGTTGAACTTGAGCAAAGTTTGGGCACCTCTTGGTTTATACGCGCTCGCTACGCGCACATGACCAATGATCAAGACTCCGAGTTGTTTTATGTCTACGGCACCCCAAGTGCTGAAACCGGGCTGGGATTAACCGGCTACGCCAGTGAATACGACTATAAAGATCAGCAAAACCTTTATGATCTATACGCCACAGGTGATTTCTCACTGTTTGGACAAACTCATAACTTAGTGTTTGGTGTCAGTAGCGCCGATATGAACTACCAAGATAGTTCACTTTACGACTACACCACAGGCAATGGCTTCCCGGCGATGCCACCACTGGAGGACTTTGAAGGTAACGCACCTATTCCAACACTCGAGGATGCTTACAACGGCTCTAAGGTCGAGGCTGACCAAAAATCTGCTTATGCGTCGGCACGCTTCAAAATCACTGAGCCTCTAGCCATTCTTGCTGGCGGTCGTTATACCGAGTGGGATTCTGAGGGCCTATCTTACGGTAATTCCAAAGTGAACAGCTCAGAAGAGTTTATTCCTTATATTGGTGCTGTCTACGACTTTGCAGAGAATTACACCGTGTATGCCAGCTACACTGAAACCTTTGCGCCACAATCAGAGCAAGATCAAACCGGCATGGCTTTAGACCCAATCACCGGTGAGAGTAAAGAGCTGGGGATTAAAGCACAGTTGCTAGATGGTCAGTTGTTTGCCACTTTTGCTATTTTCGATGCTTTGCAAGACGGTATTGCCTTGCCTGATACCGCTCTTTCAACTCCTGACAACACGGTTTACTACGCTGCTGAAGGGATCAATAGCGATGGCTACGAGCTTGAACTCAGTGGTCGTCTCACTGATGACTTAAGTGCTAGCTTCAGCTATAGCCATGTAGATATTGAAGCCGGTGATGACGCCAATGAAGGTAAGCTAGTTCGTGATTACACCCCAAAAGACCAAGTTAAAGTGGCGCTGAATTATCAGGTCCCTGTAATTGAGGGTTTAAGCTTTGGTGCCAATTATCGCTGGCAAGCCAAAACGTCACGAGTGCAAAGCAATGGCACTATTCCTACAGTGACGACACAAGGTGCGTATGGCCTACTTGATTTAGTGGCCACTTACCAAGTGACTGAGCGCATCAGTGCCACCTTTAATATTAACAACGTGACCGATGAAAAGTACCTGCACAGCCTTTACTGGGCCCAGGGCTACTACGGTGCACCGCGTCACTATGCCTTCTCTATTAACTGGCAGCTTTAATTCCCTGTCTTAGTTAAACAGTAGAACGCCAAACTCTGTGTTTGGCGTTTTTTTATGCCTGGTTATTAGTCTTAAAGCCTGGCTAAAAATTATGGCAGGTGTGCTAGCGATGAAACTCCAGCCATAAAAAAACCAGCCCTTAGGCTGGTTTCGCTTACTCTTATTCAGTACTTTGCTGTCTTACTCGCTCTGCGCTTCGGCAGCTAGCGGGTTGGTTTCACCGTCTTCAGGTTTAATGGTTGCTTTAAGCAGCAACATTTCCCGTAGCTTACCTTCAATCTCATTGGCAATCTCAACATTCTCTTTTAAGAACTTAATAGAGTTAGATTTACCTTGGCCGACTTTAGAGCCGTTGTAGCTATACCAAGCACCAGACTTTTCAATGAGCTTGTGCTTCACACCTAAATCAATCAGCTCACCCTCTTTGGAGATACCTTCACCATACATGATGATAAACTCGGCTTGCTTAAATGGCGGCGCCACTTTGTTTTTCACTACTTTGACGCGGGTCTCGTTGCCGATCACTTCATCACCGTCTTTCACTGAACCTATACGGCGAATGTCTAAACGTACAGACGAGTAGAACTTCAGGGCATTACCACCGGTGGTGGTTTCAGGGTTTCCAAACATCACACCAATCTTCATACGGATTTGGTTGATAAACACACACAAGGTGTTTGAGCGTTTGATGTTTGCCGTTAACTTACGCAGCGCCTGTGACATTAAACGCGCTTGCAAGCCAACGTGGCTGTCACCCATTTCGCCTTCAATTTCAGCTTTTGGTGTCAGTGCAGCTACCGAGTCAACAATGACCACATCAACCGCGCCTGAGCGTACTAGCATGTCACAAATTTCCAACGCTTGCTCACCAGTATCCGGCTGCGAAACCAGTAGCTCTTCAACGTTAACACCCAGCTTTTCGGCGTAGACAGGGTCTAGGGCATGCTCGGCATCGACGAAAGCACAGGTTTTACCATCGCGCTGAGCTTGAGCAATAACTTGCAATGTAAGGGTTGTTTTACCTGACGATTCTGGGCCATAAATTTCAACAACACGCCCGGTCGGCAAACCACCTATACCTAGAGCGATATCGATTCCCAGTGAGCCGGTAGAAATGGCTTCAATATCCAAAGCCTGGCTATCACCGAGCTTCATAATTGAGCCTTTACCGAATTGACGCTCAATTTGCGAAACCGCTGCACTTAAGGCTTTTGATTTGTTATCGTTCATGCTGTTCTCCAAAATCGTTCTGTGCCACACGCTGGCTTAATGTGTCTTAGTATACTGTATGGAATTACAGTATCAAGCAGATTCTATAATTTTTACCGTCATCGCCAGAGCATGAGCTATTGCTTGCTCACGCACGTACGCGCGATCGCCGCTGAATACCTGCTGTTGCACGCTCACCTGCTGATTAAAGAACACCGCAAACCACACCAGTCCTACCGGTTTATCATCACTGCCGCCGTCGGGACCGGCAATGCCTGACGTGACCACCGCCACATCAGCCTCTGCGGCTTGGGCTGCGCCAATAGCCATTTCACGCACGGTTTGTTCACTTACCGCGCCATAATCGGCCAATGTTTGCTTGCTCACGCCCAAGCGCTCGTGCTTAGCTTCATTGGAATAAGTCACCATCGCTTCGGCAAAATAGCGCGAGCTGCCGGGGGTATCGGTAATGGCATAAGCAATGCCACCCCCGGTGCATGATTCAGCGGTAGTGATCATCATCTGCTTATCCGCTAGAATAGCGCCGAGCTGGGCAGCAAGGGTTTTCGTATTGTTCGTTGACTGGTGCTGTAAATTCATAACCATCCTTATTCGAGTGCGTGCATGTCAGCAAATCTCTACAGTGAAGATAATATAAAACAACAAACCCCGATGATGCAGCAATACCTGCGAATAAAAGCGCAACATCCCGATATTTTGCTGTTTTACCGTATGGGCGATTTTTATGAGCTGTTTTTTGATGATGCCATTCGCTCCGCCGAGCTGCTTGATATATCACAGACCTATCGTGGCAAAGCCGGCGGCGAGCCTATTCCCATGGCTGGTGTCCCCTACCATGCGGTGGAAAACTACCTCGCTCGCCTAGTACAGCTCGGTGAATCGGTGGCCATTTGCGAACAAGTGGGCGATCCGGCAACCAGCAAAGGCCCGGTTGAGCGCAAAGTCGTGCGTATTGTCACCCCGGGCACCATCACCGACGAAGCGCTATTAAAAGAGCGTCAAGACAACTTATTAGTCAGTGTGTATAAAAACCCACAAGGCCGTTTTGGCGTTGCCTATTTAGATATCAATTCCGGACGCTTTAATGTCGTTGAATGTGCTGACAATGACGCATTTAAATCCACTTTGCAACGCCTTAACCCGGCCGAGCTGCTCTATCCAGAAACCTTTGCTGATATGGCGCTTATAGAGCATATTAAAGGCACTCGTCGGCGTCCGGAATGGGAATTCGATTTAGATACTGCCGTTACCGCATTATGTCAGCAATTTGGCACCCAAGACTTGATTGGCTTTGGTGTTCATGAAGCAAAGTTAGCACTGACTGCCGCTGGTTGCCTATTACAGTATGTCAAAGACACGCAACGTACCGCCCTGCCCCATATTAAGGGCATTAGTCTCGAGCAAGATACGCAGGCCGTGGTACTCGACAGCGCCACCCGCAAAAATCTTGAGTTGACGCAAAATCTTGGTGGCGGTCTGGAAAACACCCTCGCGGCCGTGCTCGACAAAACCGCAACCCCCATGGGCTCGCGGTTATTGAAACGTCGCATTCACAACCCTATTCGCTGTCGCAAGGAGCTCAACCTTCGTCTTAATGCCATTAGCACCATCATCGACCAAGCCTGGCATATGGAGTTGCAGCCACTGCTGCGTGCTGTAGGCGATGTTGAGCGTATCGTTGCCCGATTAGCGCTAGGCAATGCGCGCCCACGCGATCTGTCTCGCTTGCGCGCAGCGCTGGAGCAACTGCCTGAGTTACAGAATATGTTAGCGACCAGTCAGTGCCAGCGGATAAAACAAATTGCCACCGCCAGTCATCCCAATGATGAACTACTGCAGTTACTAACACGCGCCATTGTTGATAACCCACCGGTGTTGATCCGCGATGGTGGAGTCATTGCTGAGGGTTACAACGATGAGCTCGACCATTGGCGTAATCTCTCGCAAGGGGCCACCGATGTGCTCACCGCCATGGAAGAGCGAGAGCGCGAGAGCACCGGTATTAGTACTTTGAAAATTGGCTACAACAAGGTGCATGGCTTTTATATCGATATCAGCCGCGCCAACTCTCACTTAGTGCCAAGCCACTATATCCGCCGTCAGACCCTAAAAAATAACGAGCGCTATATTATCCCCGAGCTCAAAGAGCACGAAGATAAGGTGCTAGGTAGCCAAACTAAAGCGCTGGCGCTGGAAAAGCAGCTCTATGATGAGCTATTCACCCTCATTGCCCCGCACCTGGATGCATTGCAACAATTGGCGGCGGCATTAAGTGAATTAGACGTTCTGAATAACCTAGCAGAGCGCGCGCAAACGCTTAACTACGCAAAACCCGAGCTGCACGAAGGCGACGGCATCGCCATCAGTGAAGGGCGCCACCCTGTGGTTGAGCAGGTGATGACAGACCCCTTTATCGCCAACCCGGTGGAGCTCAATAATCAGCGCCGTATGTTGATGATCACCGGCCCGAATATGGGCGGTAAATCAACCTATATGCGCCAAACGGCACTGATTGTGTTAATGGCTCATATTGGCAGCTTTGTGCCAGCGGCACAGGCGAAAATCGGCTTGGTCGATCGTATTTTCACCCGTATCGGTGCCAGCGATGATCTCGCCTCTGGCCG
Organism: Pseudoalteromonas sp. CNC9-20; assembly: GCF_022347875.1. NCBI lineage: Bacteria > Pseudomonadati > Pseudomonadota > Gammaproteobacteria > Alteromonadales > Pseudoalteromonadaceae > Pseudoalteromonas > Pseudoalteromonas sp. CNC9-20. Next base: position 75,924 of record NZ_JAKRFS010000005.1, on the reverse strand, counting down.
CTCAACCTTTATGGTTGAGATGACCGAAACAGCCACCATTTTAAACAATGCCACAGCCCACTCGCTGGTGTTAATGGATGAGATTGGTCGCGGTACCAGTACCTATGACGGTTTGTCGCTCGCCTATGCCACGGCAGATTACTTGGCTCACAAAATTAATGCCAAAACCTTATTTGCCACCCATTACTTTGAGCTTACAGAGCTTGCCGAGCGTGAATCAGGGTTAGTAAACGTGCACTTAGATGCCATTGAACACAACGATACCATTGCCTTTATGCATAAAGTCTTAGAAGGCCCTGCAAGTAAGAGTTTTGGCTTACAGGTAGCAGCATTAGCGGGCGTGCCTAAGGCGGTGATCAACAGCGCTAAGCGCAAGCTCAAACAATTAGAGCAACAACCAGCAATTAACGCCAACACCTCGAGCACACAAGCGCAGCTGGATTTATTGGCGGAGCCCGAGCCCAGTGAGGTTGAGAATGAGCTCAGTAATATTAACCCCGACGATCTGAGCCCACGTCAGGCTCATGAGTTGTTATACCGGTTAAAAGAGCTGCTATAGAAACAATAAAGCCCGCAATTAAGCGGGCTTTTTTCATATCTCAGGGTTATTGGCCATTGTTCATTTGAGTGAGTTTATCGCCAATGGGACCAGAGAAATTGTAACCATCGTACTTATCCCAGTTTATCGACCAGGTCATTACCCCACCAAAGTGTGGATACGGGTTACTGGGTGTAATGGTGCCACATGCTTGCCCCTTGGTTAAGCAATCCAACGCATCAATAATGTTTTGCGTGGGTGCTTGCCCTGAATTAGCCGATTGCGGCCCAGACGGCAGACCGATAGCAACTTGGTCATCACGCAGCGGCGCAAATTGCTGACCATTAGCAAGGGTAAACCCTTCTATCAACATTTTTGCATGCGCGACCATCATATTGACCGACCCCTCAGGTGCCGAGCCCGGCTCATAGGGGTTAGGTAGGCCACCATTGTTGTAGAGTTGCACATGGAGTAAATCCAGGGTATCACGCACATCGTCAATGAGCGGAATATACGCCCCCCAAATGCCAGAGTAAGCGACCATGCCCCCATGTACATAAGGGTGCTCCGGAGCCATTGTAAGATACATATCGCCCCCGATGTTTTGCTCAATTTGCTTCAAGGCACGCCCTAACCGCGCTTGGATCTGTGAGCCATGAACTAGGTTGGAACCACTCTCGTAATCGACATCTAGGCCATCAAAGCCCCATTCATTGATGATGTTAGTCAAACTGGCGACAAAGTTCGCCTCGTCACTATCTGTCTCTAGGGTAATCGTGCCTTCGGCGCCGCCAAGACTCAATACCACGACCTTTCCTTGTGCTTGTAAATCTTTTATGTCTTGCTTAAATTTAACCGGGTCTATCGGCGGACAATCGGAACGAATGTCCTCTTCAAAGGGGTGAAAGACAACTTTACCCGTGGCATTGCGGTCATTCTCGGCAAAGGCAATATCGATGATATCCCAAGCACTGGAAATATCGGACAAGGGAATAGGGCAGCCTGCCGGATTAACGAAGTTATGCCAATAACCGATGAGCTTGTGTTTTTTCCCCGCTGGGGTGTCAATCACATTAATTGTCGCGGCCGTGCTTTGTGCGCTGTTACCTTGAGAGTCATTGGCAAGGGCGCTCACTGCATACTGGCCTAAACTCGCGGGGGTATAATTCAGCGTATAAGGGGCGCTGCTGTCACTGCCAACGATTTGTCCATTCACAGCAAAGCTCACCTCGGTAACACTGCCGAGCGCTGAACTTGCATCAGCAGCCAGTGTCAGGCTTTGACCTAAGCGCAGCTGCTCTGCGCTGGCAGGAGAGTTCAAGCTCACCACCAAGGGCTGATCAGTGACAGTGACCAGCACCGACTGCTCGCTAAGGTTGCCTTCATTATCACTCGCGGCAACCGTCACCGCCGTTTCACCGAGCCCTTGCACTTGCCATGTCGCTTGGTAAGGCGCGCTCGTATCTGTGGCGATCACATTGCCTGCAACAGAGAACTCAACCGCACTGACGCTGCCGTCACTGTCGCTTACATCGGCGCTAATCACCGTACTTTGCCCTTGTAATAATGTGGCATTAGCACTGGGCGAGGTAATGGTGATATCCGGAGCAATTGCGCAAATACCAAGGTCGGTCCAAGCATCCTGCCAGTGCTGGCCGACTCCAGGTTCATATGCCCAAGCCGAACTTGAAGAGCACCAACCAGCGACGTCACAGCGATAGGCGTGATTCACATTTTCGACGGTATCCCCTTGGCTATAACTGGTGCCTGCTACATAACTAGGCGTGCCTTGACAGATGCCAGCTGCGGCCGCATCGACGTTGACTTGCACACTGGCACTCATACTCTGGGCACCGACATCATCGGTGGCTTTGGCTTGAAACTGATGAAGCCCCGACTCGGCCTGCCATTGTATAGAATAGGGCGCACTGCTATCGCTGCCAACTTGTACTTGATCAACATAAAAATCTACCGCCGTAACAACACCATCACTGTCATCGGCATTCGCGCTCAAGGTCATTTGCTCACCGCTACGCGCTTGGGTTTGCGCTGTGGGTGCAGTTAACGTCACTATCGGCGCAGCATTCCCGTCAGCGGGAAGCACCGAAATTTGTACTTCAGCGCTGACGCCCTCGCCTTGCTGATCATCTCGCGCCTGAGCGAGCAGAGTATGCTCTCCGGCCAAGGCTTGCCAATTTAGCTCAAATGGAGCAGCACTATCGACACCCAGTGAAACTCCATTGATGAAAAACTCAACGGCGCTGACACTGCCATCACTGTCGCTTGCTTGCGCCTTCAAGACAACGCTGTCATTTTCACCAAAAGAACTATTATTAAGAGGCGAAGTAAGCTCGACTATTGGCGTTTGGTTGGCACCATCGCATTGACCCAGTAAACGCCATTGCTGCCAGTCTCCTGAGTGAGTGGCTGGGTCTTGATTTTGCGTCCACCAGTTCGCTTCATATGCTTTTTCTTGGTATACAACTTGAGCACCACTGTTATAGGCATCATCGCTATTCCATACCGTCAGTGGGCTGCAGTCTAGGGCCCAAGTCATATTAGGCGCCGCCATGAGTGCTGCCACCACAGCAGGTATATATCGCCGATTGGATTTCATAAATCACCTCGTTTGTTTTTTAATCAGGTCCAGACTAACCAAAACAAACATGTTAATCAATTGTGTATTTTATGTGTTGAATAAAATCATTATTAACAATCGGCGAATATCAACAGAAGGGACTGCAGTGAGCTTGAATTTATCTCACCACCAATGGGTATGTTAACAATGAGTGTTGGAGTATCTGGGAAAGCCCTTGGGCTGCGAGGCCTTTTGTATGTTGCCCTGCTAATTAAGTGCATAAAAAGCCGCCTTTAAAAGGCGGCTTGTGGGTAATCAGTCATTACATTTGTTCAAATAGACTCTCGGTGTTAAGCCCTTCATGATGGAGCATATCTTTTAATCGGCGCAATGCCTCCACTTGAATTTGTCTTACCCGCTCTCGGGTGAGGCCAATTTCTCGGCCTACGTCCTCAAGGGTGGATGGCTCGTATCCTAATAAACCAAAGCGTCGAGCCAAAACTTCCCGCTGTTTAGGGTTTAGCTCATCAAGCCAATGCACGATATGATCGTTGATATCTTTACTTTGCACTTCCCCTTCGGGACCACTGCCCTTCTCATCGGCAATAATGTCCAGTAATGCTTTATCGTTGTCACCACCAATCGGGGTATCAACGGAAGAAATCTTTTCGTTTAAACGCAACATTTTAGTCACGTCTTCTACTGGTCGGTCTAAACGCTCTGCAATTTCTTCTGCCGTTGGTTCATGATCCAGTTGCTGCGTCAGTTCACGGGCCGTACGCAAGTAAACATTAAGCTCTTTAACCACGTGAATCGGTAGGCGAATAGTGCGTGTCTGGTTCATTATCGCACGCTCTATCGTTTGTCGTATCCACCATGTTGCATAAGTTGAAAAGCGAAAACCGCGCTCTGGGTCAAACTTCTCCACGGCGCGGATCAGCCCCAGATTACCTTCCTCAATCAGATCGAGTAGCGCTAAACCACGATTATTGTAACGTCGGGCAATTTTCACAACCAGGCGTAGGTTGCTCTCAATCATGCGTTTTCTTGATGCTTCGCAGCCGCGTAGGGCTTTACGTGCAAAGTAGACTTCTTCCTCGGCGCTTAACAGCGGCGAAAAGCCAATTTCACTTAGGTAAAGTTGCGTTGCATCGAGGTTTTTAACATTATCGTCCTTGGCAAAGATCTCTTCCTCAGCATTACTTTCCTCTACTTGCTCTAGGAGTTCTTCCTTTGGTTCGTCGATAACATTTGTATCAGTGGCGTTGTCTTGTGTGGTTTCAAGTTTTGCAGTGTGACCCATCAGAGTACCCTCCGGTGTAGCGCGGTAAAAATCCCAAACACCTTACTACTGTTTCGTGCTTGTAAAGCTAGGGTAAGTACTTGCTCGGATTGACTGCTTTGCCTCGATACCGGATTTCAAAACGAAGAGCGGTAACAGGGGACTCAGAGCTGCCCATCTCGGCAATCTTTTGCCCAGCTTTGACATCCTGTTTTTCCTGTACTAGTAAACGCGAATTGTGTGCGTACGCACTAAGATAATCATCGTTATGTTTCACTATGATTAAATTACCGTATCCCCGTAGCGCATCACCCGCATACACGACCACACCATCAGCGGCAGCGCGAACAGAAGTCCCTGTTCGGTTGGCTATCTGCACCCCTTTATAGCCATTTTCTTTGTTAGAGAAACGCTGCGTGACCTTTCCCTGTGCTGGCCATTGCCAGCTCAAAGTTTGAGCTGACTTGTTAGCAGAACGTACTTTTTTGCTAACAGTTTTTTTACTAGGTTGTTTTCGAACATACTCCCGTTGTATCGGCTTCGCAACCTCTTTCTTTAATTTTTTGTTATTTTTTTGTGTTGATTTTGTAGACTTTTTACTCGAGTTACGATATTTTTCTCGCTTTTTCTTTTTTAGCCATTGCGACTCGATGTAAATCAACTGCTTTGGGTAAATAGTGTACGGCGGCTTAATACCATTGATTTGCGCGATTTCCCGGACATCTTTGTTAGCACTAAAAGCAATGGCGTAGAGGGTATCGCCTTTTTGCACACGATAGTGCTCCCCGGTGATATGAATTTTTCGTGACACTTTGGCCCGACCAGTGTCTAAGACAGAAACCGGTGCGGGTGTATTTCGAGACGAGCAAGCGCTCAATAACAAGCAAACCAGTACTATCAAACTGGTGTATTTCACTTGCATAAAGCGCCCTTGCATAGCTTAGCGGTAAACCAAATATAAACCGATGGCCAAGCTAACTACAAGCCAACCAAGCACTTCCACGTATTGTCGCAGTTTCTGCTCCATACGCGCCCCTCCCCACTTCATCAATGCAGCGACAAGAAAAAAGCGTGCACCTCGGCCTACTGCCGATGCCAACAAGAAAGGTAAAAAGGCCATCTGCAATAAACCGGCACCTATGGTAAAGACCTTGTAAGGTATCGGCGAGAAGCCAGCTATAAACACCACCCACACGCCATAATGTTCAAACCAAGCGAGTGCTTGGGCAAATTTATCTTGCCAACCCATAGAATGGATAAATGGTTCAACTAAGGGTTCAAATAACCAAAAACCAAGAAGATAACCTAATACTCCGCCAATAACAGAGGCTAAGGTGGTCAAAATAGCGAAACGCCAAGCTTGTGAAGTTTTCGCTAAGCACATCGGTGCCAGCATAACGTCAGGGGGAACGGGGAAAAATACCGATTCGGCAAAGCTCATCCCTGCTAAGTAGCGCTCAGCATGTCGGTGAGCGGCCCAACGCAAGGCGGCATCGTACAAAGGGGTAAATAACTGCAAGAAAACTTCCTTATATTATGTCGCCAGGTACCAAGGGCACAAAACGCACATCGGCCATAACTTGTTGATTAAATTGATTTCCATGGCGAGTATATACCATTAGCTTTTGTTCAGCATCGCCTATTGGCACAATCATCACACCATCGTCATCAAGCTGCTGGAGCAGCTGCTCGGGAACACTGGATGCTGCGGCAGTCACTATAATGCCCTGAAATGGCGCTTGAGATGCCCAGCCTTGCCAACCGTCACCATGCTTCATGCTGACGTTATACAAATCAAGCTGATGCAAGCGGCGTTTTGCTTGCCACTGCAACGCCTTGATACGCTCTACCGAATACACCTTGTCAAACAGCTGTGCCAATATAGCGCTTTGATAACCAGAACCGGTACCTATCTCCAACACCTTAGAGCTCACGCCATGCTGGCGCAGCAGTGCGGTCATCTGCGCGACGATAAAGGGTTGCGAAATAGTTTGCCCTTGGCCGATTGGTAAAGCGGTATTCTGATAGGCTTTATGTTTTAGCACCTCATCTATAAATACATGCCGAGGGGTGTGTGCTATAACCTCAAGCACGCGCTGATCAGTCACTCCCTCTTTGGCTAACAACTCTGCCAATGAACTTGCACTGCGTTGCAGATTACCGATCATCACCAGACTCCAACAGCCATTCCTGCAAGGGAGTAATGCTTTCATGAGCGGTCATATCTACACTCATTGGCGTTACTGCGGCATAGCCTTGACGGATTGCATCAAAATCAGTGCCCGCCCCCGCATCTAGTTCAGGGCCTAGCGAGCCATACCAATACACCTTACGCCCCCAAGGGTCACGCTGTGCGGTCATGGTTTCCGCTTTATGACGAGCACCCAATCGCGTCACTTTAATGCCTCTAAGTTCACGGTAAGGCACATCAGGAACATTGATATTAATAATTTGGTCTTTCGGTAATGGGTGGCTCTTAAGCTTTTTGATTATATCAACCGTCACTTGTGCTGCCGTCTCAAAGTGCTCACACTCTGGTCCTACAAGCGACACGGCAATGGCTGGTAAGCCCATGTGTCGGCCTTCGGTGGCGGCGGCAACTGTGCCAGAATAAAGGGTGTCATCACCCAAGTTAGCACCATGGTTTACGCCCGCGACAACTAAGTCCGGTTGCTGCTCCAACAATGCATTCAAAGCAACGTGTACACAGTCGGTCGGCGTGCCATTGATACTGATAAAACCATTATCTAGCTTGTGGGCACGCAGAGGGTTTATTAACGTCAATGAGTTACTGGCACCACTGCAGTTTCGATCGGGTGCCACCACATCAACCTCAGCAATTTGCTGCAACGCTTGATATAAAGCGGCTATTCCCTTGGCATGCACACCATCATCATTACTTAGCAATATTCTCATCGTGATTCCTTGTAATACTGTTCTCACTTTGTCGATAGTCAACCAGCTCTCTGAGTAACGCCGTAGCAAAACAGCCTTTTTTTAGACTAAAACTCAGCTCTATGACATTCTCGCTTGGCGCTGCGACAGTTAAGTTTTCAGGGTAAAGACGCAGCATACGGCGCTCCCCTTTAAGCCCTAATTGCGCCAACCCCGCGCACCACTCATTAAATGGTGCCAACCATTGACGCTCTTGCGCCACCAGTGCCTTATCACCCTTACCCACCATGGGGGCAGACAGCTCAATATCACCTTGTACTAAGCGGGTGATGTTCTCAGGAGTAATGGCATCAGTGAAAAAGGCGTTACTGCCACTTAGCATAAACACTTCATGTTGCAGGGTTTTGGCAAGACCATGCTCGGCTACTCGCAAACTAACGATCTGATTAAAAATGTAAGACCGGGCGGCGGAGATCACCATCGAGCGCAGCTTTTTATCGCGGATACGCTCACCTTGGAACATCCGCTGCGCCATGGTGAGATTATGCCCGCCATGACCAAAACGTTGCTCACCAAAGTAATTGGGCACTCCCTGACGCACGGCGTTAATACGACTAAGCACCGCTAATGGCTCATCTACCTCACGCAAGCGTATTTTAAAGTGATTCCCCCGATGACAACCGAGACGCAAACGGCGACCATGGCGTTGCTGCTCAGTAACAAAGATTGACTCATCATTTAGGGCACTGAAGTCGATATGCTTTTTTATCGGAACAGGAACACTAAACCACTGGCTACACACACCTTGGCGGTCTTTTTGCCCGGCGTAAGCCACCTCTCTAGGAGCCACCTGTGCAAGCTTGGCAATGGCTTTGGCGACCGCCTGTGTATTAACACCACGTTTGATTATATGAATACAAACATGCTCACCTTCACCATCGAGCTCAAATCCAAGCTCTTCGTCGACCATAAAGTCTTCGGCGTGCTCTTTAAACAGCGCTTTTGCGCTTGGCTTGCCGTATAAATAGTTTAGCTCAGCTAAAGGCTGCTCCCAGGGTGATACTGCGTCACTCATGACGATTCGACCAACAGTGCCACCGCATGACTGGCTATCCCTTCTTTGCGCCCTGCGAAACCGAGCTTTTCAGTGGTCGTTGCCTTAACATTGACTTGATCCATGCGCACCTGTAAATCATCGGCTAAACATTGGCGCATAGCATCAATATGAGAGCGCATTTTCGGTGCTTGAGCGACAATAGTGACATCAACATTGCCCACCGCATAGCCCTTTTTATTCACTTCCTGCATCACCCGACGCAGCAGTATACGGCTATCAATACCAGCAAATTCGGCACTGGTATCAGGAAAATGTTTGCCGATATCCCCCAATGCCAACGCCCCGAGTAAGGCGTCACATAAGGCATGAATGGCAACATCGCCATCGGAGTGGGCAATAAAGCCTTGCTCATAATCGATGCTCACGCCGGCAATAACGAGTGGCCCTTCACCACCAAAGCGGTGTACATCATAGCCATGACCAATGCGGATCATACAAACTCCGTTACTTGTTGAGCCAAAAGAAAGTTTGCTAACTGTAAGTCTTCTGGCGTGGTTATTTTGAAATTATCACTGCGTCCGGTGATTAAGCGTACCGGATGTCCAGCCCACTCCATGGCTGATGCTTCGTCAGTAATGTTTGCACCCGCAGCAAGCGCATCGCGCAGCGCTTGGCGCAAAAGCTCATAAGGAAAGAATTGCGGCGTCAACGCTTGGTATAAATGCTCTCGCGGTATGGTCATGTCGATAAACTCGCCATCATCTTCACTATTGCAGCCGCGCTTTATCGTATCGCGCACCTTGGCGGCCAAAATGCCACCTTGCTTTGCAGCGCAGCATTGCGCTATCAGATTCTCGATGTCATGTGCACACACTAAAGGACGTGCCGCATCATGCACCAAGACCCAATCAGGGCTTTGTTGCTCTATGGCATCCAGCGCCGCCAACACCGAGTCTGCGCGCTCACGGCCTCCGGCGACGGTACTAATAACCTGTTTATTGATGGCGAGCGTGGAAAAGTAATCATCAGCTGCACTGATGGCCACTTTAATGGCGCTGATCTCGCCTACTTTCATAAGCTTATTCAGGGTGTGCTCTAAGACTGTTTTGCCCTGCAGTTCGATGTATTGCTTGGGTGTGCTTGATTGCATTCGGGAGCCCACTCCCGCAGCGGGAACGATGGCAACAATGCGAGGTTGTGTCGTCATATGAATTCAGTAACTATTATTCTTTTCTAAGCGATTGCTTGCTCGGTAAAACGCGGTAAAACACCTCACCGGGTTTGATCATCCCCAGTTCGTGGCGGGCCCGCTCTTCTACCCCCTCCAAATCCAACTTCAGGTCCTGGATATCTGCCTCAAGCAGTTTATTACGTTTACTTAATTGTTGATTAGTAAGCTCATGGCTGGCGACCGCTTTACGCAGTCGGGTGTAATCCTCAATGCCATTATGACCAAACCATAACAGATACTGTAAGTAAAAAAACAAAGCCACGAGGCCTAATTGAAATAGGCGCATTATGTATCCTTTACAGGCAATGGTTGCCTGAAGTTTTTCCAGTTTATTCGTGTTGTTAACAGCATTTCCCGCAAGCTTAATGTGCGCGGCGATGTGACCTTATATTGCTGCCAACGATGGCCACAGCAGGCCGGCGTAAAATGCTTCTTGCCAGGCCATAACAGCGTCACTTTTTGATGTTGTATGCGGCTATCTTGATACTGACCCTGCAAATCAAACCATCCGCTTTGATTGCAATGCACTCGGTTACTACTGACTTGATCAAGCGTATCGAGCATTACATACTGCATCCCTTGTTGCGCCACCAATACCGGGACTAACATGCCAATTTGCGCAAAGCGGCTATAAAACGCATGATTTTTCTCGCTATCTGGTACTGGCGCCTTAGTGGCCTGCTTGGCAATCCAACTGCCATTTTGCCCATCTAAGGTTAACGGGCTATGACCACGAACGATGTGAAACGCCGCGCGCTCGACATAATAAGGTAAGCTGGCTAGCATACGCGCCACACGAGCCGCATCACCGCTGGGTTCAAGGTGCTGGCTTAAGCGCTGTAGTTCTCGAGCATAAAAGGCATTACACAACTCAGCATAGAGCACCCGCTGCTGATCCAGCGCAAATAAATCGGCCTGCTGCGATGACGGTTGCTGCACAATACCTCCTAGTCGTAGAGGTTAAGTTTATACCATAGTTGTGCAAAATTTGAGAAGCATGATATCTGTCCGATGCTTCAAGATACTCGCGCTATTTAGGTTGCTCACCTAGGCGGGCAAAACCTGTTTCCATGAATTGCACCACTTGAGGGCGTTTTTTGCCGATCAAAATGCTGCCATCAGCTAAAAACATAAAGTTTTGCCAATGTTGTTTAAACACATCAAACCGAGTTTCGATAACTTCATCGCGGCTATTACAAAAATAGACTGTGGTGTTGTCTTGCCAATCTAAATGACTAAGAATCTGCTCAGGGATTGCTGTTTCATCTTCGAATGCCTGCTCCCAAAACACCTCTTGCGCTTGCCAGTGCTGCGCTTGGCATAGCCAATCATCTTCGCTAAAGAAATCCGGGTGGTCCTTATCCCGACTGATAAAGGTCGACCACAGCACCGCAGAACGGGTTGGCGTCATCGGTTTTATCTGCGCCAACTGTTGTGGGGCTATCAATAGCTCTTGGTGCTTAAACACCCAAGCCTTTGCGTATTCATCCAAACACAAGTAATTCATTCAATATGGCAACTTATCGCAGCGCGAAACAATATCGGCCATTATACCTGTGTTAGCGAGCGCTGTCACAGCATGACTTGGTGTACAAATCGAACTATGGCAGACTAAGTACATTGATGTCAGACCAGTAACAGGATTATTCCGTGCATTTCGATTCTACCGACCACTACATTGCCAGTAGCGCCTTAAAACAAGCTGTCAACGCGGCTATTGCCCTACAAAAACCGCTGCTGATCAAAGGCGAACCCGGAACAGGAAAAACCTTATTGGCTGAAGAGCTCGCTAAAAGCGTAGGCAGTGAACTGATTCAGTGGCATATAAAGTCCACCACCAAAGCGCAGCAAGGGCTCTACGAATATGATGCGGTATCTCGCCTACGTGACTCGCAACTAGGTGATGAGCGTGTCCATGATATCGGCAATTACATAGTTAAAGGGAAGTTATGGCAAGCGTTTGCAAGCGATGAACAAGGTCCGCGTCCGGTGCTGTTAATTGATGAAATCGACAAAGCCGACATCGAGTTTCCGAACGATTTACTGCTGGAGCTCGATAAGATGGAGTTCTTTGTCTATGAAACCGGTGAGCGCGTAGTCGCTAAACAACGCCCCATTGTCATTATCACCTCCAACAACGAAAAAGAACTTCCCGATGCCTTTTTACGCCGTTGCTTTTTCCACTACATCGACTTTCCAAGTCCTGATGAAATGCAGCAAATTGTCGATGTTCACTACCCCAACATTAAGCAAACGCTATTGCGTGAGGCGCTAGAGGTGTTTTTTGGTTTGCGCCAAGTCGATGGCTTAAAGAAAAAACCTTCCACCAGCGAGCTTCTCGACTGGCTTAAACTGTTAATGGCTGAAGACATCAGCCCCGAGGTGCTGCAACAAAGCGCAGATAAAGGCGGGTTAATGCCATTATTTGGTGCCCTGCTTAAAAACGAGCAGGATGTGTCGTTAATTGAAAAGCTTGCGTTTATGAGCCGCCGCTAATGTTAATTGAGTTCTTCTTCACGCTACGTAAGTATCGCTTGCCAGTCAGCCTGCGCGAGTTGCTGGATTTGTTAGCGGCCCTCAAAGCGGGCGTGGTATTTGCCGATACCGAAGGTTTTTATCACCTTGCTCGCACTGTTATGGTCAAGGATGAAACTCATTTCGACCGTTTTGATAAAGCCTTTGCCGACTATTTCGAAGGCATAGAAGATGTCGATTTACTTGAGGCGCTGAAAGCCCAGCATACGCTTCCAGATGAGTGGCTACGCAAAGAGTTTGAAAAACACTTAAGCGCAGCAGAAAAAGAACAAATAGAGGCCATGGGCGGTTTAGATAAGCTCATGGAAGAATTAAAGAAACGCTTTGAAGAACAACAAAAACGCCATGCCGGTGGTAATAAATGGATAGGCACCGGCGGCACCTCGCCCTTTGGTGCTTTTGGCTATAACCCCGAGGGTATTCGCATTGGCCAACCAGGGTCACGGCAGCGCCGCGCGGTAAAAGTGTGGGATAAACGCCAGTATCGTAACCTCGATAGTAGCGCAGATATCAGCTCTCGGACCATGAAGCTGGCATTGAAAAAACTGCGTAAGTTTGCCCGTACCGGAGCCAGCGATACCTTAGATTTACCTGAGACTATTCGGGCAACGGCGAAACAAGGGGGCATGTTGGATGTAAAAATGGCACCCGAGCGACATAACGCCGTAAATGTCATTATGCTGTTCGATATTGGCGGCTCCATGGATGACCATATTCACCTATGCGAACAGTTGTTCAGCGCCGCTCATGGTGAGTTTAAACACCTGGAGTTCTTTTACTTCCACAACTGCGTGTATGAACACCTATGGCAAGACAATGACCGTCGTCACGACCAAGTCATTGATACCCACAACCTGATGCAGCGCTTTGGCAGCGATTACAAAGTCATCTTTGTCGGTGATGCCACCATGGGTCCATATGAGATAGCCTACCCCGGTGGCAGTGTTGAGCACTGGAATGAAGAGCCTGGCGCGTTATGGCTACAGCGTATTACCCAACATTTTGACAAAGTGGTTTGGCTCAACCCACAGCCACAATCGCATTGGCGTTATTACCACTCCATCGAGATGATAGACCAACTCATGGCAAGTAACGAGCAAAGCCGCATGTTTCCGCTCACCCTTGATGGTATTAGTGCAGCAATTAAAGCGCTCACTTAGCTGTGGCAACATGGAATAACATCTAGATTAGAAAAAGCACGTTATTTTTTCCGCAAATCCATCAGTGTTTAACTCGACCAAAACTGTAGGGCGACAAAACCCAGGCTAAAGCTAATTAAATAGGCCATGCCCAACCAGCTTAACGCCTTTAACCAAGTTGGCTGATTGATGTTTGCCTGTTTGACCAAACGCATATTAAGCCATGCAAATACCGGTGTGGTTAAAAAGGCAAGGGTCATGGCAAAGGTAAGCATTTCTTTTAAGTTGCTTTTAAAAAATAAGATCACTGCCATCCCGGCACCCGCTTGCAGTATCAGCCAGGAGTGGAGATGACGTGGTAGCAACTGACGATTCATTAGCTTGGCACTGGTAAACAGCGTGCGGGCATACCCATCTAGCACCGTAAGCGTGGTCCCCAACATACATAAGAACGCCACGGCGGCAATCAGCCAACGCGACCACTCACCTATGGTTTGCGTATACATATCAATGAGCTGCTGTGCAAACGCGACCCCAGCCAAAGCAATCTCACTGCTGCTGCCGTATTGTATCAACACCCCTAAGGCAAAAAATACCACTGCCAAGAGCGCGGTGACCACATACCCCAAGTTAAAGTCGAATAAACCAGTGTTTATAGTTATCGTGGTATTGCGCCGCTTTGCTTGCAGCCACAATGAGTTAAGCGCAGAGATTTCGATAGGTGCGGGCATCCACCCCATCATCACTACAATAAAGCTCAGCGCCGCCAGCGAGAATATATCGGGCGCTTGAAACTCTGCGCTCATCGCCATCGGTGCACCGCCGCTTTGCACCCAGGCAATGGCCAATGCACCTAGCGTGCTCAACGCCAGTACCGCCATAATTACTTTAGCCACGCTGTCTAAGGCGCGATAATGGCCTAACAATAGCAATATCAGACAAAACAACAGTATCAGGGCTGATAACGCCGTTAACCCAAGCGCTCCACCGAGCATATAATGGGCCAGCGCCGCCGTTAATAGCAGTACCCCGGCAGTATTAACGATGGCAGCAATCAGGTTCAAGGCTACAAAGCTATAGAAAAACCCAGGCCCCTGCTTTTTGTAACCCTCGACTAGGTTGTCGTTGGTCGCCAAGGTGTAATGCACGCCGAAACGAAAAAAAGGGTATTTAAGCGCATTCACGGCGATGATCAGCCATAACAACGGCCACCCAAATAACGCCCCGGCTTGGGTCGAAGCAACCAGGTGTGAGCCGCCGATGGCGGCAGTCGCCATTAATATTCCCGGCCCTAAAGCCTTTACATACTGCGCATAATTGACTAACTGCATGGGTTTTTCTTATATTTTTTTCTAGGCTCTCAGGCTAGGTGGAATCATCATTCAATTCAAGTACATAGTGCATTATTTTTAATCAACTTAGGTGCTCAAATAGCAAACAGGACTGACCACTTAGTTGCCAGTTGCAGCTAACCTTCTTATAATTCGCCGCGATTCGTAAGCAAGGAGCCCACATCAGGCTCCTTTTTTTATGGCTAAATTTCAGAGGCATCATGCGCTTATTTCGTTCACTTAGTGGTTTTTCATTGCTTATTAGTAGCGCGGCAGCACTGGCACAGCCCGCTCAACTTAGCGGCTTTGCCACTGTCGGCGTAAGCTATAATGAATCCGAGCAATACGGGTTTCGTACTGATGTATCGGTAACCGATGGTAAAACAAACTCTGAATTAGACTTTTCCTCGTTGTCGCGATTAGGCATTCAGTTACACAAGCAGTTTAATACTCAGTGGGGCTTTACCGGCCAATGGGTACTGAAAAGCCACCCCGACTATAGCCTTGGCGATGTTACCCAACTGGCCTTTTTAAGTTACTCACCAAAGCCAAACTGGACCATCAAAGCCGGGCGTACTGCGTTTGATTTGTTTATGATGAGTCCTTATCGCAACATAGGCTATGCCTATACAGCGACCCACGCACCCATTGAGTTTTATGGCCTTATTCCCCATCGCAGCATTGATGGTATCGAACTATCTTCAGCCCACGCCACCGATCAGGGAATGTTCTCCACACGCTGGTATTACGGCAAGTCAAAGGATTACCTTACAAATTTCGATTTTCAATGGCGAATAGCTCTTGATGATATCGCTGGCGCTACGCTCACACTAGAGCAAGGTAACTGGCTTTGGCGAGCCAATTATACCCAAGCCTATATCGATAATGAGCCCGACCATTACGCCCAACTACGCGAGCTGGCGCAAAGTGTGCCTGAACAAATCTGGCCTCAAGCACAAGATATTGCCAAGCGTTTAAAAACGGTGGATACACGGTTGCAGTACGTGACCTTAGGCGCAAAGTACGATAACGGTCAGTACTATGTGCAATCGGAAATTGCCCGTGTCAGTGCTGATTCAGACATTCTCTCACATTTGCACAACGGTTATGTCGTGTTCGGCACAAGGTGGCAAGATTTCACGGTGCAACTGGGTTACTCAGTGACGCATGGCAAGCGCCAGCAGATTGATAAACCACGACTAACAAACCCCCTCGCCGATGAACTGCATTTTCAGCTTGAGCGCGGCTTTAACTATTACGTCAACGATCAGTCAACAACTTCGCTCAGCACTCGCTATGATTTTCGCGCTGATATGGCGGCTAAACTGCAGCTCGAGTACATTGATTTAGACAGCAGCGATAACCAATTTATGCTGCGCCGCGAGGTGTTTTCTACGCCAGAATCGTTCACCGTTGTAAGCGCGACGATTGATTGGGTGTTCTAGTATGAGAGCCTTCATCATCACGTGCGCACTTTACGCTTTATTGAGCGCTGTTGCGTACGGACAAGAAAAAATAGCCGTTATAGTTAATAAGGCAAACCCTACGCAAAGTTTAACCACCAAGCAGTTAGTTGACTTGTATATGGGTCGACTTATCGCTTTTCCCTCTGGGGAACATGCCGCACCTTTGGACATGCAACCGGATTCGTTGCTGCGTGAGCAGTTCTATCAAGGTCTAACTAAGCGTCCGATTGGCAGCATTAATGCTTATTGGTCACGGGTCAAGTTCAGTGGCCATGCAAAACCGCCTTTAACTATGGCAAGCAGCGCTGAGGTAATAAAAAGGGTCCGAGAAATTGACAATGCCATCGGCTATGTAAAGCTTAAAGAAGTCACTAACGACGTGAAGGTAGTTTATACTCTTGTTCAATAAACATAGCCTGATCCTGCGCTTAGCCATTGCGCTTGTACTCACTTCGTTAATCGTTGGCGTTATCGCAGTGAAATACTATTACCGTAGCGTCTACCAGCAGGAGGTAGAGAAAGCCAACCTTGCTATTGCTCAGCTGCATATGACAGTCTCGAGCACTGCCTCTATTGCCGCTTACTTGCAAGACGAAGACTTAGCAATCGAAGTTATCAGTGGCCTGTTAAAGAACGACAGTATTCTTGCCGCGCAAATCCAAGGCACTCAGCCATTAGCCAGTCAAGGCGAAGGTGATTGGCAGCAAGCAAAAACTTTCACCTTGTATAATCCCTTTTTTGCCAATGAGGCGGTCGGACAAATGCGTCTATTACCGGCCTGGTCCATGATAGAACAGCGAGCACGGTCGATAGCGCAATCCAGTGCGCAACTATTGGTCTTTCAAACCCTCGCGGTATTACTCACCTTTACGATTTTGGCTTATTTTATAATTACCAAGCCAATGGCGCGACTTAACACTCAGCTTAAGGGCATCACCCCCGGCGGCGATAATCGCTTGCACACCCCATTCGCGCACAACGCCAGTGAAATAGGCGAAATTACCCACAGTATTAACGCTATGCTTGCGCAAACGGAGCGGCTCTTTAACCAAGAGCGGGCACTGCGTTCTGAGGTACAAAAGCTAGAAGGTCGGCTACGCTTATTATTCGAGCATGCGGCGTCAGCAATGATCCTCGCCCGCCGCGAAGGCAATATCATCCTTTATAACGCGTCCACAGAGCGGCTGTTTAACCGCCTCGGTATTCCTTTGGAAAAGGATTTGTATCAACTTGTGGCGCGTACTTTTAATGAGCCTGAAAAAATTATCCGCTCTATTCGCAACTCCTTAGATCAGCATGATATTGCCACCGGTGAGTACCAGCTATGCACTGACTGCCAACAAGATTGCATTTGGGCTCATATTCTTGTTACTCGCAGCTATGGTAAGGAACAAGATACCTACCTACAGATTTTTATTAATGATATTACTCGCCACAAAAAAATGGTCGCTGAGCTTAACGAAGCAGCCACCACAGACCGTTTAACAGGCTTATTTAACCGCCTAGGAGGCGAACAGGCGGCGCAACAACGCCTTGATAACGACCAAGACATTACCTTGATGTTGATTGATCTTGACGGCTTTAAACCGATCAATGATGTGTATGGCCACGACGCAGGCGACGACATCCTTTGCCATGTGGCAACACAACTACAACACCATGTGCGCAAAGAGGATGTATGTATTCGTTGGGGTGGTGATGAGTTTGTCATCATTCTCGATGCGCTTGAACAAACACCAGCGCTGCACCTTGCCGACAAACTCCGAGAGGCGCTCAGCCAAGCCACACAGTTGGACAGTGGCGAGCGAGTAAGTGTCGGCGCCAGCATAGGTATCGCCACTTCCCCTGGACACGGTACCACCTTACAAGATCTAGTGATTGCCGCCGATCAAGCCATGTACAAGGTAAAAAACCAGCAAAAAAATGCCGTTGCTATGGCTGATATTTAGCTAAACTCAGCGCCTCTATTTTGATATAGCGGATGCGGATACCTCTCTACAAAAACGTTATAAAGTCACATTAGTGTATTATAAGTACCACAAAAAGGTCTTCTTTTGTCCATCACTTTGCAATAACCGCTCCCTAGTATAAGCCCCGCTTTCAACAGGCAATTATATCGCTGCAGCGAGACCTTAGGTCGCAGTATCGACTGCAACATTGATTAAATAACTATAAGTGAAGGGGCGTTTCACATGCTTAATACTAAGCTAAAATTATCTTTTTTGACTGCTTCCATGGTCTTAGCGTTGGCAGCCTGCGATGGCGACGACGGTGAACAAGGTCCGCAAGGCCCAGTTGGCGAACAAGGCCCAGCTGGACAGGATGGCGCCGATGGCCAAGATGGAGCAAGTGGCGAAGACAGCGCAAATGCACAAGCAAGTGGTAAATTAACACGCTTGGCAACGGTACCTGCTGGAGCTGAAGTGACCGGTGCATTCTTAACTCGTCAGGGCGATTTGTTTTTCAATGTTCAGCACCCTGATGACACCAATGCCGCCATGGATGAGTTCAATGGCCGCGCTATTAATCGTGGTACCGTAGGCGTACTAGCGGGCGTAAACTTCAACCAACTGCCTAAAAATATCGTTAGCTCACCAGTGCCAGAATCGGATTATGAGCGTCAAACCGTAGTGTCAGCGGTAGGCCAATACCAAGTGTTAGGCCAGACCGGTGATACCTTTGCTGATTTAGGTGATAAAGGCTTGCCCGGTGGGTTAGGTGTGCATTACTCCATGGTCGGCAATGAGAAAATTATTGAGAATGAAAACCCAGATTTTAACGGTTTTATCCCTACTGGCGACAGTGAGGGCTACTTATTCACTAACTGGGAGTCATACCCTGGGGGAGTTAGCCGCTTAAAGCTAAGCAAAAATACTCAAGGTACTTGGTCAATCGCTGAAGCCATGATGGTTGATTTCGATAATGTTTGGGGCACCGCAGCTAACTGCTTTGGTTCAGTGTCTCCTTGGGGCACCCCATTAACTTCAGAAGAGTGGATTGTGCGCTCAAGCGTTGACTCAACCACCGATGCCAGTTGGAATGACCCAGCTGACACCAGTACCGATGGTCTTGAGATGCTTACAGCACCGGATTTCCCTAACCCCTACCGTTATGGCTACATTGCTGAAATCACCGCGCCCACCAGTGCCAATCCAGAAGTAGTAAAACACTACACTATTGGCCGCTATGAGCATGAAAACTCAGTGGTTATGCCGGATAGAAAAACCGTGTACTCGTCACAAGATGATACCGGTGGGGTGTTGTTTAAATTTGTCGCCGATACCCCGGAAGATTTGAGTGCTGGCACATTATACGGGGCAAAATTGACTCAGGATGAAGGCCTTAGTGACCCAGCGGTCACAGGATTTGATGTTGAATGGGTGGCTCTGGCCAGTGGCGATAACACCACAATTGCAGCTTGGATCGCTGATTATGATGGCATTGATACCAGTGATTATGTTGCAGGTAAAACCAGCTATATGAGCATGGCTGACGTACAGGCCTGGGCTGATGGCGCCACTCATTACCCAAGTGAAGCACAAGGCGGAAGCCCTGTTACCGCTGGTGAGCCTATGGATGACCGTGCGGCCTTTTTAGAGTCTCGCCAAGCAGCTCGCTTAAAAGGAGCCACCGCAGAGTGGCGTAAGCTCGAAGGCATTAGTATCAATCATGACCGCGTCATGGAAGCAATCACTGGCCAAGATATGATTGCCGATGAAATCGTCACCGAAGCGTTTATGTATATTGGTATCGCTGATATCGATAACACCATGATTGACGATGAAGGAGACATGCAATTATCCAATCGCGTGGAAGACTGTGGTGGCTTATATCGTGCACACATAGATAGCAACTACAGCCTCACCCGTATTGAACCTGTGGTAATGGGCTCCACCTATCGCCGCAGTCTTGATGGCGCAGCACGTTGTGACGTAGAGCAGTTATCACAACCAGATAACACCATCGTCATGCGCGATGGTCGCGTGATCATCGGTGAGGATGGATTCCAAGAAAACAACACCCTTTGGTTGTACGACCCAGCGGGCAACTAATCCTCGCACTCTATGAGGGGGCTGCCCCCTCATTTACCTATAACTTCCCATCGGTGTGCTATTATGATGAAACTTAACTCGGCGCTGGCCCTTGCACTGGCTGTTTTGCTGTGTGCATGCTCGGAACAACAGCGTACGCAACCATTATTAACGACCACAACTACCAGTGAGGGCGCAGACTTTGCCTACCAACCCACAGAGCAAATTCCTGCAACCGCCTATTTAGAGCATGGTGCAGTGTATAACCCTGAGTCGGTGATCCCGCCGCAGTGCTACACTAAAACACAAGGTAAACATAATCCTTGCTACGCCTGTCATCAGACAGACCGCCAAGACAGCAAACGTCCGAACCAAATGAATGATGGTAATCTGCAAGGTGAATACCAGTTCTCGGATTTGGGAATGAAGAATCATTGGCGTAATTTATTTATTGATCGCAGTGAGATGATCGCATCTATTTCCGATGAAGAAATAAAGCAGTGGGTAAACGAAGATAACTATTCGCCATTTATTGAAAAACTGCTGGCAGACAGCGAGTGGCAAGGTGAAATAGCGCATATTCAAAACCTTGCTTATCCGCAGCAAGCCTTTGATGAGCTTGGTTTTGCTCGCGACAAGAGCCACTGGGTTGCGTTTAATTATAAACCCTTCCCTAGCACCTTTTGGCCCACCAACGGCTCCACCGGTGATGTGATGATCCGCCTTGGTGCCCCCTTTCGTGAACTTAACGGGCAATATAATCAAGATGTATACATTGCCAACCTCAGCTTAGTGGAGATGGCCATTAAGGGCTTAGAGCAATTGAGTACGCCTTCTATCTCCGAGCAAGCGATCGGTGTAGATCTTAACGGCAACAACCGACTCGAAAAGCAAATACACGCTATTAGCAAACGCAGTCACTACTTAGGCGATGCCCAAAATATCGAGTTGGCTTACCAGCTCTACCCTCAAGATACTGAGTTTTTGCACACCGTGCGTTACATTGGCGTGGACCCACAAGGGCGTATTTATAATGCACCACGCATGAAAGAAGTACGCTACATGCGCAAACACAACTTTAAATCAAAAGCACGCTTGGCCTCTTTCTATTACAGTGAGGCGAAAGAGAAGCATTTCGAAAAGTTGCCACGCACTCGACCATTAGGTGATAAAGGCATTAATAATATGTTTGGGTGGACCATTAATGGCTATATCGAAGATGAGCAAGGACAACTACGCCACCAAGATATCCAGGAAATGGCATTTTGCAACGGCTGCCATAAAACCGTGGGAGCGACGTTTGATCAAACCTTTTCCTTTCCACGCAAAGTCACAGGACGAGAAGGTTGGGGCTATATAAACTTGGCAAGTATGCACGATGCACCCAACATTGGTGAAACCCAAGGCGAGTTTTTAACTTACCTTCAACGAGTGGGAGGTGGCGATGAGTTCCGACAGAACAAAGAAATGCTGCGACGTTGGTTCAACTCAGATGGCAGTGTGAATAAAGCTAAGGTGACAGCCATCGACAGTATTTACGAGTTGATCACTCCCTCACCGCGCCGAGCACTGGACCTAAATAAAGCGTATCGCACAATTGTCGCTGAGCAGAGCTATTTATTTGGCCGTGATGCAACCATTGCCAAGGCCACTAACGTATTACAGCAAGTAGATGAATCCCAGGCGCCACTCGAAGAGCAACATCGGTACGTATGGGATATGCGCCTAGACTGGGAGCATGCTCAGCGACGCGATGAAGCCCGCACGTCCACTGTTCAGGAGAGTGAGTGATGGGCACACCCATAGAAGCTTTTGTATTAGCAAGTCTGCTCATGGGCTTAGGGATTGGTGCTGATGTCGCCATCGCCACCCTAACCCAAGCCAAGCAGCTCACGAGTCGGCGTAGTGTATTCACTTGGATAGCGGGGGTCACACTAACACATACGGTGTTTCCTATGCTTGGTTACCTCGCGGCTTATTTTAGCGTGCAGCAAGTCCCCTTACTCACTCCAATTGTCGGAATTATCGCATTCATATTTGTAGGTTATTACTTGATCTGTGAGTATCGCAGCAATAGCGAGCACGCTCCTAGTATAGACCCCAAATTACTGAGTGCGGCACTGATCGTTACCGTTAGTTGGGATGCACTATGGTCGGGGCCGGCTAAATCTGCACAAGTTATCGACTGGGCGCAGTGGATGGTGTGGTTGTCATTTGTGATAGTGGGTCTGGTGGTCGCGCTCTTGGCAGTCGCTAGCTTACACCTTGGCCGCAAAACTGTGCTTTATGCGCCAACGCACTTCAGCCAACAATTTGGCCTGTGGTTACAGTATTCGGTGATTAGCTATTTCGCGGTACTGGCTTTGCTGCGCTATACCTTTGCTTGGGATACCCCTTGGTGGGCTATTTGGGCACTGTGTGCGATTATTAACGCACTGCTATTAGCGCTTCGCAAGGTAGGCCAAGCAGGCACACCTAAGTGTGCTTAGCCAAGCTTAAAATTGCTTAAGGGTGCTGCTATGATAACGCTCCGCGCTGGGCTCAACTTGGTAACGTTCGGCTAAGGTGTCAAGTTTGGCCTGCTCCAGTGCTAATTCGTCCATGGTGATGGTGTTATCGTCAAGTTGCCAAAGCTGGCGCGAACCAGAGTAACTGAACTGCAAGGCATGCATGGCCTCGACATTGCCTTGCTCCGCCGCCGCCTTAATTTTACGCAGGCGGCGCGTGATCTGATTCAGCGCCTGTTTTAAATGCCATACATAAAGCACTTCTCGCAAATACGGGTGGTGTTGCACACGTTTAAGCACCAAGGCAATGGCCGCACAGGTGATAATCACGCCGAGCAAGTTCCAGTGAAAATGACTGCCGGATGCACTGGGAAAAGCGATAATCAGTAATCGCGCAATGCCGAGACTCCCCAAGACCAAGGCACCAATACAGGCAGCTAAAACTCGGTTTAAATGCTTTCTATAACGCGCTTTATCGATTTGCTGTAACTTCATAAGGGCAACCACAGATATAAAAACGCAGCGATTATAGCAAGCGCTGCGAGCAAAGTACTATCACTTATGGATAAACACTGGCCCACAGTCATCGGCTATGGGCCTAGTTGTTAAATAACGATGAAACTCACCAATAGGTATGCAATAAAAGTTAATGCACCGCCGAATAAAGCATAAGGCATTTGCGTTTTTACGTGAGTAAGCAGATCGGAGCCCGAAGCAATGGCAGACACCGCACTGGTATCAGAAATTGGCGAGCAGTGATCGCCGAACACGCCACCCCCTAAAATAGCGGCTATCACCAGTGAAGGTGGTAATCCTAACGCTTGGATCAGCGGCACACCTATGGGTATTAAAATAGCAAAGGTGCCCCACGAGGTGCCGGTGGTAAAGGAGATCACCGCGCCGGTTACAAACAGCATTGGCACCACCAATACCAACGGCAGGTAATCGCCTACCAATGAAGCAACAAACACCCCTGTACCGAGCTCTTTTAAACTCGCGCCCAAGGTCATCGATAGCAAAACAATCGCCACCAATGGCAATAGCTCGCCCATGCCTTTAAAGCCCATGTCCACCAATTGGTGATGGCTGAATTGGCGGTTTGCACTCAGTAAGAAATAAGCAACAACACAGGCTAAAATAGTCGCATACAACACCGATTTCGAGCCGCTGCCACTGGCAATATCACCGTTACCAGTCCAGAACATAAAACCAACCATAGAAACTATCAATGTCGCCAAGGGCACCAGCATAAAGCGTGCTTTAGTGCCTTTGTCCGCTGTTTCGTTAACCTCTAGTCGCTCCAGCTTTTGCTCGGCCACTTTCATTGGTCCGTGTACTTTATCGAAGGCGATAGTGTAGGCCACGATCAATAAGGCGATAATGGCATAAAAGTTATAACCAATGCTGCCCCATAAGATAGACACCGCAGACTGCTCCAGCTCATAGTTTTCTAACAGTCCAAGCACATAAGCGCCCCAGCCATTAAGCAGGATTAAGATACACACTGGAGCACTGGTGCTATCAATAATATAGGCCAGACGCGCTCGGCTCATTTTAAATTTATCGAATAGGCCGCGTGAGAGGATCCCCGCAGTTAATACACTGAGGTTTGACTCGATAAATACGGCAATACCGGAAAACATCGTTAAAAAGCCCACCTGCCGCTTTGACTTTGCCACTCCTTTGCCTATTAACAGGTTTACTGTTGCCGCCACCCCGCCAGACTCGCGAATGTAGGCAAGCAGTGCACCGATAAGAATACTGAATAACAGCACGCGACTATTCCCCGCAGAGGACGCCGTTGCCACCACACGTTCTATAGTATTAATAAAAGTGAAGAAAAGTGTGTTACCGTCACCCTGGAGTGCAAGCAAAAACTCCGAAGAGGCCACCGCGACTAACAGCGCCATTATGACCTCTTTGCGCCAGAATACGATTGCAATGGCAATCAATGGCGGCAAAATGGAATACCAAGACATGTTGTTATCCTTGTTCTTATAAAGCTTGAATAGTCTTGCAAATGAGCATAGATTATTCAATTAATTTTAAATTTACTGTAATTTTTTAGTTATGCATCCACTTCCCTACTTCCCCTACGTGGGTCAGCAAATGCAAGTCGAAGGCCTTGCTATAGAAGCGCTTGCTCAGCAGGTGCCAACGCCCTTTTACTGTTATTCCAGTAAAGCGATTGCCAGCAATTACCAGCGCTACAGTGACGCATTTGCAGGGTTGGATAGCTTAATTTGTTATGCCGTAAAAGCCAACTCCAATCAGGCAATATTGGCGACCTTAGCGCGTTTAGGCGCCGGTGCCGACACCGTCTCTGAAGGCGAAATACGGCGTGCCCTAGCCGCCGGAATCAGCGCTGATAAAATCGTCTTTGCCGGCGTAGGCAAAAGTGTTGCCGAAATACGCTACGCTTTGGCACAGGACATTTTACAGTTCAACGTAGAGTCCGAACCAGAGCTGATGCGCATCAGCGAACAAGCGCAAAGCATGGGCAAACGCGCGCGGGTCTCGATTCGTGTTAACCCGGATGTTGAAGCCAAGACCCATGCCAAAATCACCACGGGAATGGCCGAGAATAAATTCGGTATCGCCATCGACTTAGCCCCTGCACTGTATCAACGGGCCGCCAATCTGCCGGGCATCGAGGTGAGTGGTGTTGACGTGCATATCGGCTCGCAGTTAACCGAGCTGACCCCGTTTGACCAAGCCTTTAGTAAAGTTGCTGACCTGGTGACAAGCTTGCAGCATCACGGTATTGATATTCAGGTCATCGATATTGGCGGCGGGCTCGGGATCAACTATGGAGAGCAATCCCAAGAGCCAGATATCACCACCTATGCTAGCTTTGCCAAAGCCCATTTAGGCCACCTTGGTTGCAAAATCATCGTCGAGCCGGGGCGTTCAATACTTGGCAATGCCGGGGTGTTAGTGTCACGCGTTGAGTATGTGAAAACCGGACAACAGCGTCACTTTTTAATTTTAGATGCGGCCATGAATGACCTTATTCGCCCCAGTATGTACGATGCCTATCATCACATTGTCACGGTCACCGAGCAAACGCAAAAGGTCACTTATGATATTGTCGGTCCGGTGTGTGAAACGGGGGACACTTTTGCCAAAGGCCGCACCATTGGCCAGTGCCAAAGTGGCGATTTGGTAGCGATTATGGGCGCAGGCGCCTATGGTGCAGTGATGGCCTCACATTACAATTCCCGCCTTAATGCTCCAGAAGTACTGGTAAAGGATGATCAATACAGTATTATTCGCGAGCGTATCGATTACGATACTCTTATTGCCATGGATTCCCTGCCCTCTTGGTTATAGCCTTAGAGCCAAGCCTACTTGGCTCTAATCAATTCATACTTATAACTTTTATATAGATAACCTACAGAAGCCCAGGGGCATCTCAGGTGCTTAAGCGCGACTCCTTTTATATATTTTATTTTCACTTTTAAGAATGGTTAGAAAATTTTATTCTTGATTAATGATAGCAACACTTGTTTAATAGTTAAGCAACATTTGACGTTGCTCTTATACATCACAGGGTAAAAAGTCCAACCGATAAATAATTTATTATAAGGACGGGGATACAATGAAACAGATCACATCCGGGTTTAGCCTTAGCGCGTTAACACAGGCTACTGGCCTGGCGCTGCGGGCACCAAAAACGGCACTCACCTCCACTTTAATCGCTGCAGCCTTTGTTAGCGCCCCAGCGCTGGCGGCGCTCACCGGTGGCATCAAAGGCAAGGTGATTGCCGAGCAAACCGACCAATCCATGGCCGGAGTCACAGTCATCGCCACCAGTAACGTCATGCCAAAACCACGACGAGCCGTAACCCGAGCAGATGGTAGCTATGACCTCCCGCAACTCAAACCGGGTACTTACGAGCTGACCTTTACCAATAAAGACGGTGCCAGTCAGCGTATGACGGTACAAGTGCTCTTGGAGCAAACCTCAAAGGTGGATGTGGCGCTAAGCATGACCGGCAGCAACACCGAAGTGATCACCGTTACTGGCAGCCGGCTATACCGCCAGGGTAATTCATCGTTAACCAACTCCTTAGGAGAAAGCGCCATTGAAGGCGTCCCCATCGGCCAAGATTATCGCGATCTACTGAAATTGGTCCCCGGTGTCGAGCTTTCTGAAAACTCCATCCTTGGCCCCTCAGCTGGCGGGTCTGGGGTCGATAACTCTTATGGTTTCGACGGCGTCAATGTCTCATTGCCGATGTTCGGCAACCTCGCCTCCGAGCCCTCGACGCATGATATTGAGTACGTAACCATGGATCGCGGCGGCGCTAAGGCTGTGGATTTTAACCGCTCCGGGGGCTTTGCTATCAATACCGTGTCGAAATCTGGCACCGACGAATTTCGCGGTGGCGTAGAATATAAAGTGCAGCCCAAAAGCCTCGTAGCAAGCCCTGTTGGTGAGGAAAGTTATGAGCTCGATAAAAGCTGGCTGACAGCCAGCCTAGGCGGCCCGCTGATTGAAGATACACTGTATTTCTACACTTCTTACTACCGCCCGGAGGAAGAGCGTACCAACAAGGGCACTGCTTATGGCGAGGTCAAAAATTATAAGAGCGTGCGCGATGAGTACTTTGGCAAGCTGACCTGGGCCCCCACTGACGACTTGCTGTTTAATATCTCGCAGCGGATGTCAGAGAAAACCCTTGAGGGCGACTCCATCGGTCAGTTTGAAGCCGACAGCGTCTCGGTGGGCGGGCAAGCCGACCAAGATATTTTCACTGTCGATGGCTCGTGGCTGGTCGGCTCGGCCACCACTCTCTCGTTTCAATACAGTAAATTTGAGCTAGAAAGCGGCTCACGCCCTGATACTGAACTTAGCGTGCAGCCTTCGCTATCGGCGCAACTCGATATCAATAACCTTGAGCAAATGGGTTACTTTAGTGTCCCCACACCACTGGATGCTGACTCAGGCTACACCGCAGAGCAAATAGCCGCTTTTAATAGTGCCGCGAATACGCTTATTGAACAATATGGATACAGCGAAAATGGTGTCAAAAAAGGCGGCGGCGGTGTTGGTGCGTATTATCGCTATGATAGCCAAGACTTCTACCGCGACTCCTTCGAGCTCGCCCTCGACCATGAATTTAGTTGGGGCGACAGCTATCACACTCTGCACTTCGGTGGCCAATGGTCTGAAGGTGAGGAAGTGCTCACTCGCTTATCAAACGGTTGGGGCCGTATAGAGTACGTTGGCGGCTTGGACGAAAGCTTAGAGCAAGGCAGTAGCACACCGGTGATTTACCGCGCCTTCGTTGAGCAAATGAGCCTAGTTGATAACCAAGGCGATACGGTGCCATCTATTATCTCAAGCACCGAAACCCTTAACTTTGAAATTAACGATACCATTGAAATCGGCGATTGGACCTACAACATTGGCGTTATGTTCAGCCAAGATACCTACTATGGCCAAGGGTTAAGAGCAAAGTCAGGAACGGTTTCTGGGTATGAATTAGCCCCGGGTAATAAATATCAAATGTACCAGACCGACTGGGCCGATATGGTGCAACCCCGCCTCGGCGTCACGTGGCATTATGCAGGCGAAGACTCGGTATTTGCCAACTTTGCCATGTATAACCCCGATACTAGCTCACTGGCTCGTGCTGCATCGTGGGACCGTAATACCCGTGGCGAGCAAGAAATCGAATTCGATAGCAATGGCAATATTATTTATGCCGAGCCACGCGGTGGCTCATCAGGTAAAGCGTTCGAGAAAGGCTTAAAACCACGGCGTATTAATGAGTTCACCGTGGGCACAACCAAATACATTGGCAGTGACTTGGTGGTACGCGCCCATGTGCGTCACCGCCGAGGCATGCACTTTTGGGAAGATATGCCCAATAACGCCAGATTAACCGATTACAGTGGCCTTGATGTGCCAGGTATTCCTGCCGATATCGCCGAGCAAGGACTCTTCATTGATAACCTCGATGCCATTCGCGAGGAAATTGGTGGCTCTTCTTATGTTATCGCCGAAGTGCCGGGAGGCGAAACTAAATACTGGGAAGCCAGCCTTGAAGCTGAATACATGGGCGATAACACCTATGTCAACGCCTCCTATGTGTGGAGTCATTACTACGGTAATTTTGACCAAGACAACACCACAGCGACCAACGATGCCAATAACTTCGTCGGTTCGTCATTTTATGGTGACGGTCGCGGCCGTTACCCTTGGGATTACCGCTATGGCACCCTAGCCGGGGATAAGCCACACTTATTTAAAGTCTACGGCTATTACACCACCCCTTGGGATGCGAACGTCGGTGCCTACTTTGTGTTTCAATCCGGTAAGCCTTGGGAAAAGTGGCATGGCACCCCCTACGGCTATGCTAGTGATACCAGCCGCTATGCCGAGCCCGCCGGCAGTCGCCGTAGCGCCAGTCATTGGCAGTTAGACCTCAATTACACTCAAGAATTCACGGTGTATAACGATGTGGCGATGCAATTTCGCGCCGATATTTTCAATGTTTTTGACCGTCAAACTGGGTATAACAACAACCCCTATTTTGATGACGAAAACTTCGCTGAGCCGCGCCAATACTATAGCCCTCGCCGAGTTCAACTGTCGGTCAAAGTCGAGTTCTAAGCTCCCCCCAGCAACCACTTAAAGCGCCGCCTGCGGCGCTTTTTTTAGCTTTGATGTTCAGCAAAATCAGCTTGCGCTCTGGTTTTCATAAGCTGTAGCAATGAAGTATGAAAATCATGAAAAATGACTTCTCCCCATAGGCGCGAATACAGGCCAAAATGAGTGTTGTCTTCAACGCGAGTTCGTAACGTTAAACGACTTCTTTCACTATCAAGTACTTCTATAAAATAACCACCATCAAGTGGGGCAAAGTACTCGCCACCAAGTTTTACATGTTTATCCAAGGCGTTATCAGGGATACGCTCTGGGTCAATATCAAAACGATAGGTCATTTGCTGATTTTCGATCCACGAAGTGATCACTTCATTAAATTGCACCTGCTTTTGCCAGTGACTGGTACGCACAGCGCCCACACCTTGACCAGACATATCAGCGGCGATGGGCTTAGGTACGCCAATGAATGATGCGAAGGTGGTGGGTAACTCATTACTCTCAATCGTTGATACCGTTGCCAGTTGTCGCCAAACCGCTGCCGCTGGAGCGTTAATATCAATACTGTCTTCAATCACATAGGTGGCTGAACTAGTTAAAAAGTGCAACTCTAGCGGGGCAACAATCACAGGTAAAACGACGATGCTGAATAAGGCGCCACGCTTTTTACGATGCATCAAGCGCACACATAACCCTGCCGCCAATCCGCCTAGGCTCGCGCATAACATAAACGCGGGTAACGCCATGGCCACGCAAATACTGCCTTCCAATAAGGTCACGACACTGACTAATAAAAATACAAAAATAGGCTGCCACGCTAGGGTAATCATTTTTGCATAAGATAGCGAAGGAGTGACCCTACATTGACAATAAATACGAATAAACCCGATCACAAAAGGGACTAAGAACATAAACGACAGGGTCACCAAACTCCCCAATGATTGTAGCGCTTCTACTTCCCATAACAGCCGAAAGCCAAGGCCATACAGAGCGCCCAGAACAATCCCCAAATGCCGTGCAAGTTTCTCGGTCATGGTCGCTCCTCATCGGAAGGATCACTAGACAGTGAGTCAGGCACTAACTCTGCCAATCGCTTTTGCACCTGCTGTTGTTCGTCAATCGTTAATGCTCCATAGCTGCGAGCATAAGGCCAGCCATAGCCCCAGCGATACCAAGTTGGATAAAGTGGCCCACCACCGAGCTGAACGCCGATATGCATCAAAGTAGCGATTGCAGGCTCATCTAAATCGCGCACACACTGCGCTAATGCAGCATCGGCGGCATCGCGCTGTGTCTGAGTTCCACCCTGCCAATAGGCCAAGTCATGGCTAATACAACAATGCTGCCACTTAACGCTGTTTGTTAGGGTACCATCGGGGAACAAGCTACAACCATCAGTGGTAAAGGGGCGCAGCTCTGCGCCGTGCGCGAACAGCGGCAACATTAATAACAGCCAGTGTGAAAGTTTAGTCATCCTATCTCCAACTCACGCGGCTCATAAATAGCGAGCGGACTGGACTTACATGCAATCCTAATCGGCATGTCTCTTCCTTGGGTAAGTAAAATAATTAGCCAGTTATTTAATAACGAATGCATTGAATTAGCAAATGACTGCGGTGCTATAGGAAAAAGAAAATGGCACCTAAACGATGCCATTTGGGTCAGGTGCCCTGGCAGGGGCATCCTGTGTTAGTCGTTGAAGTTCACTACAATCCAAGTATAGCCTCGTAAACGCGAGTGACCACCGAACCATATTGGCCGGTCTCAAACTGTTTACCCTCAAATTGATACTGCTGCTCAGTGCCCATCACCGGGCTATGCCGGGCATTGGTCAGCAGCACTATGGCTAAATCATACTCTGGGTCGATAACCGTAACTGTGCCTGTCCAGCCTGTGTGTCCATACGCTTGCGCACTGGCATAAGGGCCAAAGTGCCATTTACGCGCGCCATTTCCCGCTCGGCGCCAACCCAAGCCATAACTTTCGTCGCTCCTACTCGGTTTAGTAAACTGATCCAGCACCGACGCAGTAAATAGTTGTTTTTCACCGTAAGTGCCGCGATTCAGCAGTAGCTGACACAATTGCGCTAGGCTTTTGGCATCGGCGAATAGCCCAGCATGGCCTGCGACCCCAGCAAGTGAGTAGAAAGCTTTTTCATCATGCACCTCACCTTGTAATACGTAATCGCGCACGCCCTCGAAGTGCACCCGCCCACCCCGCGTATTTCCCTGAATTTCGGTGGCTGCAATTTGCTGTGCTAACACCCCTTTTTGCAGCGGGTTAAACATCATTGAGGTGATCCCAAGGGGCGCATAGAGCCGGCTTTCAACATATGCATCTAAGGGCATACCGCTGATACGTTCCACCAGCAACCCTAACAAGATATAGTCAATATCACTGTACAGGTGGCGTTGCTTGCGCATCGCCGTGAAAGGCACTCCTTGGACAATAAGCTGCTTGGTCCAATCGCTACTAATCGAATAGAATTGCTCGCCAAGCTGGTTATCACGACGGTGAAAGTCCACCACGGCAGGGTAGCCAGCGCTGTGTTCGAGTAAATCACTGACTAGCCGTAACTCCCGCCCTTGACCGCGATATTCGGGCAAATAAAAGCTCACCGGCAATGAGACATCCAAGCGCCCTTGCGATACCAAATGCATCAACGCCAGGTTGGTGGCAAACATTTTCGTGTTCGAGGCAATATCAAACAAGGTATCAGTTTGCATGGGCTGCGGCGTGGCCATCAACTCGCCGCCATCATGATATTTACGCGCCTCACCGTAAGCCGAAAGCTTAACCAATTCCCCTTGGTGCACGACCGCCAACACGGCTCCGGGAAACCCTTGCTCAATTTCAGCATTAATCAGCGCATCAACCTGTTCGAAACGTTTAGGTGTTGAGCGCTGCGTTAACACCGGCGCAGGAATACGAATATGCAGTTGCGCATCTTCTGGTGTTACCGACTTAATATGCAAACTATTCACCCCGGTGCGGGTGCGCTTACTAAGCGAATAACGGTATTGGGTATCCGCCGTTAGCGGCTTTGCGATATTCAGAGTTTGGCCATTGACGACAAGCTCAGCAGCAACGGCATTCACGTTATCAATAATGATCTCGCCACGGCCTTGGTACGCCTTAAAGCGGTACTTGTTGTTGACATCTTTTCGCGAGCTCAGCGCCTTTGCGGGATAGCTCGCCAATAGCTGCTCATGACCCAAACGTTTACTGGCTGCTGGCTGCGCTGTATTCAAGGCCTGATAGTCACGAAAACGTGCTTGGGCTTTATCCGGCTTATAGCGGTGTAATAAGGCAAACAACACCGCTGCGGTTTTGCCATCCGCTTGGCCATGCACCTGCCACGGCAAAAAGTGAGCCTGGAAGGCTTTGATAACTGCTACCGTTTTTCTATCTAGCTGGCCGCTAACGTCAACACCATAGCCATAATCACGCAGTGCTTGCTGCATCAAGCCGGTCGTCGGCGCTGCGGTACTGAAGTGCTGCCAATAATGCTCGACATCCGCTTGTTTGTACCAAGCGCCGACGCCGGCTTTATATAATTGATACCAAGGGAAGCGCGGGCCTGGGTCGCTTTTGCGCCCAGGCGCAATATCGGAGTGACCGACAACTTGTGTTGGTCCAATATCCGGGTTACGGGCAAGAATATCTTGGCTCAGGGCAATCAATAACTGCACCTGTTGTGGGTCGTAATCGGGGTACATGCATAGCTTTTGCTCTTGCCCTGCTGCGGCCTTGGCGGTGCGCTCAGCCGCAGCA
Source organism: Pseudoalteromonas sp. CNC9-20 (assembly GCF_022347875.1). Taxonomy (NCBI): domain Bacteria; kingdom Pseudomonadati; phylum Pseudomonadota; class Gammaproteobacteria; order Alteromonadales; family Pseudoalteromonadaceae; genus Pseudoalteromonas; species Pseudoalteromonas sp. CNC9-20. The sequence goes on along the minus strand of NZ_JAKRFS010000005.1, from coordinate 42,944 downwards.
CAGCGCGGTACATTCACCACTTCAATACCAATGGAATGATCGTTTAAATCGCTGCGACCTTGCCAAAAACTGTTACCGGCATGCCAAGCTCTATCTTGCTCAGCCACCAATTGCACCACCTCAAGCTCGCTGCGCTGATAACTCGCATCGCCACTTTGTGGCACCAGATAATGGGCACTGAGCCCGCCTTCATCAACCAATACCCGCTCCGACTTTTGATAATCAATGGCGGTATAATGCATCACCAAAAACTTTATGCGTTTTGAATAATTGTGTGACGGCTTCATGGGGTAGTGGTTAACGCAACTAAGGGAAGCCATGCACATTAGCAGCAGTAAGTACGTTCGCATTGGCGTATCAAAGTATGGAAAATTCATATCAGCCTACATTATGTTTTGCAGCCCGCCTGCTCCTAGGCACTGGGTTAATACAAATAATGACCACAGTATAATAATATTTTATTTCACTCAATTAAAAATAGATGAAAATAATATTCAAGCATTAAAATTATGTTCGGTTATGGCCGTTTGTAACGTTGCCAAGGTAAAGATATAGGTACTAGTGTATATCAAATTATTTATTCCTTTGTGTAGGAATATCAGGTTACACTGTAATTAACGTCGTTGTAAGTGTGCATTCGATGAGCCCATAAGCGCTCATTTGCACCAATATAATCTAACAATAAAGTACCTTCTTATGTCGACATTTGTAAAAATCAAAGCACTGCGTAAATCGTTTTCTAGCAGTGAAGCAAAATTAGCAGACTTTACCCTTAATTCTGCTAATGCCATTCGCGATCTCTCCTCTATTGAACTGGCCAAGGTGGTTGGTGTTAGTCAGTCCAGCGTTGTGAAGTTTGCTCAAAAGCTCGGTTATAAAGGCTTTCCGGCCTTTAAGCTCGCGGTAATTGATGCCCTAAACACCGAGACACCCGCACCTAAGCTGCACGGTAAAATCACCCTAAATGATAGCTTAGAGCAAATAGCAGAAAAGCTGCTCAGCAGTAAAATGGCGGTCCTGAGTGAAACTAAAAACCTCAATGAGGCTGAAGCGGTTGAACAAGCGGTCAGCTTGTTAAAAAACGCGAAGCGTGTGGCTTTATGTGGCCTCGGTGGCTCGGCATTGGTGGCCAAAGACTTTGCTTTTAAATTGCAAAAGCTTGGCATTGCCGCTATCGCCGATGCCGATGGTCATGCACAGCTGGCCTACGTATCAACCCTAGGCAAAGACGATTTAGTCGTCGCTATCAGTGAGTCCGGGAAAACCCGCGAAGTGGCAGAAGCAGCCAGTCAGGCCAAAGCCAATGGCTGCCCGGTGATCGCTGTTACTAAGTTTGGCGCCAACCCAGTGGCCGATTGCGCCACCGTTAATCTTTACTCCGTCGCTGAGGAAGAGTCTATTCGCTTATCGTCGATTTTGGCGCGTACCGCGCAAGACTTTGTTATCGATATTGTCTTTATCGCGTTGACGCAAGCCACACGTCCAGGGCGTAAGTTGCTGGAACACTCTAACGATGTGGTTAAAGCGTTCCGCGAAAGTTAATCATCAATCGTTGATAACTGCTGCGCATCAATCACTAGCTGGCGCACCCCGTGCGCCTGATGCTCGTTAAAGGGGTTCTCCTCACACCACTTAGCCAAGCTATGAATATCAAGCTTGAGACAATCCGGACGCACCGACCAGCTCACCTGATAAGGCGAGCATTGATGTTGCGAGTAACTGGGCCCTGTGGTGGACCCGAGGTAGCGCACCGGCTCGCCACTGTCGTGTGGAATTTCATTGCTCTGGTAACGGCCGTGACGCTGGACGATGCGCGTCATCTCGGTAAAGTTTAAGGCACCGGTGTCATTCACCAGGGTGAATACTTGGGCTTCAACGCGCAAATCGGGGTTCGCGCTAGCGGTACTGACGCAACTACCCAAGCCTGGCCCTGGGGAAACCCGCGCCGAACTATATACCCAATGCACCTCAATGGTATCGCCACTTTGTAGATTATCACAGGCCGGCGTAAGCAATGGCTTTCTTTCGTGCTCAGCAAGCGCTTTACTCAATTGGCACTGATAGCCAGTGTTTGTTGGGCTGGAGTGAGCAGTCACCGAAAAGGCTGCGGCGCGATGCTCAGCATTTTTATGGAAATGGATATTACAAAGGTTGAGCTCATTATAGTTAGGAGCTGATGCAAAATGCACCGGATTACTCCCCTCGCTAAGGTTAATATCGCGCGGTGACTGCGGCCCAGCCAAATCACATTGCGCCGCGAACACGGGCGCCGTGGTAACGGCGGCCATGAACAATAGAAAGCGTTTAGGCATGATTGATCCCTTGTTATTGTTTGCCAACAACTGTGTATCATGCCCAACCTAAAAAAGGTACAAGAACTCAACGAATATGTAAAAAATTCAAGGATAAAGTAAGTATGGAGCACGCTGGCGTTTAAACTGCTGCAAAGGTTGCTGCCAACTTTGCTTTATTTGTTCGCTACTGTGCCCCTCAGTAATGGCCTGACGCAACTTATCGGTACCGGCAAGTTTGTCCATAAAGTCAGGGCGGGTAAATAGCACCTGCTGCGCTTGCGCAAATTGCCGCTGAGCGCTAATCAACCACGTCAAATCCAAACCACGCACAGAGCTTTGTCGCAAGTCGACTCCTTTGACGAGCTTGCCCTGCAACTTCGGTGATGCCGCCGCGCCAACAATGCTGCGGGGGCGAAAAGCAAAATCGCCTAATGCGACACTGTCATGGCCCATCACTTGAAATGGGAAGTCAGTGCCTCGGCCGATGCTCACCGGGGTCGCCTCGAAAAAACACAATGATGGATACAAGCCAACGGCTTGGTCGTTTGGCAAATTAGGACTCGGCTTGAGGGGCAACGAATACTTCATAGTGCGATTATAGTGCGCCACCGGCACCACACTAAGCTGTAGCTGCGCATCACTGTTCAGCCAGCCCTCTCCTAAAATCATCTGTGCCAACTCGCCCACAGTCATACCATGTAAAATGGGAATGGGATGCATACCTACAAAGGAGCGAAAGTCAGGGTCGAGAATGGGCCCATCAACATAGGCAATATTCGGATTCGGCCGGTCTAAAACAATAAACTCAGCCCCCGCATCAGCACTGGCCTGCATCATATAGTGCATGGAGCTGATATAGGTGTAAAATCGCACCCCGACATCTTGAATATCAAACACCACCACATCGATGTCTGCCATCTCTTGCGCAGCAGGCTGCTTATTGGCGCCATAAATGGAAACAATGGGAATACCGGTGCGCGCATCAATGCCAGATTGAACATGGGCTCCGGCATCATGATCGCCACGAAAGCCGTGCTCAGGCGCGAAGATAGTGGTTACATTTACCTGCTGCGCCAGCAAAAAGTCAACCAAGTGGCTGTCTTGTACCCGCGAGGTTTGATTAACCACCAGGCCAACACGCTTGCCTGCAAGTAAGGGAGCATATTTGCCGAATTGTTCAGCGCCCACGCGAATTGCGCCGTCCTCCTTGTGTGTCTGCGCACAGCCCATAAGCGCGACGATGCAGGCCAGTATCAGCGCCAACGCTCTAATCATGATCTTTACCTTGTACGGCGGCACGTAAAAAGCCTTGTTGCTTGGCTAGCATGCTTTTACCCTGGCGCGCATCAACGCCGCTGAGCAGCATCAAAATCGCGAGTTTGGCGCTGTGCTCGCTGCGCATCAAGGCTTCAGCCGCCTGCTCTGCGGTGCACTCTGTCGCCTGCATGACAATGCGTACCGCGCGCGCTTTAAGCTTGTCATTACTGGCATTAACATCGACCATTAGGTTGCGATACACCTTGCCGCTGCGGATCATACTTGCTGTCGTTAACATGTTAAGAATAAGCTTTTGTGCCGAGCCTGATTTCAATCGAGTAGAACCGGCAAGCGCTTCTGGGCCTACGATTGCCCCCAATGGGATCTGTGCGGCTTCAAGGACTGGGGCATTGGGCGAGCAGCTGATCCCCGCTGTCACACACCCTAATTGCCGGGCATAATTCAGTGCCGATACCACATAGGGAGTGCGGCCACTGGCGGCAATACCCACTAACACATCGTCGGCGCACAGGTTATGCGCTTTAAGATCGGCGATGGCTTGCTCGGCATTATCCTCGGCTCCCTCGACAGCGGTTTGAATCGCTTTGGCGCCACCGGCAATAATGCCCACCACTTGGCTGGGGTCAACACTGAATGTCGGCGGACATTCGGATGCATCAAGAATACCTAACCGACCACTGGTGCCCGCACCAATGTAGATCAGCCGCGCCCCTTTGCTAAAGGCATGCACAATCGCATCCACGGCTTTAGCAATATCTGGGATAATGGCGCGTACTGCTGGAGCAACCTTGTGGTCTTCATCATTGAGCTTATACAAGATATCGTCTGTCGCTAATAAATCGATATCGAGGGTCTCGGGGTTTTGCCCTTCGGACACGATGCTATTTAGCTCATGTAATAATTTCGATCGTTGATCATCCAGTAAACTCATGTAGTTATTCCACTTGTATATTCTGTGTTGCCAGCACCCAGGCGCCATCTAAGGCATTGCCGCGTGCTGGCATAATAATTCGTTGTTCGCTGTCGCTTAGTAACTGCTTGCTTTTGTTTGCCAGTCCACCCAGTAACATCACCGGAAGCTCAGTATCTTGGCGAGTATCAGCAATAAGCTGCAGCACCGCGCTTTTATGCCGAGCAAGGATCTCCGAAGCAATGGGGCAATGATTAGCGTGCGGCCATACTCGCTCGCTGAGTGTGGCAAACTCCTTGGCTGTGGCTTGGCGCACCCAAGCACTGATTTCGGCCCGGGTCTCCCCCACGTCTTTAGCTATAGTGGCTATCAGCCCATGTAGCGGCTGCTGCCTGTCTACCGCCTGCATCAGTGCTTGTACCGCCATGGCCCCTAATCGCGCTCCGCTGCCACCATCGCCCAGTGTAAATCCCCAGCCGCCGACGAGCTGTAACTGGCCATGGCTATCTAAACGCGCCCCCACCGAGCCGGTCCCTAATGCCACGCAAGCCACCGGCGCACCTAAATTAGCGCCCAGGGCAGCGGTCACGGCATCCGAGGTCACTCGGGTATCAGCAAAAGCGAATGTCTTTAAACGCTGCAGCAATGCGGCTCGATTATACGGATTCCCAGCGCCAGCAACACCTATTATACACTGGGTATGATGCGCCGGTATGGCTGTAGTGTTCATAATGCTTGCCACTTGCTGCATCATACGCTCACAGCTCAACTGTAAATCGTAACTCAATGAGCTCCCCGCGCCTTGCTCAGAAGCAATCACTTCGCCATTGCGATTAAATACTGCTAGGGCGGTTTTACTGCCGCCGCCATCAACCGCTAACACATAATTATTCATGGCTGCTCCGCCTATTGGGGCGACCCAAAGCACACACTAACGTGGCAAGTAAGGTGCCTAAACACAACTGCCAAGTAAATCCGAGGTTAAAGTGCCAAGCGTTTGGCAATAGCGCCGCTTGCACATAAGGCTGCATCAATAAGGTGGCGACAAAGCCAATAACCAGTGCCGCTAACACCGATGACTCGCTGCCGCGATGGAAAAACACCGAATTAATGTACACCCCTAATAATCCGGAATAAGAGAACACCATGACGCTGAGGGCAAATTTTAATAACGGCATTTGCGAGTATTGCTGCCAAAAATAGCAAATAACCGCCATCCCTCCCAGCGCCAGAGACACCACTAACATGGCCCAGCGTCCGGCCACCACATAGTGACTATCGTGTTGATCTGGTTTGCGTTTTTGCCGCCAAGGTTTATATAAATCTTGCACTAATACCGATGCCATTGAGCTTAGCCCAGAGTTCAACGTAGAAATGGCCGCCGCAATAATACCTATGGTAACCAACCCCCTCACACCTGCGGGGATCTCGTTAAGTACATAGTGCATAAACACCGTGATTTTCTCACCTTGGAACTGCTCCACGCCTTGGCTAGCCACCCCTTGCGCCATAATGTCTGGGCGTTGGTAGAAAACAAACAACAGCAAACCAATAATAATAAACAGCAACATCACCGGGATCACTAAGGCGATGGATAATAGCATCGCACGGCTACCTGATTTAGCGTCTTTACAGGTGAGCACCCTCTGGGTCATATCTTGGTCGAGACCAAAGGCGGCAATATTGAGCAGCACAAAGCCAGTAAACACGGACCATATATTAAATACCCCGCTGGCACTAAAATCGAGTTCAAACTTTAGCAGTGCTAGCTTCGAAGGCTGCCCGGGTGCGGGGTTTTGCAACGCTTCAATCACGGTGCTGAAGTCGGCCGGGATCGCCAGCCATAAACTCACAATGACGCATAGGGCGGCGCCGGTATAAACGGCACATTGGATCACGTCTGAGTAGATCACCGTACGGATGCCGCCAAACACGGTGTACAGCAAGCCCACCAAAACCAGCACTAAGGTGGCCATGATCACGCTGCTAGCGGCAATATTGCCATAAAGAATCATCGCCACGGCAATGGCCGCCATATACAGCCGCGCGCCACTGGCAAAAACGCGCCCAAATAAATACATTAAGCCCGCACTGCGTTTGGCTTTGGGGCCAATTTGCTGCTCCAGCAACTGGTACACGGTATACACTCGGTAGCGATAAAAGCGCGGGATCAGCACCTTGGCAACAATGACAGCGGCGATAAAGGCGCCAATATTGGTCGCTAAATAGGATAAATCCCCCTGATAACCTTGGTCCGGACCGCCGATAAAGGTCGCCGCCGACTGCGAGGTGGCCAACACCGAAACAGCCACCATCCACGTAGGCATTGCATTGCCACCGAGAAAATACTCTGAGCTAGTGGTGGCTTTTTTGCGGTTAAACCACCAAGCGGTGGCGCCGATAAGTAAGGCATAGGCGGCAAAGACCAGCCAATCCAGAGGTTGATAATGCGCATTCATAACCGTATACGCCTATCGTGGCAGTGCTGGCAGTTGCCAGTGTGTACGTTTGAGAGCATATTCCACACGCGGTAGAATCATCATCAGCGGATGTTTGCGTTGATCGAGCCAGGCTAGTAAACGGTCCATATCCGCCTCGTCCATTGCCGTGCACCCTGCTGTGGGTTTATCTGCGGCACGCCATAAATGCATAAAGATACAACTGCCGGCCCCATCTATATTGTCAGGGTTATGCGCGACGATAACGCCTTTTTTGTATAGCTCATCTTGGCTATGTATATCTCGACGCATGGCTTCAGATGAGCCTTCAACGGCCTGACTCCCCACCTCGCGCGTATTGACCATCTGGTTATAATAGGGCGAGCCTTTAACGTCTATACAGTAATCGCCGGCATCCATGGCCTGGTATTCAAGCCCGGTTTTCAGCGACGGTAAGTAACCAAAGGCCTCACCTAAAGCAAATATCCCGGCGGGTGCTTTGCCATCGCCTTCGACTTTTTGTTGACCTGGTTGTGCGGGGTGCAGACCTAGACCCCAGGCCAATCCAGTACGACCAATGACCACAGCACTGGACTCGCCCACCCTCTGCCAGCGCTTTTGTTCGCTGCGCTCAAATAAGAGCATGTCGCCTTGTATATCGGTCCATGAGTCAGTTACCACCACCACCAATTGCTGGTTGTTCAGCGTTATGGGTTGTGGCTTAGATGCGGCGCCACCGCTCATTAAGGTACTTATTAGCAGTAGCAAGCTTAGTAATGTGTTATTCATTGCCATACTCCATCAGCTAGTTCGATAAGGCCGTCTATCGCCGCTATACCAAGCCCGGCTGTTTGATTGAGGCTGATCACAGGGCCCGAAAACCTCGTCCCACCCTGGATGGGGTCATATTGCCCCAGAGCCGGACCATCTAAATCAATGAGACTAATTTGCCGTATCTTTGCTGCAGCCAGGTGAGCCGCTGCCGACACCGCAATGCTGCCCTCTAGCATGCAACCAATCATGCACGGGCAGTCATAAGTTGCCGCAACCTCACCAATGCGAATTGCACGGCTTAAACCGCCACTTTTCATCAATTTAATATTAATGATATCAACGGCGCCGCGCGCCAATAGGGTAAGCACTTGTTTAGCAGAAAAGGCGCTTTCGTCGGCCATAATCTTCGATTGCACGCGCTCACTGATGTAGCATAGGCCATCAATATCATGAGCTGGCACGGGCTGCTCGACCAATTCCAGTACAATACCTTGGCTTTCAATTGCTTGCAGTGCACGCACACTTTGCTTGGCATCCCAGCCTTGATTCACATCTAAACGTAAAGACGCTTTGCTATCGACATGAGCAGCAATGGCCTGCACCCGCTTAATGTCTTGCTCAAGCTCGTTGCCAATTTTAATTTTAAGCACATCAAAACCATTACTCATTGCCCTATCACAGTCGCTGAGCATTTTATCTATGCTATCTACACTGATGGTGACGTCGGTTTTCAGTTCACTTTGGTGCCCTCCCAGAGCCTGATAAAGCGGCACACCTAAGCTTTGGCTCCATAAATCATAGAGGGCGATTTCACACGCCGCTTTAGCGGAATAATTACCCACCACTGCCGCCGCTAGGTCATCACATAAGCGATTGATATCTTGTATGTGCTGGCCAATAAGCTGATGTTGAAGGACCTGCTCGATAACACTTAGTATCGACTGATGGGTGTCGCCGGTGATAACAGGCGTTGAGGGTGCACTACCATAACCTCGGCGGCCACATCGAGTGTCAATAATCAGCACTAGGTCATCAATATGCGTCACCGTGCGCAGCGCCGTTTTAAATGGCGTATGCAAGGGCACCGATAAGCGTGCAAAACGCACAGACTGAATGATCATTGCTCTGCTCCTTGAGCAATGCGCTTAATCGCATAGGTGCGCTCAAGGTAAGAAGTGGTGCTATTTAGGTGCAAGGGTAATAGGGGCGTTACCGACACGCCATTGAGCTCGCCATCGTAAAACTCGCCATTTTGCTTAATATAACCTAGACCTTTCACATCATGAATGACATAAGGTTGGCCTTGGTATGAACCAATATACATCATCACATGGCCAGGGATGTAAATAAGGTCGCCCACCTGCATTTGCGCGATAACCTCGCGCTTTTGTGCCTCTGTGCTGTCTTTATCAAAGCGCCAGTTGTGGCCGTAATCGGTTTTACCTTGCCACGATGAATTTCGCGGCATCCACACGCCAAAGGCCTTATAAATTTCACCGACAAAGCCGGTACAGTCACGGGCATTATAGTCATGCCCCCAGCCGTAGCGTTCACCTAAAAACTTAAACCCTTGAGCTATTAAATGGTGCGCAGTGAGCGGCAAATAACCTAAATGCACATCGGCACTGCGCGGTATCAAGCCTTGAGCAAAGCTCAAGGTGCCATCGTCATTGCGCACAGGCAACGTCACAATATAACTGGCAAAGCTATTTTGCCCATGAGTTAGGTGCTTAACCTGCTCTTTTGGGGCTAGCGGCAAGCGCACACCCATATCCAATTGTACCTCGGAAACACGCGGCTCATTAGGAACATAAGTGGTTTCTATTTTATCACCGGTCACTACGATAAAGTCATCAGCTTGAGTGAAGGTACGGATGCGGTTCTTATCACCTACCGCCACTGCGGAGCGTTTGACCCAAGCGGTATAGTTATAGGCTGCCACCAAATACCACTGACCATCAGCACTTTCATGCAATACAGCGACAGGCTCCGCCGGAAACGCCCCGGTTTCTTGAAAGCGATCTAAGTCGATATCCATTTCACTGTTTAACACCCTGTCGGCGGTTGGGAAGGTACGCAATGAGGTGCGCTCAACAATCAGTCCAAAGCGCACCGGGTTACTATCAGTCACAGAATCAATATTGGTATTGGCGTGATAACGCGCAAAATCGGCCCGCTCAAGTTGCTTGCCATCAACATAAAAGCGAGGACTTGAAGGCGTACTACTGGTGTTACGGATATAACTGCGTAACGCCTTAGCAGAGAGCGTGTCAGGCATTGCTAGGGGGTCGATAATGTAAGGATTATTATTGATGAGGCTGCGATTGAAGGCTTGGATTTGCGACTGCGACATCAGCGGCTTACTATCACTTTGGCGTTGCAACCAAAATTCAGGATTAAGCATAGGTTGCTGAACTAAAGGCACATCACTTACAAAAGGGGCGTAATTGCTTTGTTGGGCAATACTTGGTTGGGCAATACTTGGTTGGGCAACACTGTGCCCTGCACCTAAGGTACAACCTAAAACTAACGCACACACTATCGATACCGGGGTTTTTGTCATTGTTATGCTCCGCATCACCTTGATAGCACGCCGATTGGGCGCAACCGTCACAGATTAAAAAAATTGCTTAAATTCATCCTATCAAAATATTATAAAAACAAACAACAAAAAGGAATACTTTATTCCTTTTTAACAATAAATCGTCCATGGGTCATGATTTCAATTTAGCCTTAACGAGCTGTAACCTGCTCTAGGCAATAACTTTGGAGCAAAGCTGGTGTTTATTGGCATAGGTAGGAGACAAACAAGCAAGAGCACAACCCCAGCTAGTGCGCTATTTTCGCAGTGAGACAAAAGGTAGATAAAAGCAGAAACAGGTGCAGGACGACGAAGTAGTCAGACTGAAGTCTGACCTACAACATAAGATAAATCGATTGGTAAATAGCTGAGCGGTTTAACTATCAAATAGAGAGTAGAGGATTATATTTCAGGCATAAAAAAGCCAACTTGCGTTGGTTTGTTATCACTTCTCTTTAAAGGAAGTGGCGGCTGCAGGACGACGAAGTAGTCAGACTGAAGTCTGACCTACAACGTGGGATAGACCGATGGATAAATAGCTGAGCGGTTTAACTATCAAATAGAGAGTAGAGGATTATATTTCAGGCATAAAAAAACCAACTTGCGTTGGTTTGTTATCACTTCTCTTTAAAGGAAGTGGCGGCTGCAGGACGACGAAGTAGTCAGACTGAAGTCTGATCTACAACGTGAGATAAACTGATGGGTAAATAGCTGAGCGGTTTAACTATCAAATAAAGAGTCGAGGGTTATATTTCAGGCATAAAAAAACCAACTTTCGCTGGTTTATTATCACTTCTCTTTAAAGGAAGTGGCGGGCGCAGGCCAGAATTGGTAATCAACGAACCTCAGAGGTTCGCATCCGTATGCTTACATCAAATTTCAAGCACAAAAAAACCAACTTGCGTTGGTTTGTTATCACTTCTCTTTAAAGGAAGTGGCGGACGCAGGAGGATTCGAACCTCCGACCGCCTGGTTCGTAGCCAGGTACTCTATCCAGCTGAGCTATGCGTCCGTTATATGTGTGAACTTACGTTCTTAATTTTCACTTAAATGATGGCGGACGCAGGAGGATTCGAACCTCCGACCGCCTGGTTCGTAGCCAGGTACTCTATCCAGCTGAGCTATGCGTCCGGTACATAAAAGTGATTTATAGATATTAGACCATCTTGAAGGAAGATGGCGGACGCAGGAGGATTCGAACCTCCGACCGCCTGGTTCGTAGCCAGGTACTCTATCCAGCTGAGCTATGCGTCCGTATCTATAAACAAAGAAAGCCATTTAAAATAAATGGCGGAGAAGGAGGGATTCGAACCCTCGATAGGGCTACAAACCCTATACTCCCTTAGCAGGGGAGCGCCTTCAGCCACTCGGCCACCTCTCCGTCTTTGTGGGGCGTATAATAAAGGTCTGAGCAAATATGTCAAACACTTTTATAGCAAAATCAATCCATCTGCTCAGACTTTGCCCACAACCGCTAAAAAGGCATAAAAAATGACCCTTAAGGGCCATTTTTGGGGCGTTAAACATCTAAAAATAAGCACTATTGATCGCTTGTTGGCTTATCACTCTGCATTCTCTCGACGGCTTCTAAATCCTCGCTAATTTCGCGTAGAAACTGGTCGCGATATCCGAGTAATTCAAACTCGCGAATACACTCGCGGTAATAAGCTTGGCGCTTCTTATCCACTGGAATTTCTGGTAAAAAATCGTCGTTTTCCATTTGCCACACTCCCTTTTAATTTTATTTAGCGCATCGACTACGCCTAAATATTAGCCTAAGGACTTACAAATAATAGCGTGGCAAATCACAGCTTAATTAAAGCTGAAATTAAAAATCTATATATATCATTAGGTTAATAAACAACAATACAGAAAACAGGGACTCAATTGCGAGGGGACGAGGGACTTTTTGAGACATATCGCACACAAGAGGTACAAAAAACGCGGCTCTAAGGCCGCGTTTTTTAAACAATTTAAGCTGTTACTCTTGTTCAGGGCGCATATGCGGGAACAAAATAACGTCTTTAATCGTCGGCGAGTCAGTAAACAACATAACTAGACGATCAATACCAATGCCCTCACCCGCTGTCGGTGGCAAACCATATTCAAGTGCACGAATATAGTCATCATCGAAGTGCATGGCTTCATCATCACCGGCATCTTTTTCTTCAACTTGACGGGCAAAACGTGCGGCTTGGTCTTCAGCATCATTAAGCTCAGAGAAGCCGTTGGCTAACTCACGTCCACCGACGAAGAACTCAAACCGGTCGGTAACGAATGGGTTAGCATCGTTACGACGTGCCAATGGTGAAACTTCCCATGGGTATTCGGTAATGAAAGTCGGTTGAATCAACTGGTGTTCTGCTGTTTCTTCAAAGATTTCACACATGTACTTGCCCGCGCCCCATACACAGTTGTCAGGGATCTTGACATGAACTTGCTTGGCATAGGCAATCAACTGCTCTAGGTGATTTTCAGGGTCTGCAAATACCTGAGCGTCAAAATCAGGGTTGTACTTGATGATTGCATCGGCCATGCTCAAACGCGTAAATGGCTGACCAAAGTCATATTCTACACTGTCGATTACTTCACCTTCGTCATTCTTAGTGGTATTGACGATAGTGGTGGTACCCAATACGTCTTGCGCTACGGTGCGCAGCATATCTTCGGTCAAGTTCATTAGATCATTGTAATCAGCATAGGCCTGATAGAACTCGATCATGGTGAATTCAGGATTATGGCGTGTTGATAACCCTTCGTTACGGAAGTTGCGGTTAATCTCAAATACCCGGTCAAAACCACCGACGACCAAACGCTTTAAGTAAAGCTCAGGAGCGATACGCAAATACATATCGATGTCTAACGCGTTGTGATGAGTCACAAACGGACGCGCTGTTGCACCACCAGGGATGACCTGCAGCATAGGGGTTTCTACTTCCATAAAATCACGCTCAGCCAAGAAGCGACGGATCCCCTCTATGATCTTCGAGCGAACGCGGAAAGTCTCACGCGTATCCATGTTGGTGATCAAGTCAACGTAACGCTGGCGATATTTGGTTTCCTGATCAGACAAGCCATGGAATTTCTCTGGCAACGGACGTAAAGACTTAGTCAGTAACTCGTACTCATGCATATCAACATAGAGGTCACCCTTGCCTGATTTATGCAAAGGTCCAGCAACGCCAATAATATCGCCGATATCTAGTTGCCCATATTTAGCTTTAAGATCTTTTTGTACATCTTTTGAAGCGTAGGCTTGTACGCGACCTTTCATGTCTTGCAACACCATAAATGGACCACGCTTAGCAAGAATACGCCCAGCAACGGCCACCTGATGATCAAGCTCAACTAATTCTTCTTTCGACTTGTCACCAAACTCGGCTTGAAGATCAGCAGTGTAATGTTTTCGACGGAAACCATTTGGGTGGCCGTTAGCACTGCAGTTTTCGCGAATGGCGTCGAGCTTGGCACGACGCTCAGCAATTAGTTTATTTTCGTCTTGAATTTGATCTGTCATTTTCTAGCTCTATTGGTTTGGCGTTACATTACAGGCCTGATTTAAGGCTTGCTTCAATAAATTTATCAAGGTCTCCATCGAGTACCGCTTGGGTATTACGGTTCTCAACACCAGTGCGCAAATCTTTAATGCGTGAGTCATCGAGTACGTAGGAGCGAATTTGCGAGCCCCAACCTATGTCTGACTTTGCTTCTTCTTGCGCTTGCTTCTCAGCGTTTTGCTTTTTCAACTCCAGCTCAAACAGTTTTGCTTTTAACTGTTTCATCGCTTGGTCTTTGTTTTTGTGCTGCGAGCGGTCATTTTGGCACTGTACCACGGTATTGGTTGGCAAGTGGGTAATTCGCACCGCTGACTCTGTCCGGTTAACGTGCTGACCCCCAGCCCCCGAAGCCCGATATACATCAATGCGTAAATCGGCTGGATTGATATCGATTTCGATATTGTCGTCAATCTCTGGGTAAACAAACGCTGAGGCAAACGAGGTATGGCGGCGTCCGCCAGAATCGAAAGGACTTTTACGGACTAAACGGTGCACGCCTGTTTCCGTACGCAGCCAGCCATAGGCATATTCACCGCTAATTTTTACTGTAGCGCCTTTAATACCAGCCACATCGCCGTCAGTTGCTTCAACGATTTCTGCCTTAAAGCCTTTCGCCTCGGCCCAACGCAAGTACATGCGCAATAACATGTTGCACCAATCTTGTGCTTCTGTACCACCCGAACCCGCTTGCAAGTCTAAGTACGCATCGTTAGCGTCTTGATCGCCACTAAACATACGACGGAACTCGAGTTTTTCAAGGTGGGCATTGAGTTCTTCAAGTTCAGCTTGGGCTTCTTCGAAGGTCTCTTGATCTTCAGCCTCAACAGCCAACTCCACCAGCCCTTCGACATCGTCAGTACCGTCTTCAAGCTTGCCGATAGTCTCAACAATCACCTCAAGACTGGCTTTTTCTTTACCTAAAGCCTGGGCTTTTTCAGGTTCATTCCACACTGCTGGGTCTTCGAGTTCAGCATTCACTTCTTCTAACCGCTCTTTCTTAAGAGCGTAGTCAAAGATACCCCCGAAGAAGCTCTGTGCGCTCGCGAATTTCCTTGATTTGATTAATCACAGGATTCACTTCAAACATGCATGTCACTCCGCAAAATGATGGTGGCGCCAAGGTCTATCTCTTTAGCCATCTTGATGTAAGCATTTACACTTCAAGTATACTGAGAATTCGGCGCATCAATAAAAGCGCTCGATTTTAGCAAAAAACTGCTGCATTTATTAGCGCTTTCACATGATTTTATCTAATTTTATTTGCTTTAAGCCAACTTGCTGTGGCTATTGTTTTTGCAGCTCTCGAACGATCAACTGCAAAGAAAATTGGCCACGAAATTCATTAATGTCGAGCTGGTAAGCTAGGTGCACATAGCGCACTTGGGTATCAGGCCAAGCGCGTACATCGACATTAAAAGCGATAGCATCAAGCACTCGGCCGCTGCTATGGCGCAGCACTAGCTTAAGGTGTTTATCACCAACAACGCGCTGTTGCAGCAACTCAAAGGTATGCTCAAAAATGGGCTCTGGAAAATGCTGACCAAAAGGCCCACTTTGACGCAGCAACTCAGCAAACTCCATATTCAAACAATCACTGGGCAGTTCACCATCGGTAAGTAAAATACACTCCTTCGCTTCTTCGGTAAGCACTTTACCTATCTCTTGCGCAAAGGCTTGTTGAAACTCATTGAATCGCGCTTCCTCAATACTTAACCCCGCAGCCATTGCGTGGCCGCCGAATTTAGCGATCAGCCCTGGGTATTGACCATCGATATGCGCCAACACATCACGCATATGCACGCCATCAATGGAGCGACAAGACCCTTTCAGTAGGCCATTATCTCCGGCGGCAAAAATCGCCGTGGGGCGATGATAGTGCTCTTTTAAACGCCCGGCGAGAATACCAATCACACCTTGGTGCCAATCGGACTGGTACAGACATAACGCATCGGGTGTTTGCGCACTTGTTAAAGAGAGTTTAGCCAGCGCCGCTTGCGCTTCTTGTTGCATGCCCTGCTCTATTTCTTTGCGCTCGGCATTAAGCATATCCAGTTCACCGGCAATGCGCCGAGCGTGATTAATATCCGGTGATAGCAAACAAGCAATGCCTAAGCTCATATCATCTAATCGACCTGCCGCATTTAACCGTGGCGCTAGAGCAAAGCCAAAATCTGAGGCGCTTAAACGCGCTTGCGTGCGCCGTGCCACATCAACCAGCGCTTCGATACCGGGGCGAGTCTTACCACTGCGGATGCGCGCCAGCCCTTGATGCACCAAGGTGCGATTATTCGCATCCAGCGCCACCACATCGGCAACCGTGCCGAGGGCTACAAGATCGAGGAGGTTGGCTAAATTCGGCTCAGGACGCTGCTCATTAAAATAACGACGCTCACGCAGCGTATGGCGCAATGCAATAAGCACATAAAAAGCCACACCAACACCGGCTATCGATTTTGATGGGAAAGTACAATCGTGACGATTGGGGTTAACAATAGCATCAGCGTTGGGTAATTGTTCACCTTGTAAATGGTGGTCGGTGACAATGACCTTAATACCGGCAGCCTTGACGCGCTCGATACCTTTTAAGCACGAAATGCCACTATCGACGGTGATCACCAAATCAGGAGCCATGGCAACAATATGCTCTGCCAACTCCACACTTAGCCCATAGCCAAAGTTAAAACGGTCCGGCACCAGGTAATCCAATTGGCTAAACCCAAACATACCCAAGCCTTGCATTAAGGTGGCAGTACTGGTGGCACCATCAGCATCAAAGTCTCCGACAATCAGCACCTTGTCTTGGCGCTGTAGACTGTCGCTGAGTATTTCTGCTGCTAATTCAATGTCTTTAAATAGCCGGAAATCGTGCAAGGTATTGGCACGGTTATCTATTTGCTCATTACTATTGACGCCACGAGAGGCATAGATTTGACGAATAACGGGGTGAAGCTGATCGCTTAGGTGGCTGTCATCGACTCGCGGGCGAGCCATTATGGTGGTATGCGCCTGCAAGGCAAACTCCAAAAAAAGGGCCGTCGTTAGATGCGGCCCATTCTACATTAAGATTTGTTATTATTTAACTCATCAATCGCTGAGCTGATTGCAGCCGCAGGCTGATAACCTGGGATCATGCTGCCATCAGATAAAATAATGGCTGGAGTACCGCTGATACCAAAGCTTTGCCCTAATTGATAGTGCTCTGCCACCGGTGCGTTACAGTTTTCAATTTTTTCTGGTTTTTCACCTGCTTTTGCTTCCGTCAGTGCCTCTTGCTTGTTATCAGCACACCACACATTCATCAGGTCAGTGTACCCAGAGCCACGCAGTCCGCCACGCGGAAATGCCAAATATTGCACAGTAATGCCGGCATCTAGGTAGTCATCCAGCTCACGGTGTAACTTACGGCAGTAGCCACAAGTGATATCGGTAAAGACGGTGATCTTGCCTTTTTCGTTATCTGCTTTATAGGTGATCATTGAGTTCTGGTACTGTGCGACACCTTCAAGGCGCACATGACTCAGTGCACTTTCTGTTAAGTTTTCACGGTTAACAAGGTCAATCATCGTACCTTGCACAAGATAACGGCCGTCAGCACTGGCATAAAACACGCCCTTATCGGTGATCACTTCCTGTAAACCTTGCACCGGACTTGGATGCACTTGCTTTACATTCACCCCAAGCTCTGCCAGCTTGCTTTGGATCACACTCACCTGCTGCTGCATGGTATCTTGCGGCTCTACACTGACGCCTTGAGCAAACGCTCCGGCACTGGCACCAGCAAACGCCAGCGCAACAACTAATTTTTTCATAATAAAATCTCTAACTGCTTCTTGCACAATAAACTAGACCGCGCTTATACAAATAAATTCCAGCACCTGAGCAATTTAACCTGTTGCCTAGGCACGGGGGTGATGTTCAGCATGGACCGATTTTAACCTTTCATTCGCCACATGAGTATAAATTTGTGTGGTCGACAAGTCACTGTGCCCTAACATCATTTGTACAACCCGTAAGTCAGCTCCATGATTCAACAAATGTGTTGCAAATGCATGACGTAGGGTATGCGGGGACAAATCTGATTTAATGTTCGCCAACATAGCATAGTGTTTAATGCGATGCCAAAAGGTTTGCCGCGTCATGCCAATGCCCCGCTTAGAGACAAATACAAAGTCAGTAGCGAGCTTAACCAATGATGGGCGCGCGTACTTTAAATAACGCTCTAGCCACAACAGTGCCTCTTCCCCCATAGGCACTAGACGCTCTTTGTTGCCCTTACCCTTTACAAACACCACAGCCTGACGCTGATTAACATGCTCCATGCGTAAGCCTATCAGCTCGCTGACACGCAGGCCTGTAGCATAAAGAAGCTCTAACATTGCGCGGTCTCTAAGGCCCATCGCCTCATCACAATCTGGTGCTGCTAGGAGAGCTTCAACGTCTGTTTCGCTTAGCGTTTTAGGCAATGACTGGCTTGGTTTAGGCCGAGATATGGTTTCCATAGGGGAGCTGGGCAAACGCTTTTCTTGCACCTGATATTGATAAAAGCGCTTTAGTGCACTGATACTACGTGCCGTACTACGCGGACTAAGGCCTTTGTCTACACGATAGGCTAAGTAGTGTTCTACGTCGGTGCTATCAATTGCCAGCAGCGCTTGCGGCGCTATAAACTCGCTGAACTTAACAAGATCCGTGCGATAAGCAGACAGCGTATTCTCACTACTACCCTGCTCCAGATATAACGCATCTAAGAACATTTCTATATGCTCGATATTATCGCTGTGTATTGGTTGCTTGTTCACAAGTAAGGCGCTTTGTGTGTATTTACCTATTTGCCATCATATCATAAAGCACGCCATAGATAGTCGCGAGCCGATACGTTAAACTGCGACCATTACTCACTCAGTTGTACGGCGATTATGAAGATTGGTTTATTTTATGGCTCGACTACCTGCTACACCGAAATAGCAGCGGAAAAAATCCGCGACATCATTGGTGCAGAGGTGGTGGACTTATACAACATCCAAGATGAGCCTTTGAAAAAAGCTGAAGATTACGAATTTCTAATCTTCGGGATATCAACATGGGACTTTGGTGAAATCCAAGAGGATTGGGAGTCGCACTGGGATGATATCAGTGGCGTCAATTTGAGTGGCAAAGTGATCGCACTTTTCGGAATGGGCGATCAGCAAGGTTACGGCCAGTGGTTCCAAGATGCACTGGGTATGCTCCACGACGAAATTAAGCCACAAGGTGTGCACTTTATTGGCCAATGGCCCAATGGCGATGACTACGAGTTCGAAGCGTCTAAAGCATTAACAGAGGATAAATCTCACTTTGTTGGCTTAGCGCTAGATGAGGACAGTCAGTACGATAAAAGCGATGAACGCATTGCTACTTGGATAGAGCAAATCATGAATGAGTACAGCGCGTTATAACCTTAATTGCTTTCTCAACCAGCCGCTAAGATTCACTCAGATAGGCAGCAATTTGTTGCGCTAGCCACTGGCTTAGCCGACCAAGCTGGCTATAGCGGGTTTGAATCATGCCATAGGCCTGCGATGTCATCGCTTGATCGTACTTCAAAACTTTAACACTGCCGTCGCGTAAATAGGGATTAATTAAAACCGAGGGCACACTGGCAAAGCCGGTGCCATCAAGCACGGCATTGCGCAGGTGCTCATAAAAAGGCAACGCGATGTAATTTCCTGAGACTGGGGTAACCGCATGCAGACCCGTTTCATCAATAGTTGCTAACGCAAATTCGGTATATCTGGACAGGTCGGCTTTAACTACTTGGCTGAGTGTCGTGAGCGGATGGCCTTTGCTGGCCACGGTCATCATACGAATTTCACCTAGCTTGACTTGATGGCTACTTGTTAGTTGCTGGCTTTGGGGTAACAGACAATAAGCAATATCGACGACCCCTTGCTCCACCATATCGTTGAGCTCCGGCGGCGGCGCCATATACACAGAAACGCTAATACTAGGAAATTGTCTGCTCATTTCATGAATCAGTTGTCGCCAATAAGCCTCAGGGAGAGCATCGTCACGGGCAATGCGCAGCGAGGCTTCAACGCCTTGCAAGTGCTGATGACAGCGACCGGTGATGTCGTTGGCGATCATCGCCAAGCGTTCACAGTCATTTTTAATCACTTCACCAATATTCGTTAACGAGACTTGATTACCGGTGCGGGTGAGCAGCTCAACGCCAAGTTCATCCTCAAGGGCGGTGAGTGCCGAGCTTAACGTCGTGCGGCTTTTGCCAATTCGTCGCGCCGCCTCTGCAATAGAGCCCGATTCGCTAATAGCGAGAAATATTTCAATTTGACTGACTTTCATACCGTGCCGCAGATATCTTGCTGGTTTTATTTACCATAGCAAGTTTATGCCTTCTCAGCGACGTAAATATCGTCGCTCAGCGGCTTTGGAAGTGACCTCTATGACATTACACTAGCAGCACGTTGTTAATTGCTATTGAACACATCCCCATTGTGAGGTGGTTTATGATGTCTGCTTTAAATACTCAGAAGCTATTGCTGTTTTCTTGCATAAGCGCGCTTTTACTAGCCTTATTAGGCCTCATTTTGGGTCTATGGTTAGACTCCTTGGTGATTTTATTTGACGGTGCTTACTCCCTTGTCAGTGTGTTATTAACGGCTATCTCCCTGCTTACCGCCGCATATATAAATTCGCCAAGCTCTCGGCGACGTGCCTTACTAAGTCAGCGCTTACCCTCCATTGTTATTGCTTTTAAGGGGTTTGTTATCGCACTGATGTGCAGTGTGTCTTTTATCTCAGCCCTGCTGGCTATGATGGATGGTGGTCGCACTATCAATACTGCGGCCGCACTGTTATTTGGTGTCATCAACCTGCTTGCTTGTATAGGTGCTTACACAGTGATTAAAGCCCAAGCTAGTGCATCTGCTTTGGTAATAGCTGAAACCAAGCAATGGTTTATGGATGCGGTGATCAGCGCTGCGGTTATCGCCGGATTTTTCATCGCAGCCCTGCTCACTTATTTCGATTTAAGTGTGTATGCGGCCTACGCCGACCCCATTATGGTGATTGTTGCCTCCGTCTACTTTATTGTTGTGCCTGTAAAAATGATGCTTGCAGCGCTTAAGCAATTACAAACCTGCCCAGTGCAGCATAGTTACTGTAGCTGTGAGTTGGATTAAGTGGACAATTAACTAGGCAAGAAATTGCGGTAATAAAAGTCTTACGAAGCCTTTGCTATCTAGATTCATCTTTAGGAGTGTGGTGTTATCATGGAGGAATGGGCCATAAACCCGTAGACAAGGTTTTAAAATTGAGAAGGATGCTCTAAATGTCGATAACATGCCTAAACTGTGGACACAAAATATCTCTCGCATGGTTTGAGCTATCTTCTCATTCCACCAAGTACAGGTGCGTGAAGTGCAAGTCGCTTCATGAGTTTACTCAAAGAAGAAAATACACATCGGCTATTTCAGTCCTCTTGATGCTCGCTTTAGAAAGAGCGCTGACTGATTTCATTACCTTGGATGTGTTAAGAGTGGCGTTAGTATTGCTACTCTCGCTAGGCGTTTCATTATTGATCCCTGGCTTATATAAGTTATCGAAAGAGTAACTTTTGTACATGCCGATTGAACCCAAAACCTTAGGGCTACAATTTTACCTTAGTACATAAGGTCAACAATGGGCTTTAACCTATCGGCTAACCCAAGTCAGGGTGATTTAGCAGCTCCTGACTTGGGTAATAAAGGCTAAAAACTTTGTATGAGTGCGGTATCGCTATTGAATTCAAAGGTGTTTATTTTGCCACATTGTGCAAAATGATTTGCGCTCGCATAAGGGCTATTCGGCTGGTTAATATCTCCCTCCCAGCCTTGGCCATTGCGCACAAAGGCTTTAATTTCAAACCAGCCATTTACCGCGCGGCTGCAATCCATCTCAACATCCAGCATCCAATAATGCGGCCCCCACGTATTAAGCGCTGTCACTCCATAACCATCAACACTCACGGTGCGCTCAGTGCCCCAGTCGCTGGGCCAAAGGTCGGTGGTCCAGTCGGTCGCACTGCCGGGAGCATCACTGCTTTGCCCCGCCTCAGTACCATACCAATCAAGGTAGTTATCATTGATTTTCCACGGCGCTGTGGTGGTGTTCCGTAGGTTGTTGTGACGAATAGGCATGGCACATTGGTAGTTACTGGTTTGGCAATCGCGCCCTTGTGTGGTGTTGGCATAGTGGTGGTCAATGCCGCCGCGTAGAAATAGATCCTCGCCGCTTGCAGTGGGTGCGTTGATAAAGATTACCGTACGCTGCCAGTCACCGTCATCGACGGCAGGTAATTTGGCTTGATGATGAATAGCCATCGCATCCCAAGGGGCCACATCAAGGTTAATAGTGCCATCGGGTTGTACGGTAATCACCTCAGAACTACAGCGACTGCCATCTTCACTCAGCGCACCTTTAAGTACATTGCAATAGCGTCCTGGAGCCATGTCAGTGGCGATCGTCGCCTGCAACGCGAACTCTTCCTTATTAATGGCCACATGCCCGGCATCCGCCCGACCAAAGGCTATTTGGTTATTGCCATTGTCCCACCACTGCGTCACTTGCCAGTGCTCGGTGGTGTTATTGCGAAAATCCACGCCACCGGCGATATAAGACCACCGGTGTTCGCACTGCCAATTGCTGCCAAAGCACGCTAACTCGCCGTTATTATGCACCGGCACACTGGGCCCACCGGCATCGGTATCCCCGTGATAGTCATAACTCGACATCACCTTGGGGTAACCATAGGGATAGGCAAGCATAAACACGTTCGCTAAATCATATAAACGGCCATCGGCATAGGTGATCACATTACCGCCCCCGCCGTGACCACGTTGGTTGTCGTGATTATCGACGAACACCACCGCTGAGGAGCTCGGCATAAACCCCCATCCTTCACCAAAATTGCTCAGCCAGGCGAGTTTGCCATTGCGAAAGGTGTTGCCAAGCTCGGTGCTGTATTTAAATTCGGTGACCAAGCCTGTAGCCAGATATTCCGAAGCGCTGACAGCCTCACCGCCTTGATCAATCACCTCTTGGAATACCACTGGGTTACCCACCACCTTGCTCATTAAGCTGGCAATATCATCTGCTGCAACATGTTTCGCGGCATCAAAACGAAACCCTTTCACCCCTAGGCTTTGCAGTGAGTTAATGTAATTGGCTAAGGTGTTTTGCACATACTCGGCATCGGTGTCTAGATCCGCGAGGCCCACCAATTCACAATGCTGCACCCGCCAACGGTCATTACCATAATCTTCAGGGTTGATAGCGCAGCTAGTATGGAAGTCTTGTGGGCTGTAACCTGGGAAATATTTATCTCCATAGATGTGTCCTGCCGTGCCAACACCACTGCCCGCCGCCATGTGATTAATTAGGGTATCAACATAGATATCCACGCCGGCCTCGCCACAACGCTGGACCATATCAATGAACTCGCTGCGATTGCCACCGCGACTGGTGAGCTCATAACTGACCGGTTGGTAGCGAGTCCACCATTGGCTGCCTTGGATATGCTCATTGGGCGGTGACACCTGCACAGCAGCATAACCTTTGGGGCCTAAGAACTGCTCACATTCTTGAGCGATGTCCGACCAACTCCATTCAAACAAGTGAACAAAGGTGGTCGGGCCGGCATAACTTGTCGCCGGGATTGCAAGACCTAACGAGAGGCTTGCAGCAAAGAGGGTTTTAGTTGTCATAGTGTGTCTCATTTTCGTTATTAGTCTGAAGCTTAATTTACAAAAATTTAACACTAGACTGAGCGCATCACTGTGGCAATTGAATACGTATTCATTACCGAGACAAAGGCGCTGAAAAATCAAAAACGCAGGTAAAAATCCTTGCACAATGCGCGATATTCGGCGCTGTAATCATCACCTTGATGGATCACCAGCTCGCTATAGTGACAATCACTTGGCTGCCAGCTCCACTGCATTAAACAGCGCGTTACGGCTTTAGTGGCGGTGGTTTTCACTCGACAACAACGGCGTAAATACCCCCCTTGTTGCAGCACCAATTGGTGCAATTGCTCGGCGCCGGATAGTGGCAAAATCACCGCCAATTCAGTCTGGCTGTGGCTGGCTCGCTGCCACACACCCAGTAGTTCACTAAAAGGTAAACTATCGGTATGGCGCGCCAACGTGCGTTTGTCGCTACCGGCTTTAAGGGCATTATCGAAATACGGTGGATTACTGATCACTAAATCAACCGCTTGCTCGGGCGTGAAGGTATTAGCATCACAGCGGCTTATAGCCACCTCAGGCCAAGGGCTCGCAGCAACATTAAGCTGCGCTTGAGTGCAAGCATCCGGTTCAATATCGATGCCGTGCACACACGCGTCGGGCGTCCGCTGCTTAGCCATTAACGCCAGTAGCCCTGTGCCCGTGCCCACATCCAATATACGCCGCGCCTGGCTGACATCGGCCCACGCACCGAGCAAGATGCCATCGGTTGAGACCTTCATGGCGACGTTGTCTTGTGCGATGGAGAAGCGTTTAAAGTTAAATCCTGCCACTTTTGCCCTTTGTGTTTGTGTATGTGCCACGTATAATTAACGCAATTGTCCTTCATTTTGACTCCTTTATGCAATTTGCCGATTTTGATCTTGATGCCGCGCTTTTAAAAGCCATTGATGCCATGGGCTTTAGCAAAGCCACCAGCATCCAACAGCTCGCCATCCCAGAGGCCCTTGATGGTCGCGACGTACTTGCGGGTGCACCAACGGGCACAGGGAAAACGGCAGCGTTCTTGATCCCTGCAATTCAATACTTACTCGACCACCCGCGTCGTAACCCAGGTTTCGCTCGCGTGCTGATCATGGCACCAACGCGCGAACTTGCTTACCAAGTCCATGAGCAGTGTGAAAAGCTCGCAGCCCACACGCACTTAAAAATTGGCGTGGTGACCGGCGGCATCAACTACGGCAGTCATAAAGAAATCTTTGAAAAGAACAATGATGTGCTGATTGCCACTCCTGGACGGTTAATGGAGTATTTGGATACCGAAAACTTCCACGCCGAGGATGTGGAAATGTTGATCCTCGATGAAGCAGATCGCATGCTAGATATGGGCTTTCGCAAAGAAATGCTGCGTATCTGTGAGGAAGCCAAAAACCGACGCCAATGTCTGCTATTTTCGGCCACTTTGGAAGGCGAAGCAGTAGAAAAGTTCTCCGAGCGAATCCTTAATGAGCCCGCTAAACTTGAAGCTTCGCCCTCGCGTCGCGAGCGCGGCAAGATCTTACAATGGGTTCACTTGGCCGATGATTACGAGCACAAGTTGGCACTACTGACCCATCTATTGAAACAAAGTGATGTGGAAAAGGCCGTGGTGTTTGTGAAAACCCGCGAGCGTTTAGAAAAGTTAGTGGGCGAGCTTTATACTAATGATATAAAAACCACATGGCTACGAGGCGAGATGCCACAGGATAAACGCATGGCAGCCATGGCTAGCTTTCACAGTGGTCGCACTAATATTTTAGTGGCCACAGATGTCGCTGCGCGCGGCATTGATGTCAGCGATATCAGCCATGTTATCAACTTTGATATGCCACGCACGGCCGATGTATACGTGCACCGCATTGGCCGCACGGCCCGTGCAGGTAAAAAAGGCACCGCTATTTCCTTGGTTGAGGCCCATGATGTGGCCATGGTTGGCAAAATAGAGCGTTATACCGATCAAGTACTGAAACGGCGCAAAATAAAGGGCTTAGAGCCACAACATAAAGAGCCTAAGTTGCCACCGAAAAAGAAAAAAGATCCGGCCAAGATCAAAGCCAAGCGCAAAAAAGCCAAGGCTAAAATCAAAGCCAAAAAGTAGTTAAAAAAGGCCTCCCTAAAGAGGCCTTTTTACTCTCTAGTTAATGGGATAACTCGGCTTATCTTTGCCTTCAATGAGCCAGTTGACCCATAGTTTGCCGTCATCACCTTGGCACATGGACACAAAATTACGAGCGCGAATGTACTTTGCTGAGCCAAATGGGCGCAGCATGGAAGCCGTAATTTGCTCCCCTTCATCAATGTATTCCAAATCGTCATTGGTGATCGCACAAATCCCGAGCCACTGCATAAAGGTCGGCGCCGGGTGCACAATCCCCGAGGACACCACTTGGTGAATTTTCACCACGCCTTGAGATTGTGGCGCCCTAATCACTCCTAGAGCCCCCACATGCACATCCCCCGACAGCAACACGGTTTTGCCTTGACGTTGCTTGGCATTATCAATGAGTCGCATAATTAAACGAGCGCGCTCCCCTTCATGCTCTTTTGCCCGCCAATGATCTTTTAAATCATCAGTCAGCTCTTCTTGCCAAGGGGTGGCATCAACCGCACGCTCAGCGAAAGAGAAATCACGATAGACTACAGGCACCGCAGTCATCACCAACAAATCTCCTTTTTGGCATTGGCTATCGAGGTAATCGGTCACATGGGCCCAACAAGTATCCGACATCACTTGGCTCAAACTGCGCTCCGAGCGGTTATCTAGGGCCAAAATATGGTAATCGCGAAATCTCAGCGCAAATGAAAAGTCACAACCTTGTTCACCGGCAAGTAAACCGTGGTTATCGCTGCCGCGTAATTGCAACAAAGTGAACACCTCACGCGCCGCCTCATAGATACACTGATACACGGGGCAACTCTGCAAATCATCAGGGTAACTCCCCCAGCCATCGAAAATATCGTGATCATCCCACATCATTAACGATGGCACTGAAGCCAGCATCGCCGCCATTGGCGCTTTATTCCAGCGAGCTAAATACAGTTGGCTATAAAATCGCGTCACTTGGTTGCGCATCTCTTTGCTAACTTGGCGCGTTATTTTCTGCTCTTTATCAAGTTCATTCCAACGCTGTAATGTGGGGACTTGAGACCATATGGAGTCGGCGTAAACCTGATCGCCTCCCATTAACAGCAGCGAAAATGGTGCCTGCTGGTGTTGTGCGTGCATTTCACGCCATAAGTAGTAAGGCTTTTCTGTGGCATTCATCATCTTATAATCGGAAAAGCCATTACATGAGGCATAGGCTAAGCGCGGTTTTTCTCCCTGCTCAGGCACGTAAAATGTCCAAAGGTGTTGGCCTTGTTGGTCTGCGGCGTCCTCGCCGTTGATAGTAATGTGGTAATCAAGGTAACCTGAGGTGTCCAGTTCGATACGAGCTTTCCATACCTTCCCCGCACTTAGAGAACCGATTTCAACCGCCTCTAGGTTCTGCCCTTCCACCGCAACATGACATTGCTGCACATTGTTATCGGTCACAAAGACAAAGGTATATAGGGTATCTGATTCAAGGCCAAGAATAGGCCCCAATAATAGCTTGGCTGACATTATCTCCCTCCATGGCATACAAATGAGTTATCGCTCATAACCATAGCAGAAACACAGCAATAAAAAAGCCGCTCATCAACAGCGGCTTTTCGTGCAGATTAATGCTTATTCAAAGACGCTATCGACCGCCAACACCTCTATATTCTCAGCGGGAATACGCAAAGGGTAGCTTTGAATTTGCTTGTCTTCGTCAAGCAGCGATTGCGGTTTCTCAGTGTTGTACTGCAGCGGTGATTCCTGCTCCGAGGCTAGTCGTTGCTGCATATCGGCGCCATCTCCAGTAACAAACACATAGTGCATATTGTCGCTTTGTAGATTCTCACTGATCACCCGATTTACATCTTCGACGCTTAGGCTACTGAGCTGCTCACGTACATAGTCGACAAAGTTATCGGTGTCGTAAAAGCGACTATCTAGGGCATAACCTAGCTGTCGGTCTTGGCTGGCTACCAGTTGCGGCACATAGTTACTTAAGAAGTTTCGCGTTGCTTCAAAGTCCGCTTCACTCATGCCATTGGCAATGAGTTTATCGAGCTCGAATAAAGCGGTGCGAGTAGCAAAGTGAGCATCGTTATTTGAGCGCAGCGGCCTTAACCATACCTGGAAGATTTGCTCAGAACGCCCTAGGTTGGCATCTGGTTTAGTTTGGAACATACCACGAGGGAAGTACTCGATGTAGGCATAGTCGCCATAGTTCATCCCCCGAACCTGACGAATACGCTGGAATAACTGGGCGTTCGAGTTACGGTGCTCACCTAAGTATGAACGCACTAACCATAATGCTGTCCAGTCTTTATGCGATCGCGTGGTATCAATAGGGAAGCCAAACGACACTGCCGTTGATTTTGCCGACTTTTCGACAATAGTCGCGTAACGCCCATCAAGCGCTGGAGCATCAGGCACATTAAGGCGGCGTTGTTCACCTTTTGGTAAGCCCTGTAGGTCCGTTAACAGCTGCATTTTCAGCTCTTCTGGCATGGCTCCAGTAATACCCAAGTGCAGTTTACTTTGGGTCAGCTGTTGCTGATAAAAGGCCCGCACATCCGCTAAGGTAATATTCTCCAGATCAGATAAGTCGCCGTAATTATAACTTTCATAGGGGTGGCCTTGATACAGCTTGCTATACAGTACCTCCTTGCCCAGCTCCTCATCATTAGACGCTTTTAAGCCTGATTTAATGCTATCGACAAGCTCCTTTTGCAGCCGCTGGAAATCGTCTTCGCGAAACCCTGGGTTTAGCAATTGCTCGCTCACCAAGGCATACCATTTGTCAGCATTGTCTTTGTGAATACGGCCACGAAACGACATCATTTCCTTATCAATTTGATAGCTGAAGCTCCCTGCCATGGGATATAAAGCCTTTTGAATATCTTTATAGCTTTGTGACTCACTGCCGCCTTTGGCAATCATTGCCGCAGTCAGTGCCGCCAGACCTTTTTTGCCCTCTGGGTCGGCAGCCGCGCCGGTGTAGAATAACCAGTTAACATCCACCAGCGGTGAACTATTCGTGTTATCGAGCACGGTGAAATGGCGCTCGGTGGGCTTATTTTGATGCTCAGCGACTAAAGCATCAAGGCGCACCTCGTTGGCAAAGCCTGCAACCGACTCACTAGCCGACATCGTCACCGTGGTACGATTACTATCGACAAAGTACTTATTCGCCATGGCGCGAATATCTTCGGCACTAATGTTATCGGCAGTGGCATACAAGCTGTTGATCACCTCAGGGTCACGCTCGAAATGCATGTACCGCGCAAGGGTTGAGGCGATGCTTTGTGATGAATCTAAGCTATTAATAAAGCTATACTTTTGGTGCGATTTCAAGGCTTGTAGTCGGCTTTCATCGACCAACTCTGTACGTGCCTTGGCATAAGTGCGGTTGATAGC
Organism: Pseudoalteromonas sp. CNC9-20; assembly: GCF_022347875.1. Lineage (NCBI taxonomy): Bacteria > Pseudomonadati > Pseudomonadota > Gammaproteobacteria > Alteromonadales > Pseudoalteromonadaceae > Pseudoalteromonas > Pseudoalteromonas sp. CNC9-20. Next base: position 13,860 of record NZ_JAKRFS010000005.1, on the reverse strand, counting down.
ATCGCGCACGGTAGTGAGATGCTGCTCATCATCTACCTTCACAAACACATGCATCAAGCCTGGATCTTTGGTTTCCGGGTTGTAGGTGAACATTTGGCTGGCAATTTGTTTATCAACAACCAGCTCTTGATACAAATCTGAGTTCTCAGAAAAGTATAATTGTGAGAGCAAATCAAGCGCCGCGCGGTCTTTTTTCTGCGGCAGCCATGCTGCACCTTTGTATGACACTAATAACCAGTGTCCGGGTAGCCCTTCGTATTGCTCATGCACATAACGAGGCGCCTGTTGTTGCGGTTCAACAGGAATATCGGCTTGATAATCCCCTTGCTGCCAATTGCCCCAGTGCTTTTTCACCATCGCGATGGTCGCTTGCGGGTCAACATCACCGACAATTACCAAAGAGACATATTCCGGCTTATAAAAGCGCTCGAAAAAGGTTTGCCCATATTCACTTTGGTCCGGCATGGCTTCAATGTCGGCAAAAAAGCCCATGGTGGTGTGTTTATAGGTATGCTTATCAAAGGCCTCATTACGCACCGCCGCTAGTAACTTACGGATAGGACTGGCGTTGTTCTTTAAGTATTCACCTTTGACGGTCAGCGCTTCGGTGCGGAATTGCTCTTCATTGTAACTTAAGTTTTGGAAGATATCCGCTTCAATTTCTAGCACCTTATCGAGGTGCTCTTTGGAGAAGTTAAGGTGATAATTGGTGTAATCATTCGTGGTGTAGGCGCGATTATCGACCCCGGAGTTTTTCAAGATATCTGCATATACGTGTGCAGGAAATTTCTCAGAGCCTTTGAACATCATGTGTTCAAAGAAGTGTGCAAAGCCGGTTTTTCCTGGTTCCACCTCATTACGTGAGCCTACGGACACCGGGATTTGTAATGACACGACATCGGGGTAGTCTGTTTTCACCACCATGACTCGCAGGCCGTTATCAAGCTCTTCAAGTACATAGTCTTGGGAGAACACCGCTTGTGACTGTGGCGCGACCTCAGCAGCCGTTGGGGTGCTGGTCGTCGTTTGCGTGCTTTGGCAACCGCCAAGAGTGAGCGCGAAGGCGACACCTGTCGCTAATAGAGAAAGTTTCATCTTCAACCTTGATGTTTTGTTGTTTTTTATCTTCCTCATTATGCAATAAATCACATCGCAAACGCACCTTAGGGGTGTCACTTTGCTGTAAACAAATATGTCAGCCACGACATAATGGGTATAACGGTCAGATCATGCTGAATAACGCTTTAACTTGAAGCAAATTCACTCGAGTTGAGTAAGTTTCATTATAAAAAGCTGTTTAGACGTCTAAATGGCTGTTATAGTTATTTCATTGTCAATTGCTGGGAATGAGAACCATGGCTTTATCACTGCGAGAAAAAATAGAGGACCCCCGTCAGGGCGTGTATTTAATTGGCACTACGCCACCTAAAGCAGATACTGATGAAGTCGCTATGCGCGCAATTGCCGAAAAGCTGCTTGGCCGTTTACACGAAATTGAATATGACGGTGTGGTGGTTTATGACATTCAGGACGAGAGCAGTCGCATCAGCACGCCGCGCCCCTTCCCATTCAAACACACCATTGACCCACGTGATTATGGCCAGTTATTGCGGCGCTTATCACGCACCGATGTGATCACCTATAAAAGTGTGGCTCAGCGCAATCAGGATGAATTTAACCAGTGGCTTGATAGCACCGCCAATGACCATGATTTAAATAACTTAGTCTTAGTCGGAAGTCCGTCGTCACAAGGGGATATCAAGCTAAGCTTAAATGATGCCTACAGCCTGATTGCCGCTCATCACCAGAACTTCTTTTTAGGCGGCGTGACCATTGCCGAGCGCCATGCCAATAAGCGTAATGAACATGAGCGCTTGCTGACCAAAACGGCGCAAGGGTGTCAGTTTTTTATCTCTCAGGCGGTTTATGATGCGCAAGCGACCATTGATCTAATCACCAGTTATGCCCGCAGCTGCCGCCAGCAGGGGCTCTCGCCACAGCGTATTATTCTGACCTTTACTCCCTGTGGCGGTGAAAAAACGCTGGATTTTATGCAGTGGTTGGGGATTTCCGTGCCAGAGGCAACTAAGTGGCGCATGCTCGATGCCGAAAACACCTTGAGTGAGTCGGTGCGCATCTGCCGCGAAAACTTAGACTTGATCTTACGTAGCTGCGCCCATCTGGATGTGCCGCTGGGGTTGAATATCGAGTCACTGACGAACCGCAAGCAGGAAATCGACGCGTCCATCAACCTGTATCGTTTGCTTAAAGCCACCATGGAGCTGAGCTTGGCAGAACGACAAATCGCCTAGGTTACCTTTCTTTTGCCCGCCCAGTGCTATACCTACTGATAGCGCTGGGCATTTTGAGCGGAAAAAAGTGCAGCGTGCTACTGCACTGTGCTCACCCTAGTGCTACTTTTTACGCCACTGGCCGTCGACTTTAACCATATGCCCTGCGGTCGTTTTTTCGATAGCTTTGGCGCCTGCTAACGCCTCCACTTGGCTCAAACTGATACCATTTTTCTTCGCCAATGATAAATACTTGGCTTTACGCTTAGCGTTAATCTCGGCAATTAGCTTTTGCGCCTCACTGTTATTCTGTACTAAGGCTAAATAGCCGTTGCTGGTTTCGCCGACGATACCTTGCGCCTTAGCTTGGTCTAAAGTTAGCGCCCAGGCACTGAAGGCCAACATGGCGGCACTGACTAACATACTCCATTTAACTAGTTTCATAACCCCTCCTAGAAAAGCTCGCTGTCATCGCTGAATAATTCGTCGAGTTCTTTATCCACTTTGACGCGGATCTCATGATCGACTTTGACATTTAGGTTGATGGTGATTGGCTCTTTACTCTCTACCTCAACCTTATGGGTGCATCCCATTAAAGTTAACATAGCGACCACCGCCACCAGCGATAGTTTGCTCATTCGCTTACTCCTTCGCTTGATACTCTTGCTCCACTTTCTTAGTGATTTCATCACTTAAGCGCAGCGCCTTAAATAGGGTATAGATATTTTCTTGATGATTATAGTTAAAATTTACAGCTTGCTGGTGCTCGGGGTTTTCCCCTTTTAATTGCATCGCCATGGTTAACCAACCATCGGTTTTTAAATCAACATCGGCGTTGATGCTGTTGATATCTAAGTTTTCCAACATGCCCAACATCGGCCCAAGCTCTTCCTGCTGTACTTTCACCGCATCGAAGGCGGCGTTATCTTTAATCGTCAATTTACCCGGAGCTTGCGAATAAATACGGCCATTTTCGACACTGACTCCCTGCTCCTCTAACCGTATTGGTAGTTTTGCTGCCAATACCCCTGTGATCTCAATGCCCTGCTGTGGCTCTAGCGCCAGTAGGCTTTGGGCATTAATTTGTGCTATCTCAACTAAGGTGGGAGCACGACGCTTCGTTAGCCCAGTCACATAAAGTTTATCCAGCGACAAAGTGCCACCTAACACCTCGGCCTGCACCTCTTTGAGGTAGGCATCTTGGTCATAACCCCAGAGCCCTTGCACCTGTGACAACACCGGTCCAGCGCGTAGTTGGGAAATAGTAAAGCTAGTATCATCGAGCTGAAGTTGCCCTGAATTCCACTGTCCTTGCGGCGACGTATCGATATTTTCAGCTAAGTAACTCTGATAAAGCACGCTGGCGTCGTCCACCTCTAGCTGCCATTGCATACGCTTAAGGCGCGCATCACCGTGCAGTTGAGCGCTAAGTGTGCCGGCGGTCAGTGACAACTCAGGGGCCAATTGGCTGGCAATGGCTTGCAATGAAGGTAAAGGCGTCGGCGGCAATACCACGGTGATAGGAAAAGCCGTTTCTTGCCAGCTGTGCTTAACCAAAGCTTGCGCCTGCTGCCATGAGATAAGGTGCTCACCATCAATGCTGCGAGCAATATCAACTCTACTATCGACACTGAGCTCACTTAACCTCAGCTGCGCAGAATCTAGTTGCCCAATACGGCTTTGCACCTCAACCTGAGCGCTGCGCCGCCCTGCCCCTAAATCAGCCTGTACCTGATAATTTTGCTCGACATCAAGGAGTTTAATATCAGCACTCGCCGCAACAGCAGCAACGGTCTCTAAGCGCGCTGAAATCGAGTTATCTGCGCTGATAGTGGCATCAACAGTAACCGCTACCTGTTCGCCAGAATAAGGCGCCATTGTTAACTGTGCGGTTTTCAGTTGCCCATGCAGCGCAGTAGCCCCAGCAAAGTTATGGTCGAACTCGCCAGTGGCGCTTACGGGGGCAACATGCACGTTTTCACCCACCGGCGCAGCTACCTGGCCTTTAAAGGCGCCGCTAATGCGCTGCTCAGTTGCCTGTCCCGAAACACTAAGCCGCCCTAACGACTGGGTTTCTAGCTGTAAAGCATACTCGGCAGCCACCTGTGCTGTGCGCCAATTGGCACGCGGCGCCTCTAAGCGGACACCCACTTTAGTCTGTTCGCTGTTATGCGTAAGCAGCACTTGCGTTAGCTCCACCTCGCTTTTATCTATACTCACCCTTGGTTCGGCCAACGTTAGCTGCCATGACCCCTTGAGCAGCTCTGGGAAGTAGGGTTTTAGGCTGGCTTGATAGTCACATTGAGCCTGCGCTCGCAATTGCGTTGTCAGTGCACTGGTGTCTAAGCTAAAGCGACGCATATTCTTGGAGCGCACCTCGATGCGACCCTGGCTACTCACCTGCACCGGGCAAGGCGTATGTTGCCAAGTAGCTTGGCTGGCAATAGTGATCTGGTTATCGATGCGGTTTCCGTAATAGCGCCCTTGTACTTGTAGCTCCGGCAATGCCCACTGAGAGATATTAAAGCGCATGAGTGATGGCTCGGCCACAGCCATAAGCTGGGCTCTTAAGGCTTGATTGGCATGCAGTTCATAATCGATATGCTGCGAGGTTATGGCGATATCACCGGCTATATCACCATTTAACACCCACTGATTGAGTTGCGGCTCACTTATCGTCATACGCACAGGCGCAGCGGCATAAGGCGTGTACACGAAAAGGGATTCAACAGTTACCAACGGACGACTGTCTGTCAGCGGCAAATTAAGCGCCTGAGGTTCACCAGTATCACTGGATGATTGAGTTTGTTGCTTAGTCAGAGTTAAAGCTGCTTTTTCAATATCGATGTGCTGCGGTGTGATTCGCGCCTGCTCAATAACAAGCCGATGCTGGCGATAACCTACACATAACTTATTGACTGTGATTGTGGTCAGCCCACTCCCCCATTGCCAATCAGCACAGGTTAACTCTGCTTCATCGGCATCAAAGTACTGTTTCGCTACCATAAAGGTGAGCTCAATGCGAAATAAGTAGGCGGTAGCTAGAGTGAGCCCTATCACTGCTAATCCAATCAACAGCTTGCGCAGCATAGTTTTCCTTAAAGCGGCAAATAGTAGGTGATCATTTTAAAAGTTTCTCATGAAGCGCAGCTGATTGGAACACATCAATAAGAGCAACAAAAAAGGCTGCCAAGGCAGCCTTTTTAGGTTAGACAAGCACTAGATAGTTAGCCAATGTGCTTGCGCGCGTTACGGAACATGCGCATCCATGGGCTGTCTTCTTGCCACTCATCTGGGTGCCATGAGTTCGCTACCGCGCGGAATACCCGCTCTGGGTGTGGCATCATCACCGTAGCGCGACCATCTGTAGAGGTCATACCCGAGATTGCCTCTGGTGAACCATTGGGGTTCGCCGGATATTGCATGGTTGGGTTACCGTAGTTATCTACGTATTTCACCGCCACAGTCCCCGAGTTCACTGCTGTTTGAATAGCCGCCTCATTTGCAAATTCGGCACGGCCTTCACCGTGTGACACCGCAATTGGCATACGTGAACCCGCCATACCGCTGAAGAACACCGATGGGCTGTCTTGTACTTCGACCAAGGTTGCACGCGCTTCAAAACGCTCGCTTTGGTTGGTCACGAAACGTGGCCAATGCTCCGTGCCAGGGATCAGCTCGCGCAATGTTGATAGCATCTGACAGCCATTACACACACCCAAGCTGAAGGTATCTTGACGCTCGAAGAAGCCTTGGAACTGCTCGCGTGCCATGTCATTAAATAGAATGGACTTCGCCCAGCCTTCACCGGCCCCGAGTACGTCACCATATGAGAAGCCACCGCACGCCACAAGGCCTTTGAATTGCTCTAGCGTTAAGCGCCCCTCTAGAATGTCACTCATGTGTACGTCAACGGCGGCAAAGCCTGCACGGTTAAATGCCGCCGCCATCTCAACGTGTGAGTTAACGCCTTGCTCACGCAAGATAGCCATTTGTGGCTTAGCACCAGTGGCAATGTAAGGCGCGGCGACATCTTCGTTAATGTCGAAGCTCAGCTTCACGTTAAGACCTGGGTCATTGGCATCAGCTTTGGCATCATGCTCTTGGCGAGCACAGGCAGGGTTATCACGCAGAGACTGCATTTGATAAGTGGTTTCCGCCCACGCTAAACGCAGCTCGGTACGGCTATTATCCACTAATGCATGACCACCACGGTTAATAACCAGCTGATCAGCATCGTTCAACGTACCAATTTCATGGCTTAGCGCAGCAAGACCGTTCTTGGCAAGGATGGCCTTCACCGCGTCTAGGTCATCATTGCGAACCTGAATAACGGCACCCAACTCTTCGTTGAATAGAACCTCTAAATCAGACCCCGCTAACGCGTCTAGCTCTAGCGTAACCCCAGTGTGACCCGCGAAGGCCATCTCCGCAGCAGTTACGAATAAGCCACCGTCAGAGCGGTCATGGTAAGCCAGTAGTTTTTCTTCGCGTACCAGCGCTTGCATCGCCTCGAAGAAGCCTTTTAATAGTTCAGGGCTATCAACATCTGGAGTTTTGTCACCCAGCTGCTTGTAAACCTGCGCCAAGCTTGATGCCCCCATGCGGTTTTGACCAGCCCCCAAGTCGATAAGCAAGAGCGTTGAATCGCCTTTATCGGTGCGCAGCTGTGGCGTGACCGTTTTACGAATGTCTTCAACACGACCAAACGCAGTGATTACCAAAGACAGCGGCGCAGTCACGGCTTTATCTTCACCATTATCTTGCCATGTGGTCTTCATCGACATTGAGTCTTTGCCTACCGGGATGGTTAAGCCCAGGGCTGGACACAGCTCTTCACCCACGGCCTTAACCGCTTCATATAAACCAGCGTCTTCACCGGGGTGCCCGGCTGCCGCCATCCAGTTTGCTGATAGCTTAATGTTATTCAATGAGCCAATATCAGCACAGGCAATATTGGTCAAAGACTCGGCGACCGCTAAACGCGCTGAAGCACCATAATTAAGCAGCGCCGCAGGTGTGCGCTCACCCATAGACATGGCCTCACCATGATAGGTGTCGTACGCAGCAGCTGTCACGGCACAGTTGGCCACCGGCACCTGCCAAGGGCCAACCATTTGGTCACGGGCAACCAAACCGGTTACGGAGCGGTCGCCAATGGTGATTAAGAAGGTTTTTTCAGCAACCGCTGGCAAGCGCAGTAGTCGTTGCACTGCGTCTTGTACGGTAATAGCGTTGGTATTAAGCGCTTCACCCTGAGCTTGCTTGGTGCTGACATCACGGTGCATTTTCGGCGCTTTACCCAATAACACATCAAGCGGCAGATCCACTGGGTTATTGTTGAAGTGCGAATCAGAAACCCGTAAGTGACGATCTTCGGTCGCGGTACCGATGACTGCGTACTCGGCGCGCTCACGTTGACATATTTGCTCAAAACGAGCGAAGTTTTCTTCTGCTACCGCCAGTACGTAACGCTCTTGTGATTCATTACACCAAATCTCATGCGGCGCCATACCGGGCTCATCGTTTGGCACGTTACGCAATTCAAAATCGCCCCCTCGGCCGCCATCATCCACTAATTCAGGGAAGGCATTTGACAAGCCACCGGCGCCCACATCGTGGATAAAAGCTATGGGGTTGTCATCGCCTAGCTGCCAGCATTTATCGATGACTTCTTGACAGCGGCGTTCCATTTCTGGGTTTTCACGTTGTACCGAAGCAAAGTCGAGGTCTTCATTGGACTGCCCTGACGCCATGGACGAAGCAGCTCCGCCACCTAAGCCAATATTCATTGCCGGACCGCCCAAAACAATAAGCTTCGCGCCAACCGGGATCTCGCCCTTTTGTACATGATCAGTACGAATGTTACCTAAACCACCGGCAATCATAATCGGCTTGTGATAACCGCGCACTTCCTCGCCATTGTGGCTATTAACTCGCTCTTCATAGGTACGGAAGTAACCCAGTAGGTTTGGACGACCAAACTCATTGTTAAACGCGGCGCCGCCTAGCGGGCCATCAATCATGATATCCAGCGCTTCAACAATGCGCCCTGGTTTACCGTATTCGCTCTCCCATGGTTGTTCAAAACCTGGAATGCGTAGGTTAGATACGCTAAAGCCTACCAAACCAGCTTTTGGCTTAGAGCCTCGGCCTGTAGCACCTTCATCACGGATTTCACCGCCCGAGCCCGTTGATGCACCAGAGAATGGCGAAATCGCGGTTGGGTGGTTGTGGGTTTCAACCTTCATCAAAATTTCGATGTTTTCTTGGTGATACGTGTATTCACCACTAAAATCAGGAAAGAAACGACCGGCCACTGAGCCTTTCATCACCGCTGCATTGTCTTTGTATGCAGATAATACGTTGACGCTATTTTGCTCGTAGGTGTTTTTGATCATTTTGAACAGCGATTTGGGCTGCTCTGTGCCGTCAATGGTCCAATCAGCGTTAAAGATTTTGTGACGGCAATGCTCTGAGTTCGCCTGCGCGAACATAAACAATTCAATGTCGTTCGGGTTACGGCCGAGTTTCTGGAAGTTCTCTACCAGATAATCAATCTCGTCGTCTGCAAGGGCAAAGCCTTGTTCAACATTCGCTTTAGCTAGCGCCTCACGGCCTCCGCCAAGGATGTCCACCGATGACATAGCTCGCGGCTCATCGGTACGAAACAGTTTCGCGGCATCATCCATATCGCGGTGCGTTGCTTCGGTCATGCGGTCGTGTAGCAAGGCGGCCACATCGTTAAGCTGGCAAACACTCAAATCACCTTCAACATAATAGGCGATGCCGCGCTCGATACGATGTACCTGAGTTAATCCACAATTGTGAGCAATGTCGGTGGCCTTAGACGCCCATGGCGAAATTGTGCCTGGACGCGGGGTAACTAAAATAAGTGTCCCTTGGGGCTCATGTTCAGGAATATGCGGCCCATAAGTAAGCAGCTTTTCCAGCTTGCTGTGCTCGTCAGAATTCAGTGCTGCTGTGACATCAGCAAAGTGCATAAATTCGGCGTAGACGTTAGTTACAGGAAGGTTGGCTTGCTTACATTGAGTAAGCACTTTTTGAACACGAAAATCGGAAAGTGCTGGCGCACCACGCAGGATTAACATAGGTAATATCATCCGGGGTTAAGGATTGAACGACAGTTGCCGCGCATTATACTTAATTTAGTTAAAAATGCGAGTTAAAGGGCCGCTGGCAAGGACGATTGTCCGCTATTGCAGGGAATCCTTATAAGCCTCACTTTCTATGGCTAAAGTAGAGGTGACGCCAAGCCTTGGTTTTGTTATAAGTGGTGGTATCGGGGTAAAGGGGTAAGCCGTGAGATTCGTTTGGTTAATTGTGAGTATCTGGGTACTCGTAGGCTGCAGTGAGCCGCAAAAACCTAGCCAATTAGAGCGTATTCATCAAAGCAACACGTTGCGCGTGGGCACCCTGGCCGGTGCCAGCAATTATTACCAAGCCCCTCAAGGGGAGCAAGGGTTTGAATACGAACTTGCCCAAGATTTTGCTAACTACCTAGGCGTAGAGCTGGATATCGTGCCGTTCTTTAGCCTTAACGATATGTTTCAGCGCCTTGATAATGGCTCATTGGACCTGGTCGCATCGGGCATTGGCTACACTCCAAGTCGTGCCGAGCTGTACCGTTTTGGCCCTAGTTACCGCATCATTAGTCAAAAGCTGGTTTACAAACAAGGTCGAGTCCGGCCGCGCGACTTTGATGACTTAGAGGGCAACTTAACGGTATTGGCCCGCAGCAGCCACTCGCAAACTCTACATCGGTATAAAAAACAGTACCCCCAACTGAGTTGGAATGAAACCGATGAAATGGACGAAGCAGAATTACTGCAAGCCATTATCGACGGCGATATCGACTACACCATTGCCGACTCCCACGCCTTGGCACTGTTTCGCCGTTACCACCCGAATCTGAGCATCGGCTTTTCCGTGACCCGTAATGACCCAATTGGCTGGGTACTGCGCCAAGATAACGACGACTCACTCTATGCCTTGGTAGTGGAGTTTTTCGGTGAAGCGAAAGCGAACAAGCGCCTTTATGCCTTAGAAGAGAAGTACTTTGGCCACGTACGCCAGTTTAACTATGTTAACACCTTGGCATTTATTGAAGCCGTTGCCGATACCTTACCGACTTATATGCCTTGGTTTAAGCAGTATGCACAAGAGTTAGACTGGCGCTTGCTGGCTGCTCTTAGTTATCAAGAGTCAATGTGGGATCCCTTGGCAAAATCACCCACTGGGGTACGTGGTATCATGATGCTGACTTTACCAACGGCAAAACAGGTGGGCGTTACCAGTCGACTCAAACCAGAACAGAATATTCGCGGCGGTGCCGAGTACTTACGTTATCTTATTGAACGCATACCTGATCGTATTGCCCAACCTGACCGTACTTGGTTTGCCTTAGCGTCATATAATGTCGGCTGGGGCCATGTAAATGATGCGCGGATCCTAACCGAACGTGCCGGTGACGATAAAGACAAGTGGGCCGATGTGAAAAAATACCTACCGCTGTTGATCAAGAAACGCTATTATCGTACAACTAAATACGGTTATGCGCGCGGAGACGTAGCGGTAACTTACGTAGACAATATTCGGCGCTACTACGACACCCTGGTATGGTTAGATGAAAACGATGCTTTGGTGGCCAACAACGCTAGCGCCAAGGAAGAATCGGCCGGAACGCCATAAAACTGTCATTTAATCGTGTTTTCATTGGCAGCTCTCCCCTCTCACACTTTCAAGGAGAATACACTATGCTAAAACGCCGTAGAACGCATCGCTTTAAGCGAAATGTACTATTTTCATCGACTAATCGTCGTCGAGTAACACGCAAAAATACCCACAATAAGATTTTGTGGCGTCGCCGCTTGTTTGCTATGCAACAAATGGAAGAACTAGAAAAGCAACGCTTGGCGGAGGCCTAACCCCCTTCCCCCAGGCGTTGCTGACGCGCCTTTTTTCTCGCCTTATGCTCTTGCCGACGTCGCTTAAAAAACGCTGATAACTTAGTTGCACACTGCTGCTCAAGCACCCCTTTGGTGACTTCAACTTGATGATTAAGCCGAGGCTCCTGCACTAGGTTCATAATAGACCCCGCAGAACCCGTTTTTAAGTCATTGGCACCAAAGACTAGCCGCGCAATGCGACTATGAACGAGTAAACCAGCACACATTGAGCATGGCTCTAGTGTAACGTACAAAGTGCAGTCAATAAGCCGGTAGTTATTAAGGGCCACTCCAGCTGCACGCACCGCCATCATTTCAGCATGAGCCGACGGGTCGTTAAGGGTGATCGATTGATTCCAGCCCTCGGCGATAAGCTCACCATCTTTGACTAGTACAGCACCGACTGGGATCTCACCGAGTTGCTCGGCCTTATCGGCACAGGCTAAGGCTTTCGCCATCCAGTATTCGTCATTTAGCTCGTTCATAGGGTATCTTTTAACTACTTAGGAACAGCAATTATACCAAGCAATATCAGCAAGTGCGCGGCGAATCCTCTCGCTAACATCAGCAAATTCCCGGCTATGCTTTACACTCAATATAGGGAATTTCTGAGTCTTATAAGAACGCATTCTCACTATTTGCCGGATTTTATGGCTCACACCATAGCCTGCACACCCAAAATTAAGCTATAATTCGCCGCTTTTTTTGTTCTATGGACACCGAAAACGGGTAAGTCATGAAGTTTCCTGGTCGCCGAAGACATAAACATTATTTCCCGGTGGAAGATAAAGATCCACTTACTAATCAAATCAACCCCGAATCGCGGTTGAAGCGCAGCTACATTGTAGGCATAGATCAGATCGTGGTGGATATTGAAGCCAAGGTCGATCAGGCATTCTTAGATGAATTCGGGCTGCAGCGTGGCATGTCACAGGTTATTGACAGTGACGTTACCAATGCCCTCTATGATCGGCTCAAGCTCAACGACATGGTTGATTATGAGTTTGCTGGCGGCACCGTAGGCAATACCATGCACAACTACTCAGTGCTGGCTGATGATCGTTCGGTGCTACTTGGCGTAATGAGCGAAAATATCAAAATTGGTAGTTATGCTTATCGCTTTTTATGTAACACCTCAAGCCGTGTAGACCTTAATTATCTGCAACCTGTAGATGGCCCCATAGGCCGCTGCTTTACGCTGATTGATGAAAGTGGCGAACGTACCTTCGCCATTAGCGCAGGGTTAATGAATCACTTACGCCCTGAGTCCATAGATAAGAACCTGATCCAAGAATCATCTGCTTTGGTGATCAGTGCCTACCTTATGCGCACGCAAGGCAACGAAACAATGACCGAAGCCACTATGCAAGCGGTAAAGTACGCAAACGAAGCCGGAGTACCAGTGGTGCTGACGCTCGGCACCAAGTTTCTTATTGAGCAAGACCCTACATGGTGGGCCAACTTCGTAAATGATCATGTTGATATTCTTGCTATGAACGAAGAAGAAGGCCTAGCGATTACCGGTTTTGAAGATCCACTATTAGCGGCAGACAAAGCCCTAGAATGGGTCGACTTTGTGATTTGTACCGCCGGTGAAAAAGGTATGTTTATGGCCGGCTATGTTGATGATCAGCATAAACGCGCCACTGAGTACCCACTCCTTCCAGGTGCAATCGCTGACTTTAACCGTTATGAGTTTTCACGTGCCATGCGCAAGCAAGATTGCCAACAGCCTGTGCGTGCTTATAGCCATACCGCCCCATTTATGGGTGGGCCAGATAGCATTAAGAACACCAATGGCGCCGGTGATTGCGCGCTAGCTGCTGTACTGCATGATATTAGCGCTAATGAGTACCACAAGTTAAATGTGCCAAACTCAGCCAAGCATGGCCAGCAAGCGATCACTTACTCTTCTTTAGCCCAGATCAGTAAGTATGCGAACCGTGCAAGTTATGAAGTGCTAGTACAACATTCACCGCGTTTAACCCGGGGTCTACCAGAGCGCGAGGATTGCCTAGAGCAAGCCTATTGGGAACAGTAACCCTCCTATCGTTTTAACCAAGAAAGCCGCTTTTTAGCGGTTTTTTTATGCCCGTAAATCGATGTCTATATATTGTAGGTCAGGGTTTTACCCTGACTAGGGTGATGCAAGGCTAAAAGTCTTGCCTACAGGTGTGATGACCGATGATGATGTGTTGGGGGTCGGGGTTTACCCTGACTGGGGTGCGGTGTTGTAGGTCAGGATTTATCCTGACTGGGGTGTTGCAAGGCTGAAGCCTTGCCTACAGGTGTGGTGGTGGGTGTTTCGCCGTGTTGTAGGTCAGGGTTTACCCTGACTAGATGCTGCAAGGCTGAAGCCTTGCCTACAGGTATGGTGATGAATGTTTAGCTGTGTTGTGGGTCGGGGTTTACCCTGACTAGGTGATGCAAGGCTGAAGCCTGGCCTACACGCATAAAAAAACCCGTTGCACTGCTGCAACGGGTCTCTCTAATTAGGAGCCTGGTGATGACCTACTTTCACATGGGCGAACCCACACTATCATCGGCGCAGTTCCGTTTCACTTCTGAGTTCGGCATGGGGTCAGGTGGGTCCAGAACGC